>DATJTB010000064.1:0-10928 GCA_035503795.1 Methylocella sp.
CCGGACCGATATCGTCGGCATCGACGGGGACAATGATTCGCCTACGCTTGAGGATTCGACCACACTTGCCCCCGCGTCTCTTACTCCGCCGGTGAGCTCTGCCGTGCCATCCGTTGGTATTGCCCTCGGCGGGATGCACGGCGCGGCCCTCACCACCCATTTGATTGAGCTGTCAAATTCGGCAAGCGAGCCGGCGCTCGGGGCAAAACCCGCATCCACTTTGGCACCGCATTGCATTCCCAATCATTGAGGCGTTAACGCGAAGGCCTTGAACTGGCGGGATTTTGGGTCCGATAGTCTCAGCGATCGGTCGGAGCGGGATGATCCCCCTCGTGGCCCCACCCATGATGCTCACCTTCGTCTCCGTCATGCCGGTCGTAGAAGGCGAAATGGTGATGGAAGCCATGCGGCCGGAACTGGCGCAGGAGGAAGGGGAGACGATGCTTCTGATCTTCCGTCAAGGTCGCGTAGAGGGGCGAGCTTGCATCGGCGAGCGCTTCGAGGTTCTCGCCTCGCGCCACGGCGGCTTCGCCCCGCGCGCGAAGCCGGTCGACGAGGTTTTCAGAATGCAGCGCGTTCTTGGTCTTCTCGAATCGTTCAACCGTGTTCTTAAAGGCATTGTGCAGCGCCGTATCCACGGCCGGCCAGAGCTTTTCCTGCTCTGGGTTGAGCTTCAGCCCAGCATGCAGAGCGGCGATCTTTGCATCGAAGAAAGCGGCGCGGTCGGTGGCCGAAAACTCAAATCCGCGCTTATCCGAAGAAGCGGTCGTTTGTTCAGCAAGGCTGGTCATGGATGTGAAGACAACCCCGGATCCAACAATCGCAAGCGCGATCAAGGTGACGGGCAAACCCAGTTTCATGGATGTTCTCCAGATGTAGCTAGAACGGGGAGCGTGGCGAGCCGGAGCCTCAACGAGATCCGCTCCAACGACCCGAGGGTTACCCAATTTCATTTCAAGCTTCAAATGAAGGTTTCGTTAGTTCCTGCCGCTTCGTGCAGGCGCAATGCCGCGCGCATTTCAGCTGGAACAGGCTCTGACCTATCAATGTTGTGCTTTTTCGATTTCAGGCAAAAGGGTCGAGCGATAGGCCTCTTCGCTGAGCGGTCCGACGAAGCGATAGGCGATCGTCCCATCCCCTTTCACCACATAGGTCTCCGGCACACCATAGACTCCGAAATCAATGGCAGTGCGGCCTGTTCGATCAGCACCGATTCGCGCGAAAGGGTCCCCCTTCTGCACGAGGAAACGGCGGATATTGGCAGGATCGTCCTTATAGGCGAGCCCGATGAGTTGCACGCTGGCGTTCACAAGCGCCGGGTCCGCGGCCAGCTTCAACAGCAGCGGATGTTCCTCATGGCAGGGCACGCACCAGGAGGCGAAGACATTGACGAGGCTTACCTTGCCTTGGCGCAGATCGGCGTCGGAAAATCCCGGCTTGCCGGCAAGTCCGTCGACCGGGGGCAAGACAAAAATGGGTGCCGGCCGGCCGATCAGGGCCGATGGCAGGAGCGAGGCGTCTCCCCCGAAGAGTCGGATATAGAACAGGCCTGCGAGTGCCAGAAAAATCAGAAGCGGCAGAAAAACCAGGAATGGCCGACTCCCGGCTTGCCGCTCCGCTTTGCCGCGCGGCGGGAAGGCCGGCACGTCAGAGCTCCTTGTCCGGCGCGCTTGAAGTCTCATCTTGCGACGCCGGCTCCTGATGATCAAACGCGGCGAGTGCCCGTTTCAGCCTCAGATAATCGGCCAGGAGGGAGGCAGCCATGGAGGCCACGATCACCAGGGCCAGCGCATAGGCGGCGATGATATAGCCAAAGTGTGGATCATGGCTCATAGGCGGCCGACCAGGCTGAGGTTGAAACCGGACGGGGCTCGCCGCGATCCGCCGCCAGAATGGAGAGGCGGCGCAGCCGACGGCGCAGGATTTCATTGCGGATCGCGATGAGAAGGAGCGTGGTGAAAAGCAAGATAAAGGCGATCAGCATCACGACGAGCGGTCCCAGCATCGAAGGGTCGATCGTTGGACCGCCGCTGCGGAGGATGGAAGCCGGCTGATGCAGAGTATTCCACCAATCCACGGAAAATTTGATGATCGGAAGATCGACCGCGCCGACCAGAGTGAAGATCGCTGCGGCGCGTGCCGCGCGGCCTGGATCCTCGATCGTCCGCCACAGCGCCACAAGGCCGAGATAGATCAGAAAGAGGACAAGCACCGAGGTGACCCTGGCGTCCCAAACCCACCACGTTCCCCACATGGGCTTGCCCCAGATCGCGCCCGTGCCAAGACAAAGCAGGGTGAAGCCGGCCCCAAGGGGCGCCGCCGCCTTTTGCGCCGCATCGGCCAGCGGATGGCGCCAGACCAGTGTCCCGAGCGCCGCCGAGACCATGACGAGATAGATCAGCGTGATGAGCAGGGCGGCTGGCACATGCAGATAAAGGATCCGTACCGTCTCGCCCTGCTGATAATCCGGCGGCGCGACAAAGAGGGAAAGATAGAGGCCGACACCCAAAAAAACCGCGGTCAAGGCGGCAAGGGTCGGTACCAGGATCTCGGCCAGTCTCAGGAACCTTGAAGGATTGGCAATGCTGACCATGGTCATCTTGAGCCTGATGAAGCCGGGGTAGCGGTATTTATCAAAGCCTCATCATCAAGGCAATGTTATCAAGGCTAATCAATGGAATGTCATCAATTCATCAACACGTCCTATCGCCGGCTTCTTGACCTTGTAGGGGTCTGCGCGCCGCGATTGTAGACCTGCCACTTATGAGAATTTAAATGCGTGCTACTTTTCTCTCAGGAGCGGCAAAGGTGGCGCAATAATGAAACACCGACTTTACAATAGGTGTCGGAGCGCGACCGGCAAGGCCGCGCTCCATGCACATGGCTCAAAGGCTGGGCTCAGGGGCCGGATGAAGGGAGATGAATAGAGACATTTCACTTCCCAGAAGCCGATTTCAGGCTGCGACCTTGTCGCATTCCGCGGCGCAGGCCTTGCAGGACTCGCCGCAAGCCTTGCATTCGGCGATCTTGGGAAATTTCTCGCACTCTTTTTGGCAGTCCCGGCAAATCATTGCGACCACTTTGGCGAAATGGCCCGTGTGTTCCGAATTGACTGCGGCTAGGGTGGCAAGCGCATCGCAGGCCGAGACGAGCTGATAGGCCGCGTCGGCACAATCCGACATACTGGTGTCTTTCATCTTATACATGCTGAGACAATGCCGCAAACAATCATTGCCCGTCAGGGTGCAATGCGCGGCGGTCTCCTCGAGTTCCTTATATTTCGGCGGATGCATGTCGGCATCCATCCCAGCTTGTGCAAAGGCGTTCGAAGCCGTGGCCGCCGCGGCGATGGTTCCGGCCACGGCAAAGAATTCACGACGGTCCATGTCAATCTCCTTGAGTTTATTATGTCCGCACCTTTTGAGATGATCGCTGGCTTCCTACCACATAGAACGATAAGCTCGTTTGATCTATCACAAGGAGACTATTCGTTCGACTTTTATTTTTGAGGTAGAATAGTAATTCTATAGGGTTTATGATAGCAATAACTGGAACAAGGATTGGAATGGGGAAAGTAAGGTGGGCCATCCACCGGTCATTGGGGGATGGTTATGGCAAAAGATCTATAATCGTTCTAGCTTATCCGCTGGGCGCCGCCGGGCGCCTTCGAGCGAGCCTCCGGCGATGCGCCGCCGGACGTCTCTCTCGATCCCATGAGTCCATGAATTCCCTGATTTTGCGTTGGCCGGGCCGAGGATGAGGTTGTTCTGCCGCGGCCATTGCCAACCATCTTCAAGAGCCCAGGAGCAAGCCCATGGTTGAGATTGACGAAACCGCATCAAGCCTACTCGAAAAACTAGCCCGATTTCTCGAAAAACCCTATCCGGCCATCGGGCTCGGTTCCGGCCTCGCCGTCGTGCTGATCATTGTCTATCATCTCGGCTATCTGGGCGCCGGCTTTTTCGGCGCCTTCTTCACCGTCCTGCATGTCATCTCCGGGATCACCTGGATCGGGCTTCTCTATTATTTCAATCTCGTCCAGACCCCCGTCATGCCGATGATTCCCGCCGAGCTCAAACCGGCGATCGGCAAATATATCGCGCCTGAGGCGCTGTGGTGGTTCCGCTGGTCGGCCCTCGCCACGGTGGTGACGGGGCTCATCGTGTTTTCGACGAGCAGCGCGGTCCACAATCTCACCATCATCACCGGCGCCCTCATCGGTCTCCTCATGGCCTTCAATGTCTGGTTCATCATCTGGCCGAACCAGCAAAAAGTGCTGGGGCTCGTTCCCGCCGATGACGACGCCAAGGCGAAATCGGCGCGTTTGGCGATGCTGACATCGCGCGCCAATTTCGTCCTCTCGATCCCGCTGCTCTATTGCATGGTGACGGCGCGGCTTCTGGTCGGCTGATCTTGATGATGGATCTAGAGCGCTTTCCTTCGAAGGCGCTCGCCAGGATAGAGCCGGCCTGCGCGGCTGTCGGGTCACAAATGTTTGTGACCATTGACGGCGTAACCCTTCGTTAGACGCTGGAGACGGCACACAAAAGCGTCGTACGCCGCCAAAGAAGATCGAGAACGTCCGGCCCACGTGGCGGACTACCGGCACGAGGGGACGATGACTTCAGCACTTGTAGCCACGCATGGCACAATAGCCTGGTGGGCTTTCCCTGCCCCCTCATCGCCGGCGAACCGGCGATGATTTTGTCTCCTTCATTTCTTTACGATTTGTCTTCTGGGGCGCGGGGACGACGCCACGGCCGGCGATCAGCGTATCCGGCCGGTCGATATCGATGACGAGCCTGCCCTTCTCGGCCCTTGCACTCATCGCGCAGCCCCCGCCGTCGGGCAGAGAAACGGGGGCGTAAGTGATAGGACCGCCTGAGGCCTGGACGATGGCCAGGGCCTGGCGCGCCGTCGAAAGAACGGCGCGCACACCAGCTTTGCTCTTGGAGAGCGCGCGGGCCAGTTCCGGGTTAATGCGGAGGGTAATTTCCGGCATGATCAACTCCTCGATTGTCAAATAGCAACGCGCGGCGTCGAACGCCGTGCTGTTGGAATCGAGGAATGTTGAGAGGATCAAGCCATGGAGGATTTAAATCACATCCGCTTTTCGGCCGCAAGGAAAACGTACAGGCGAAACCCTATATGCGTCCGGATTTGACGGAACCTGCCGGCCCGTCCGCGCGGGCGAGCCGTGGCCGGCAGGTCTCATCAGGCAAAGACCGTCGAGAGCGGATTGCCCTTCTCGCCATAAGTGAAAATGGTGGAAGCCCGCCAGACACTCACGGTTGACGAAGTATAACCGAGCAATCGATCATTGGCCCCCATCGCAATCGTGCCAATCTGCGTTCCGCCCTCATCATAGACATAAAGGGAGGAGCCGCATTGAACGACATTTCCGATCGCCATCTGATATGACCTTTCTCTTCGAGACTGTGATTTTGGCCTCGGCACGCTCATGAGTTTGCCGGCCGTCAGATCCTTATCGATAAGCTGCGTCATTTATGGACGCATCAGCTGCGCTCGGGCGTTTCGCGAAATCTTTCCGCGCCGTGTGAGGCTATCGGCATGTTCGAAAGTTCTGTCCCGTAAAGTTTTGGTTTGCCCGGTCTATCAGCTGTTCGACTTCGATATGAAGCGAACCCCGGGCAAACTTCTTTGAGTGGTTTAGTTCGTTTCCAGTCAATGTAAGCAGCTTGCAGCCGCTGTGTCGCATTTGATTGTTATTCATAAAACGTGCTCATTAAATCACAGTAAATAAAGATTAGGCTCTAGTGTTACTTATTCTGAGTCAAAGTCTCGTTCTATAAATTCTTTGAGAACGGGGCTTAAACTACGAGGGAAATAAGCGCTCCTAGGATGACCCGTGATGGTGATGAAGTTCTTTTTCTGAGTGAAATTAAAGTAGCCGACGGGAAGTGGTTCACTCTCCGTCCGTAGGGATGTCAGCTGTTGGTAGCCAGGAATTTTTTTAAAATAACGGCCAACTGTGCGGCCCGTCACGATTATTCTTTCGGGCTTGAGATATTTAACTACTTCTTCAAAAGCTGAACCCGCTTCTTTGATCTGGGTTAGAGTTGGTCTCGTTCCTGCGCCACCGTTGAGCTGCGATTGGATAAAGTTGTAGAATGCTACCTGATTCCAAAAATCAGAACGCCGAGACCTATACTCATCTCCACCTACTCTGTTTAACACTCTCGACCAATAAGGTGCCCCTCCTTCACCATTCAATATCTCTAAGACACATTCTCGCGTAATCTCATGTGACAAATTATGAGTCTCACCGTCCCATTGTGTATAGTGAGATTCGCCAATTATGAGTAATTTACGCCCCCATAAGCCGGTTGCATAATGTTCGCCGACCCAAGGATTAAAATTAACATAGTGGAACGACTGAGACATAAGTTTCCCCCTTACTATAAAAAATCTTATTCCAATTTCGGTTTTATTTAGATCCCATCAAAATCCGATCTTTATCTTCTGTCCCTCCGGCTTCGCGCTCACTTCCTCCCTCAGCCATTGCGTAAGCTGCAGGGGATCAGGCTCGCCGATTGCTGCGGCTTTTCTCGCCACCACAGCGAAATCGCCGGGCGTCAGCGGGTCAAGCTTCACAATGTCTGCCGGGCAATCCACGCCGAAGGCGCGGTGGAAGGCCAGGGCCATCTGTCGTGCGTTCATCGGCAGGAAATGCACCTCGAACAGGAAGCGGCGCGCGGTTGCCGGATCCAATAGATCGGGCGCAGCATGTCGCGTTCAAGGGCGTGCATGTTGACCTCCTGTTGGGACGGTCCCATAAATTGCCGGGCTCCGTCATATACGGACGCATCGACAATGAGGGGGATCCATGAGGAGCGAAAAGCCGGCCGAGCTGCTGCGCCTCGCCTTGGAACTCGCCGCCCATGCCGAAGGCCTGACGACCGAGGAGATGATGGCGTTTTGCGGGGTGCAGCGGCGCACGATCGAGCGGCGGCGCGCCGCGATCGAACAGATACTCGGGCCACTCGACCGGATCGAGGATGGCCGTCTGATCCGCTTCCGCCTGTCCGGCCGGTCGATCGGCAGTTTCGCCACCGCCCCGACTCCGGAGGAACTGGCCGAGCTTGAAAAGGCCGCCCGCGCTCATGAAATGGCGCGCGATCCGAAACGCGCCGAGATCCTGCGCTCGCTCAACCGCAAGATCCAGGCGAGCCTCAGGGCCAGCGAGCGCAACCGCCTCGCGCCGGACATCGAGGCGCTGCTGCGCAGCGAAGCGATCGCGCGGCAGGTCGGGCCACGGCCTTTCGGCGATGCGAGCCTTTTATCAAAGCTCAGACAGGCGCTGCTTAGCGAGCGGATGGTGAGCTTCCTCTATGGGGACTGCGAGGCGGGAACCGCGCGCCGGCGCAAGGTGATCCCTTATGGGCTGCTTTTCGCCGCGCGCTATTATCTCGTCGGGTGCAGCCCCGGCAAGCCGGCTCCGGTGCTCTTCCGGCTGAGCCGGATGAGCCATCTCGAATTGCTCGAAGAGACGGGCCGGCCGCCAGCCGATTTCGACCTCGCTGCCTATACGGCGCGCTCCTTCGGTGTCTTTCAGGAAGAGCCGGAGACCATCATCCTGCGCTTCGACGCCGAAGTCGCGGAGGACGCGCGGGCGTTTCTGTTTCATCCGACACAATTGTTCAGCGACGAGCCGGACGGCGCGCTCATCGTGCGGTTTACCGCCGGAGGTCTGCTCGAAATTGCCCGCCATTTGATGAGCTGGAGCGGCAAGGTGACGATTTTCGCGCCGGACCGGCTGAAGGAAATCCTGTGGCAGGAGGTGCAGGCGCTTCACCGGCGCTATCAGCTTGATCCGAGAGGCAGAAATACAGCGCATGAGCCCGTCGGATGACGGGATGCGGGTCGCATTTGCGGCGATTCCTCGTCGGCCAATTACGGTCGTGCATGACCGCAGACAGGCGCTGCGTGCAGCGGCCGGCCCTATTCGACCGTGACGCTTTTGGCGAGATTGCGCGGCTGGTCGGCATCCTTGCCCATCACCACGGCCGTATGATAGGCGATGAGCTGGATCGGCACCGCATAGACCATCGCGGCAAATTCCGGCGCCACATCCGGCATGACGAGGGCGCCCGCCGTCTCTTTGGCGAACTCTTCGGTGAGCGCCTTGTCGCCGATCAGGATGAGCCTTCCGCCGCGAGCCGCGACTTCCTGCATGTTCGAGACTGTCTTTTCGAGCCGAATGCCGTCGCGCGGGGCGAGCACGATGACCGGCATGGTCTCATCGATAAGGGCGATCGGGCCATGCTTTAATTCACCCGCCGCGTAGCCCTCGGCATGGATATAGGAAATCTCCTTGAGTTTCAGCGCCGCTTCGAGGGCCAGGGGATAGGCAGTGCCGCGGCCGAGATAGAGTGCGTCGCGCGCCTTGCCTATCTCACGGGCGATGGTTTCGGCGGCGCTCTCGACCTTCAGGGCCTGCGCGATCAGCCCAGGGATCGCCATGAGCTTTTCGACGAGCTGCGCTTCCGTCTGTTCATCAATCGTTCTGCGGGCGCGCCCGATAGCGACCGCCAGGCAGGCGAGCACGGCGAGCTGGCAGGTGAAGGCCTTTGTCGAGGCCACGCCAATCTCAGGACCGGCAAGTGTCGGGGCGACGAGATCGCTGGTCCGTGCCATGGTCGAGGCGGGCACATTGACGATGGAAAGGATTTTCTGGCCTGCCGCCCGCGCCGCTTGCAGACTGGCCAAAGTGTCCGCCGTCTCGCCCGATTGGGAGATCAGTAGCGTGAGGCCGCCCGCTTCGAGTGGAACGTCGGAATAGCGGAATTCGGATGCAATCTCGACATCGACCGGCAGGCGGGCAAAGCGCTCGAACCAATATTTGGCCGTGAGACCCGCATAATAGGCAGTGCCGCAGGCACAGATTGTCAGTCGTTGCAAGCGTGTCGGATCGGCCGGCAGATCGAAGGGCAAGGCAGCGCGGGCGGCCGCCATGTCGAGATAGTGGCCCAGCGTCCAAGCAATGACCTCCGGCTGTTCATAAATCTCCTTGGCCATGAAGTGCCGATATTTGCCCTTGTCGATCAGGAAGGCGGCGGGTGTTGATGTCTTGCGCCGCTCAACAGGCTTTCCCGCGGAATCATAAAACTGTGCTCCCCCGTAGGTTAGTGCGACCGTATCGCCATCCATCAGATAAGTGATCGAAGTCGTGAAGGGAGCGAGCGCCAAGGCGTCGGAGCCTAGAAACATCTCGCCGGTCCGCTCCCCTTCGCCAAAACCGACGGCGAGCGGTGCGCCGCGGCTCGCGCCGATCAGCAGATTGTCCTCACTCTCGAAGATCAAGGCCAGCGCGAAGGCACCGGCAAGACGCGGCAGGACGGCCGCCACGGCGGAAAGCGGGGTCAGGCCGCCCTGCATCGCCTCATCAACAAGGTGGGCGATGATTTCCGAATCGGTCTGCGAGGAAAATTCACGCCCCTTGGCGGTCAGCTCGCCGCGAAGGGCACGAAAATTCTCGATGATCCCATTATGGACAACGCCGACCCGGCCGCTGACATGGGGGTGCGCATTGGCCTCTGTCGGCTTACCGTGGGTCGCCCAGCGAGTATGGCCGATGCCGATCGTGCCGGAAAGCGGCTCGGCGTCGAGCAGAGCTGCCAGATTATTCAGCTTGCCGCTGACCCGCCGGCGGGTCAGATGTCCGGCTTCCAAAGTCGCGAGGCCGGCTGAATCATAGCCGCGATATTCAAGCCGACGTAGTGCTTCGATCAATGAACCGGCGACCGGCGACCGGCCGAGCATGGCAACGATTCCGCACATGAGAAATCTGCTTTCGTTAGAGGACGAACCTATCGGCGCTTCTTGGTGCGGAACGCTTTGGCCCAGCCGAGTTTATCCACTTGGCGCGCGCGGCCGAGGCCCAACGCGTCTTCTGCAACATCCTTCGTGATCACGGAACCGGCGCCGAGATAGGCCCCGTCCCCGACCTTGACGGGGGCAACAAGCGTGCTGTTGGAACCGACGAACACTCCGGAACCGATTTCCGTCCTGGATTTGCCAAAGCCGTCGTAATTACAGGTGATCGTTCCGGCTCCGACATTCGTTCCGGCCCCGATCGTGGCGTCGCCAATATAGCTCAAGTGATTGATCTTGGTTCCCGCGCCGACAGTCGCGGCCTTGACCTCGACGAAATTGCCGATGTGAACGTCAGGTCCAATCGCCGCGCCGGGGCGCAGCCTTGCGAATGGGCCGATCACCGCATGGTCGCTCACCACAGCGCCTTCGAGATATGAGAAGGAGCGGATGAGGCAATTCTCGCCGATCCTGACGTTAGGACCGAAGATGACATGCGGCTCAATGACGCTATCGCGGCCGAGCTCGGTATCGAAAGCGAGGATGACGCTCGAAGGATCGATCATGGTGACGCCCTCCTGCATGAGGCGGGCGCGCAGACGGGATTGCAGCACGGCTTCCGCGGCCGCCAGCTGGGCACGATCGTTGACGCCTTGAACCTCCGCCTCGGGCGCCAGATGGACGGCGGCGTGAAGGCCGCGCGATCGGGCGACGGCGACGACGTCTGTGAGATAATATTCCTTCTTGCTGTTGGCATTGCCGATCGCGTCGAGCAGGGACAAGGCTCTTCGTCCGTCGAGCGCCATGAGGCCGGCGTTGCAACTCTTGATGTTCCGTTCGTTGCCGACTGCATCGCGGTCCTCGCGTATGGCCGTGAGTTCGCCTCCTTCGAGAATCAGCCGTCCATAGCCGGCGGGGTTCTCCGTCTCGAAGCCAAGGACGCCGACCGCATTCCGACCCTCTACCAGAAGTTGGCGCAGCCTTATGAAGGTTTCGGGAAGCACCAAGGGTGTATCGGCGAAGACGACGAGGAGATCGTCATAGCCTCGTGCGATGGCAGCGCGCGCGGCGAGCACCGCATTGCCAGTTCCAAG
>DATJTB010000065.1:0-7332 GCA_035503795.1 Methylocella sp.
AAGGTCTAGCGCGATATTGCCGATGGTGGCTTGGCTGATCGCGGCTTGGCAGCTGCGGACTGACGCCGCGCGGCGCAACGCTTTTGGTGGCGCTGCTGGCGACGACGCCGATGCCTCTTCCGTTTTGGAGCGGCCGGAAAGACCTAATCGATAGACCTTTCCGATGACCGCATTTCGGGTGATCCCTGCCCCAAGCTCATTCGCGATCTGACTCGCGCTACAGCCTTCGAGCCAAAGCTTCTGCAACAAATCTATTCGTTCATTGGTCCAGGACATCAAGCCCTCCTAGATGCTTGCCGCTTTGAACCAAGAGCCTGCCCTCATCCATTTCGCCGGGATGCGTTCAAACAAAGCTTCTTGCACCTTGCCGAAGTGGGTCCTGGTGGGCTCATTCTCCCCGGCTTTGGACACGCCCGCCTTCCTCAACCCGTCGTTCCGCCACACTCTGTCAACATCGCAACATTGAATGGACAGCAACTTCGATGCAATCCCTTTGCCTAAGCCTTCTTCGGGATCGCCCGAATTAGGCAGCTCTTCTTATCATTCACCCTTGCCCAATTGATACATCCTTGCCCAACCGACGCCACGGCATTCCGTGTGGGCGAGAACGGCAAAAGGGCTCCGAAACATTCGCATTGCCGTTTCTGCTGGTTGCAGGCCAGCGTCCCATCTCGCGCCCCCACTTTCAGCAAAGCCGTTCAGCACATTCGGGAAAGTGAAATCCATTTCCCTTCGGTTGAAGGCGTCGAGTACGATACCAAGCAGGCTACACCCGCGATTGAATCCTACGCAAGCCGCCAGCCTTCTCTCCGCTTGTTTTCAACAACAGCTTCACGGGGATAAGGCCACGGACGAGAATAGGATGCCTTGCACCTCACATCCGGCCCACAGCCGAACCTTTGTTTGAGAATGTGTGAAAGAACTTGCGTCTGCCTTGCCGCTTGACGGATCTGACCAGACCGTCTCAACCCGGAGGCGGTGGCGCCTGATTCAAATCCGCTTCTTGCCCGCTTCGCGCCGCTTGCCGCTTTCCTCCCCTGGCCGAGGATGGATGCGCAGAACTGTGCGAGGATTTTGTGGCACAAGTTTGCGGGGAGGGCGTATCCCAGTTCGCTTTCCCCACTTTAAATCTCGCGTCGGCGGTCCTCATCCATGATTTCGGATCGCTTCCATGATCAAGAATCAAACGCCGCAGGGCTTTCAAGGTTTAAGTTCAGCTCGGGGATAAAGCGGATTTTGTGGAGAATTCCAATTGAACCATCGCCGAATGCTGGGAATCGGCAATAATGGGGCCTGATGTTTCTCAGGGAACCCGCCATGTCCAAAACACGCATTCTTCTCATGGAAGCCGGCGTTGTCCTCAAGCAGGTCATATTTGAAAGTGGTCAAACAATTTTGGCCAAAGCCTACTCCGTGTCGACGAGGAGAACGCCGGAAGTTTGGCAGACAGGCGATTTGGAAAAGGCACTCGCCTATTACAACGCCGAGATCGATCGCTGCACCGGCCTTACTCTTCAGCGATAAACGCCGGCTATGCTCATGAACTCCGCCGCGCGGAGCGAAGCACCGCCGACCAATGCGCCATCGACATTCTCGGCGTGCAGCAAGTCGCTGGCATTGGCGGGCTTGACCGATCCCCCATAGAGAATGCGCAGGCCGCCGGCCTGCCCGGTGATTTGCGCATTCATCTGATCGCGGATCGCCCCGTGCATCGCCTCGATGTCCTTGAGCGTCGGCGTCAGGCCTGAACCGATCGCCCAGATCGGCTCATAAGCAATGACCAGATTGTCACAACTGGCTTCCGGCGGGATCGAACCGGCGAGTTGCGCGCTGACGATCGCCCAGGCTGTTCCCGCTTGCCGTTCGGCCAAAGTCTCGCCGACGCAAACAATCGCGACCAGTCCTGCGCGTATCGCGGCTGCCGCCTTCGCCCGGACACTGGCATTGCCCTCATTATAGCCGGAGCGGCGTTCCGAATGGCCCAGGATCACGAAGCATGCCCCGGCATCCTTGAGCATTTCGGCCGAGATATCGCCGGTGAAAGGACCATTTACGCCCTCATGGCAATGCTGGCCGCCAAGCGCGACGGCGGATCCTTCGCAAATGAGCCTCGCTGCCATGAGCAATGTTGCCGGTGGACAGAGCACAACTTCCGCCTGGCCTGCGCCACCCGCCGCAACCGCGGCGCGAACCAAGGCGACGTCACCCAGGCTTTCACGCAAGCCATTCATTTTCCAATTGCCGGCAATGAGCGGACGGGGGCGGTTTGTCATGCGCGTCAGTTTCCAATCAAAAATATTGGCACCATGATAGGTTCAAGTGAAAGGGCGCGCCTTCGACACCGATTGCATGGGCGGCGTGATCTTCTTATAGTCCTCGCCACGCGAGGAAAAGCCCGGGTTCCGCCGGCGTCCCGCGTTCCTTTCAGTTCGCAACGTCCAAATCCTTCGCAACGTCCAAATCCTTCGCAAAGCAAAAGCCAAGAGAGACCCTTTCCCATGCTCCAGTCCATGCGGGACCATGCACAAGGCCTGATCGGACGCCTCGCCCTGGCGACCCTGATGACTCTGATCATTATCAGCTTCGGGATATTCTGGAGCATCGGGGATGTTTTCCGCGGCTTCAGTTCGCATGCGCTCGCCGAGGTCGGCAAGACCGAGATCAGCGTGGACACCTTCCGCAATGTCTATCAGAGCGAATTAAGCCGCCTGCAGCGCCTCGAACGGCGCAGCATCACCAATGAGGAAGCGCACCAGTTTGGGCTTGACCGGCAGGTGCTCTCAAAGCTTGTCGGCGAGGCGGCGCTCGACGATCAGGCGCGCCGGCTCGGACTCCTGGTCAGCGAGGAAGCGGTCCGCAATTCGATCCTCGAGGATGAGAATTTCAAGGGCCTTTCGGGGCAGTTCGATCGGCAGGTCTTCGAGACTTTCCTGCGCGACGAAGGCTTGACCGAAAAGCTCTATCTGCGCGAGCAACGGGCCGCAAAGACACGCCGCGAGATCGTTGACACCTTGACGAGCGGCCTCCAGTTGCCTCAGGCCCTGCTCGACGCCATGCACCGCTATCAATCCGAATCACGCAGCGTCGATTATGTCCTCATCCCCTTTTCGGCGGTGGGTGCCCTGCAAGCCCCAACGCAGCAGGAACTCAAGAAGTTCTACGACGAGAATCTTCCCCTCTATGGGGTGCCTGAATATCGCAGCCTCGTCCTCTTGATGGTGACGCCTTCCTCGATCGCCAAGCCCGAGGACGTCTCGGACGCGGACGCGCTTACCCGTTACGAGGAAGTCAAGACCGACCGCTTCGGTGCCCCGGAAAAGCGGGATGTCGAACAAATCCTTTATGCAAATGAAGAGGAGGCGAAAGCGGCCCAGACAGAGCTCGGCAGAGGCAAGAATTTTGACGATCTCCTGAAGGAGAAGAATCTCACGCGCAAGGACGCAAGCCTCGGCACGGTCTCAAGGAAGGCGCTCGTGGATGAAGCCGTCGGCGAAGCCGCCTTTTCGCTCAAGGAGGGCGAGGTCAGCGCCCCCGTCAAGGCGCAATTCGGCACGGTCCTCGTCCGGGTTTCGAAAATCTTCCCCTCGACCGTCAAGCCTTTTGCCGAGGTCTCAGGCGAGATCAAGCGCGAGATCGCCTTGCAGCGGGCTCAAAAGGAGATCGACCGTCTGCATGATGCGATCGAGGACGCCCGCACCTCCGGCAAATCGCTGACCGACGCGGCGCAAGGCGTTGGGCTCGAGCCGCGCGTGATTGAGGCGATCGATGCCGCCGGCAACGACCGAAAAGGTGTGCCGACAAAAGACCTAGTCGACGCCACGGCGCTCGTCAAAGCGGCTTTTGCTTCCGACGTCGGCGTCGACAACGACACCTTGCGGGTGAAGGGCGGCGGCTACCAATGGTTCGAAGTGACCAGGATCGACAAGGCGCGCGACAAGACGTTCGAGGAAGCCAAAGCCGAAGTCGCGAAAGCCTGGCACGATGATCAGGCGGGTAAACTCCTAATCGCCAAGACAGCGGAGCTCACCAAGAAGCTCGACGCGGGCGAGAGTCTTGCCGCCATCGCCGCGGCGGAGGGCCGGCTCGAGGTCAAGCATGCGACGGGTGTACGGCGTGGCATGTCAACGCCGCTCGCCCTCAATGTCGTCACGCAGATTTTCAACGTGCCGGTGCACCGGGCTAGCTCGGTCGAAAGCGAAGACGGCGGCCGCATCCTCTTCCAGGTCACGGACTCGTCCACGCCGCCTTTCGATGCCGCGGCGCCCGAGATCACCAATATCGCGGGCGACGTCAAGGCCGGTCTCAATGAGGATATTCTGACGCAATATTTGGCCACGCTCGAAAGCGACATCGGCGTGAAGCTGAACGCCAAGGCTTTTGCGGCCGCAACCGGCGTCGCGGCTGACGAGCTTTAAGCACAGGGTCCATGTTCGAGCCTTCCATCGAGGCCTGCGCGGCAAGCTATGACGCGGGCAAGCCTTGCCTCATCTCGATCCGGATTGCCGGAGATCTTGAGACGCCCGTGTCCGCCTTCCTGAAGCTCTCGGCTTCCCGCGCGGGGCGGATCTTTCTTCTTGAATCGGTCGAGGGCGGGGCGGCGCGCGGACGCTATTCGATGATCGGGCTTGATCCGGACATTGTCTGGCGGGTTTTTGGGCATAAGGCCGAAATCAACCGTGCGGCCCTGACGCAACCGGAGGCATTCACGCCCTGTGAAGGCCCGCCGCTTCAGTCGCTGCGGCAGTTCATCATAGATTCGCAAATCCCGCCCTCGGACGACCTACCTCCGATGGCGGCTGGGATTTTCGGCTATCTCGGCTATGACATGGTGCGCGAGATGGAGCGCCTTTCGGAAGCCAAGCCCGATCCGATCGGCGTGCCAGACGCTGTCCTGCTGCGCCCAACCCTCATGGTCGTCTTCGACGCGGTGCGCGACGAAATCTTTATCGTCACGCCATTGCGGCCGGACAAGGCGGCGGCTTTTCGCGCCGCCTATGACTGCGCCATCGAGCGGCTCGAAGGCGCAATCGCCTGCCTCGAAGGGCCGCTGCCCGTGCCAGCCCCCGCCAATCCTGCCGCAGGGCTCGGTGAATTGCATTCCAACACGCCGGAAGCGCGCTTTTTCGATATGGTTGAGCGCGCCAAGGATTATATCCGTGCCGGCGATATTTTTCAGGTCGTGCTTTCGCAGCGCTTTTCGGCGCCTTTCGCCCTGCCTGCCTTCTTGCTCTACCGGGCGCTGCGGCGGGTCAATCCGGCTCCCTTTCTGTGCTATCTCGATTTTGGTTCCTTTCAGATCGTCTGTTCGAGCCCGGAAATTCTGGTGCGGGTGCGGGACGGCAAGGTCACGATCAGGCCCATCGCCGGCACCCGCTGGCGCGGTCAGACACGCGCCGAGGATGAGCGGCTTGCCGCGGAACTCCTCGCCGATCACAAGGAATGCGCCGAACATCTGATGCTGCTCGATCTCGGCCGCAATGATGCCGGCCGCGTCGCGGAGATCGGCACGGTCGAGGTGACAGAAAAATTCGTCATCGAGCGCTACAGCCATGTCATGCACATCGTCTCGAATGTCGAGGCCAAACTCGACAAGGCGCATGATGTCATCGACGCGCTCTGCGCCGGCTTCCCCGCCGGCACCGTTTCCGGCGCGCCAAAGGTGCGGGCGATGGAAATCATCGACGAGCTTGAAACCGACAAGCGCGGCATCTATGGGGGCTGCATCGGCTATTTCGGCGCGGCCGGCGAGATGGACACCTGCATCGTGCTGCGCACCGCCGTCGTCAAGGATGGCGTGATGCATGTACAGGCGGGGGCCGGCATCGTCTACGATTCCAACTCGGCGGCCGAGCAGAAGGAGTGTGTGAACAAGGCGCAAGCCCAGTTCCGCGCGGCCGAGGAAGCGGTGCGCTTTGCGGCCCGCGCGAAGCGTGGGCAATGATGGGAAAAATTTTTCCCCGGAACCTTTTCCCTTCTCTTTCATCCAGTCGAGGAAGGAGAAGCCAAGATGAAGTTGAAGATCGCATAATGCTCCACAGGACGCCTTTGAGCAGACGTCTGCCAGGAAGCTGCGCGCAGGCGATGCGTATTACAAGGAAGTGTTGGATAAGGATGGACAGCGCAATGGAGCCCGTTAACGATATCTGACACGTACCATGCACGCGCTGCACTGGGTGAGGATGACGGTACACTCTGTCAACGCCGACTCAACATCCCTTTGCTGGCCCGCTTGCTTATGGCCAAGCTGTGGGTCTTGCTTGTCTCAGTGACAGAAACCTCATCTGTACTGTGTTTATGCAACAACGTCGGCCCTAGACTGCACCACTGGGCGATCTTGCTCCGCATCCGCTTGGTCCAGCAGAGGACGCAGATAGCCAGCGACGAGGTCCGCACGTTCATCAAGGAATATGAGATGATGCCAGCCAGGGATATGGAAAAAAAATAGCCGACCTTTGACGACATCGGACCAGCCCATATTACGGTCGGTAAAATTCCTGTTGAACGTGTCACTTTGAAATAGCACCACGTCGCCAAAGGAAGAGGATATCCTATAGCGGTTCTGCGCCGCTTCCTCGAGACTGGGGAGGAACCAATGATTCCCCCAGTACTCTTTTTCCAGCATTGAACTGTCAACAAGGTGCAACGCAGAGGCGAGGTCCAAGATCCGACTCATGCGCACGAGCCTATAGGTCACGAGAATCTCAACAAGCCGCTTCTGACCGCGGCGAAAGAGCCGGAGGTGATGCTTAAGGCTGCGAAGACGGAATAACCAGCCGTCGAGAGAACGCCGAGCGAAGGAGAGGGGTTTTCTATCTCCTGGCACCCTTGTGTCGGTCATGATGACCAGGGGAACGGTTTCCCCCTCTTGTCTCAGTTGTTGTGCTGCTTCATAGGCGATGAGTCCGGCAACACATAAGCCGAGCAGAATGTAGGGACCGTGCGGCTGAGCCTTACGGATAAGGCGAACGTAGTCTGCTGCGATTTCATTTAAGCTGCGGGGCGGCAACGGTTGTGGGTTCGTAGGATCAAACAGCTGAACACTAAGAAACCGTCGGTTCGACGCAATTTTCTGCGCGAGATTATGATAGAGTATGGCGTTGTTAATAGCGATGATAGGGGTCTTTTCACCTTGCGGTTGGATTTCTACAATCTGCCATGGCTCACTGGAGCGATCTCGGAGTGATAGGCACGCTGCGAATTTTTGCAAGGTCGGTGCCTTGAAGAGTGCAGCGAGATCGATTTTGAACCCAAGTGTCCTTTCGACTTGGGCTAAGAGCCGTAAGGCCATGAGCGAGTGACCGCCCAGCTCGAAGAAGTTGTCATTGCGGCCGA
>DATJTB010000066.1:0-5898 GCA_035503795.1 Methylocella sp.
ATGCGATTCGCTAATCTTCAGGGCGCGAGTGTCACCGCTGACTCTTACGATCGATGCGACATGTGGCTGCGCCGCAGTGCCAAGATCAAGCGGATATGCTGGGGCAGTGCGTGGGCCTTATGCAACCTCGTGTATCGGAAATGGCGTTAAGACGGGCGGAATGTAAAGAATCGGTGCCCGAAGTAGCTCGAGATCGTCGGGACTCCGATCGCGAGTCCATGGCCTATCGGCTCCGAAAGCGGCCCGATGAAGCCGACGGCCGGAAATAGGTAATAGACAAGCGTCATTGAAACCGCCCAGACCTGAGCGATTCCCGCAAGGTTGACGAGGACGAAGAACTTCACCTGCTGTTCCAAGGGTTGAGGCGAGGCTGGAAACACAAAACGCCGAAACAGAGTGAAGGCTACCACCATGCCGACCATGTAAGCTGCAATGACGGCGACCGAGAACGGCATCACGGTCTCAAGCGGGAAACGTGAAAGCCAGTTCACAGCGGCGGCGCAGCCGCCGAGAGCGAGAAAACGCATTATTTGCAGCGCCTCCGAGTGGGCTTTCAGGCTCCTCTCACTTTGCGACATCATCAGCAGGCCTCAAATGTTGAGCTTGTTGAAGAGGAAAGTCGGAAGATGATGGATCACCAGCATGATCCAGCGCCAAAAAGCGGGGGCGTAAACAACTGGGCCGCCGCGTTCCGCCGCCTTGACTATGAGTCCCGCGACCACGTCGGGTTTCGCCCATAGCAGGCCCTTCTTCTCGAAAGCGGCGGTCATGGGAGTATCGATAAACCCCGGCTTGATGATGACCGCACGCGCTCCGATCGGCGCGAGCTTGTGCGCTATGCCTTCGACGAGGCGCGCCAAGCCTCCCTTGCAAGCGCCATAGATAAAATTCGATCGCCGCCCACGATCGCCGGCTACTGATCCGATGACAACCAGCGTGCCGGAGCGTTGCCGCTCCAGAACGGCGCTCGCCGAGAGGCACCAAGCAACGGCGCTGGTGAAGTTGGTTTGAATAAGGTCACGAACTGCCTCTGGATCGGCTTCCAGGCGTTTTTGCTCGCCGAGCGTCCCATAAGCCAACAAGAGAACGTCAAGGCCGCCCAGCGTCTTGACCATGGCATCCAATTCGAGGGCGGTGTTCGCCTTGGCGCAATCGATGGCGACTGCCGTCACTTCCACCGCGCCGCGCGTTTTCAAGTCGGCAGCAATCGTGTCGAGACGGCCCTTGTCCCGGGCTACAATGAAGAGCCGTGCGCCCTGCGCCGCCCAAATGCGCGCAGTCGCCTCGGCGATGGCGGAGGCGACTCCAAGGATGATGATCCGCTTGTTCGCGTCGTTCATTCGGCCACTCTGCGCCAGAAATCGGAATTCATGCCGGGGTCCTTATATTCGAGAAATTCGCACCAGCGCGGGAAGGAGCGCCGGAACATTTCAGCCGAGAGCCGCCCGTCTTTGGCTGGGTAGAGCGCGCCGCCTGCATGACCGACGATGGCGTCGAGCCGTGACAATAGACGCAGAGTTTCCGAGCCGCGATTGGGAAAGTCGAGCGCCAAAGTGGCTCCCGGTCGAGGAAAGGACAACAACCCCGGAGATTGCCGGTCTCCGAAGGTTTTTAGCACTGCCAAGAAAGAAGCTTGGCCGGAGCGTGTAATCTCATTGAGCAGGGCTGCAATGGCGGCGCGCGCATTGTCCGGAGGGATCACGCATTGATATTGGAACATTCCGCGCTGACCATAGAGCCTGTTCCAGTTCAGGATAGCGTCGAGAGGATAGAAGAACGCCGCGTAATGCTGATGGCTAATTCCAGCCTTGGCCTTGTTCGCTCGAAAATACACTTCGTTGAAGGACGCGACGCTATACTGGTTGAGGAGCAAGGCCGGCGCGTCAAATGGAATGTTTTTCCAAGTATCGTCGTTATGCGGCGTGAAAACCCCATCCTCGCGCCAATTCGCCCGCGAGAATATCCCGCGTCCAAACTTCGCGCCGCGAGCGCTGCAATCTATCCAAGACACCGTGTGCTCGAATTTCTCGACGCTTTCCTCGGTGATGGCCCAAAATTCATCGAGACCGACGTAAGGGATTGTCTCGACATCGAGATAGGCGCTGCCAATTTTCTCAAGCCGAATTTCCGCCCATTCGATAACGCCTGTGAGACCAAGGCCGCCGATCGTCGCCGCGAACAACCCGGCTTCGTTTTCCTTTGTGACGACGCAGCTAGAGGCGTCGCTGCGCAAAAGATCAAAGGATTTGACATGGCAACCAAAAGAGCCTGCTTGGTGGTGATTCTTGCCATGAACATCATTGGCGATCGCGCCACCCAAGCTGACAAAACGGGTGCCGGGAGTCGTCGGTAAGAACCAGCCGCGGGGAACGGCGAAGGCCAAAATTTGTGACAGGGGTACGCCGGCTTCGGCGCGAAGCGTCCCCGTCGCCTCATCGAATGCGATGAAACGATCAAGGCCGCTCATATCGATCATCGCGCCGTCGCTATTGAGACAGGAGTCGCCGTAAGACCGGCGCATGCCGATCGCAAGGCGAGAACTCGATGCGCCGCGGTTGTCGAGCAGGGCGGCGAATTCGTCACAAAAACGCGGCGCGGCGACCTGTTGTGGCCGCCGATGAACGCGCCCCCACGACAACACATCGTCCCGGGTGACGAATGAGGGGGAAGCCAAGACGACTTCTCGGTCAGAGAACAGCAGCGATAAAGGTCACGCCCATTGCGGCCCCGTAAAAGAGGCTCAGCCGATCCTTCAAAGCGAAAGCCACGGGATCGTCATGCAATTGGCCGCGATGACATAGCAGCCATACTCGCGCCAGCCAAAGGAAAATGATTACGGCAAAACCCCAAAGGAAATCCGGGTGTTTATAGAAACCTTTCGGAAAAGCGTCCTCGATGAGATAAATGACCATGATGAGGACCGTCGCCATCATCGTCGCGACGCCTGTCGCCAACACGAAGGGCGCGTCACTGGCCTTGTAACCGCGACCCGGCGCAGCCTCTTGCCCATGGGCGACCATGCGGGTGATTTCGGTTTGCCGTTTTGCCAATGATAGCGACATGAAAATGAACATCGAAAAAACAATCAGCCATGGAGAAAACACCACTTCGGTTACGACAACTCCGATGGCTAGCCGCATCGTGAAAAGCGTCCCTAACAGGAAAACGTCGATAATCGGCTCACGTTTCAGCTGAAAGGAATAGGACAGACTGAGAGCAAGATAGAGCGCGAGCATTCCAACGCATTTCGTTCCCGCGGCAAGCGCCAGTCCGAGGGCGGCAAGGCCGCAGGCGGCGATCAGCCCGACGCTCAAAGAGATTGGCAGCTCGCCGCTCGCAATCGGGCGATGTTTTTTTGACCAATGTTGGCGATCTTCGTGCAAGTCCCAAAGATCGTTGAGCAGATAGGTGGCGGAAGCGAGAAGGCTGAAAGCCAAGAATGCCTCTAACGCATGAATCCATGCGACGGCGTCCATAGCCTTGCCGCCGAGGATGAGAGGCACAAAAATGAGCGCATTCTTCGCCCATTGATGTAAGCGTAAGCCGCGCCGCAGTCCGTCCAAACTAAGTGCTCGGCGCGGAAACGAGGCCATCATGTCGGTGACCTCGCGGGCTCTCTCGAATAGACGCGGCGATGCGCCAGCGAAGACCGCGCCCGACGAATGCCGCCATACGTGAATGTCGGGATAGGAGTCGCCCGCGTAAATGAAGCCGTTCGGATAGCGGCGGCGCAGCTCCTCCGCCTTAGCGTAACCTCGCATGTTTTTGCGGCCATCCGAGGCGATGACTTTGGAGATGAACGAAAAACGCTTCTCGACCTTTTCCGCTATGGCTCGATCGGCGGCCGTGGCCAGCACGATCTCGCGGCCAAGCCGCGCTTCGCGTTCGGCGAACTCTTGAAGGGCCGGGTTGATCGGAAAGCGAGCGACATCCTCTTCGGTAACAACCTCCGCCAGCTTTTCCTTAACGACTGCGCGCCCCTTGAGCGTCCAAAACGGAACCAGCCACGCCTTCGACCCGTCCCGCTTGAACAATAAAAACAAAGCCTCATGGAGCGTGTCGGTCGTGACGAGGGTGCCATCCAAATCAAGAACCAACGGAAGCGCCAAATCACAATTCAGTTCTGAAATGTTGCTCGCTTCGTCAATGACGGCTTGTTTAAACATGGCTACGCCCTCACAATACCGCTCATTATGAGCTTAAAGACGATGGCTATGTTCGTCCAGCTACTATTAGGAGGGCATAGGGTAACACCACATCATCAAAACGAGATGGCCTCGTAAGCTTAGATCCGTACACCGGACGCGAGGGACTCTCCCCTTTTTGCCAATGGAGGCCGTAAGCGTCAGCACGGCGATTTCCTGACAGCAATGCTTGCAACATTGAGGGCTTTAGACTGTTGCGCTAACGCTGCCGCCCCGCCCCCTGAATTGTCGCACTTCTCTTTCCATAAGTGGAGATAGCGGGAAAAGCCGATGGGTTGGCGATTGATCTCAGCGGCTTGCGCGAGAAGCGAGGCCGTCCAGCTCGCGCGCCCGCTCAAGCGCCACTGCCTTATCATTTGCTGCTTTCTCACGCTTTGGTGTGCCGTCATATGGCACGGAATGCAGGACGGTGCTGCAATCATGTGTGTCTGATACCATCAGCCCTCTTATTGCTCTCAAAGCTCTATAGCAGACGAACAGAGATCCGTTCAAAACTGCTCACTTTTAGTTCGAAATATCGTATACTATTATATTTTTCGCATTTCTGAGACAGGCCGTACCTAAAGCCCTCTCATGGCGATCAAACGCAGAGCCTCATTCAATCCAAAATCTTTTCTCGCCAAAGTTGGCGAGGGACGCAGCATCGATTCCTACCACAAGGACCGGGTCATTTTTTCACAGGGAGATCCCGCGGAATCGGTCTTCTTCATCCAGAAGGGCAAGGTGAAGGTCACCGTTGTTTCGAAGCAAGGCAGGGAAGCCATCGTCGCCATTCTTGGAACGAACGAATTCTTCGGTGAAGGAAGTCTAGCTGGGCAGGCCCAGCGCATGGCGACAGCCACGACGATGGCGGAAACCGTCATCGTGCGCATGGAGAAAGCGGCGATTCTCGCTATGATCCATGAGGAACCCGCATTCGCCGAGATGTTCATTGCCCATCTTCTAGGCCGGACCATCCGCGTCGAAGCAGACCTCGTCGATCAATTGTTCAATTCGAGTGAGAAACGTCTTGCCCGGCTGCTCCTGCTGTTGGCGAATTTTGGCAAGGAGGACATACCGGAAACGTTGATCACGAAAATCAGCCAGGAGACGCTTGCGGATATGATCGGCACGACCAGGTCCCGCGTGAGTTTCTTCATGAACAAATTTCGAAGACTGGGCTTCATTGACTACAACGGCGGCATCCAGGTCCACAAATCGTTGTTGAACGTCGTTCTTCACGACGAGCCGAAAATCAAGACTTAAAGGGGATCATTTTGTTGGCGCGAGATGCAGATATGTGGATACGATCTGCGGACGCTTTTTTGCGGGATGTGAGCAATATTGCACAGACTCGGTCATGGATTGGGTGTAGCAAAAAATTGCGCCAAGAGAGCACTAGCTTCCGTAAGCCTCGTTAGTGGTCAGAAGGGCCCGCCGACCTCAACCTCCCTGGCGGGCCCTTTCTCTTGCCGGCCGACCTCAAACCATAATCGCCCGAGAGCCCCATCACGAATAGGCCTGAGCGTTTTTCCAATCTGGCTCACGGCATCGCGTTGGCAGCCTCTTCGGTACTGTGCAGCGCGGGCTTGCCGGCCTTTTACCTTGCCCGATAACTCTTCTGCGTCTGGATGCGATGCAGCGAGATGGCAAGCGCGTCGATGTCCTCCGGTGTGTTGTAAAGGGCAAGCGAGGGCCGCACCGTGGCTTCGAG
>DATJTB010000067.1:0-6714 GCA_035503795.1 Methylocella sp.
CCCCGCGCTTTGCTATTGGCTTGGGTTGCGAGCTCAAATATGCGCGCCGGCTCGTCTATGCGAAGCGCATTGATTTCAACGCGCCGGAGGTGACGCCAGTCGGCATCAACTGCCGGCTTTGCGACCGCCCCGCCTGCCCGCAGCGCGCTGCGCCGCCGGCCCTGCGCCCACTCAGCATCGACGAATCTCTGCGCAGCCTCTCGCCTTTCACTTTCAAGGATCTGTGAGCGGCCGGCAGAGGCCGCCACTCCTTTTCCCAATCCCGGTCTTGTCATGGCAGATGGCTTGCAAAAAAAGCCAGCATAGTCAAAAACGGGCTCAAATTCAGATCGTGGTTTCAGTTTCGGACTGGAACGTTTTTGGGTAACTTGGCGGCGTTTCTCAACTTTGCCCGTCTTTTCCGCTTGGAACTGATGTGAGATCTCCTGTGGTCAAAGGATTCAACGCAATTTGCCGCCCCGGAGGAAGCCAGGGAAACGAACCGATCTCACCCACTGAAATCCCTGAACGCATATCCTTCTCATCTGCTATGTATTGACTCACATCAACGCAAATAAATGGCGGTGAAGAGATATTGGTCTCATCGGCGCAATCGTGAATGTCAGGAATGCGACACCGCGAAAAATAGCTTACCTATGGAGATCGAGTGGTGGCCGAAGCAACCAAACTTCCAATCAAGACTGAGAAAGGTGTCCCTCCTTCTGAGACCGATCGCCGCGAAATCGATGTGAAACCCAATCCGTCTCGAGGCCGGCAGGCAGCAAGGCCATGGACGAGCAATTGATCGACCGGATTTACGAAAGTTCCCTTGTGCCGGAGCTGTGGCCCGCTGTCCTTGAGGATCTGTCCCGGCTGTCGGAGGCGATAGGGGGGTCGCTTTTCATCACCCGGGCGGACGTTCTAACTTGGACGGCTTCGCCCGCCGTCCGGGATCGCGCGGCGCAGATTGTGAAGGAAGGGTTGTATTGGCGTGGGCAATTCGTCACCCGCGCGCTGAACGCCCGCTATCCCGGTTTCATGACGGACTTGGACCTGTTCACACCGGAGGAAATCGACGAGGAGCCGATCTACCGGGACTTTTGGCGTCCGCTGGGAATTGGATTCGCCGTTGGCACTTGCATTCCCCTGCCGACAGACGAAAGCGTCAATATCCTCATGTCCAGGCTTGCCACACGCGGTCCGATCGAGCGCGCCATCGTCCAGAGGCTCGATCAGCTGCGCCCTCATCTCGCCCGCAGCGTTCTGCTGTCGGCGCGGCTCCAGCTCGAGCGGGCGCAGGCCGCCAGTGCGACTCTCGCCGCCCTGGGGCTCCCGGCGCTGGTTCTCGGCGAGCAGGGAAAAGTCCTCGCCGCGAATCGCTTGATCGAAGGGTTGACAAGCCTGTTGCAGTGGCGGGCGCACGACCGCGTGGCGTTGCAGGACAAGGCGGCCGATCAATTGCTGCGTGAGGCGATCGCATCAATCAATGAAAATGAAGAAGGCGATCACCCCCGCGTACGCTCCTTCCCGGTCCGGGACACAGGGACGGACGCGAAACGGGTCGCCCATGTCATTCCGGTTCGCCTCTCGGCGCGCGATATCTTCGTCCATTGCAGCGCCGTGCTGGTCTTGACACCGGTGAGTCTGCCGCAGGCGCCGCCGATCGAGCTTGTGCAATCCTTGTTCGATCTGACGCCCGCTGAAGCGCGGGTGGCGCGCAATCTGGCGGCGGGCAAGACCGTCGAAGATATGGCAAGCGATGGCGGTCTTTCGCCGAACACCATCCGCTCGCAAGTCCGGGGCGTGCTGACGAAAACCGGCTGCAGCCGGCAGGCCGAGGTCATCGCACTGCTCACAGGCCTTGCCGGACCGCCGCTGTCCCGCGCGTTCTGAGTGCGGCGCAATATCACCTTTCGGGCTTTTGGTTCGCTCCTTCCCGGCCAACGACCTTGGCGGGGAAGCGCCGCGCGTCGAACATGTTATTCCCATCCGCTTATCGGCACGCGAAACTGCTGTCCGATGCGCCGCCGTCCTGGCATTCTTAAGCCAGACGACGGCTCTAAACGCTGTGCCTCACCCCGTCACCTCTAGAATGAGATGGTCACGGTGGAGGCGGCCGTATTCGTCCTCAACCTGCACCTTGATTACATGGGTGCCGGGCTCGATCGATGACGAAAGCCGGGCGGTCCAAATATGCGACGAAGGCTCCGCCTTGACCCAAGGTCTGATCGTTTCCTTGTGGCGGGCGAAGACCTCGACGACGAAAGGATCAGGACGCCTTTTGCCGCTTCTTTGGCACGAACTCGCCGTGGCCTATTCGATAAGCCACTTTTGTCCTCGGCCCGCCGTCGAAAAAATTGACGATGAGGTCAGCCGAGACCAGTTGCTCCCGACTCAGGGGCGAGCCCCGCAGTTGGCCGGTGCGGAAATCGGCAAACACATCCGGGCCGAAATGAAAATCCGCCTCGATGCTGATCCGCATCTGGAGACCATTTGGCTCATTGGCCGAAACGAAGCGCGTCTGATAGCCGCTGCCATCAACCGAAAGTACGTGAAAACCATGCGGAGAGCCGTCGCGGCTGTCGGCCGCGGCAATGCCGCGCCGGTCGAGCGGGCCACTCCACCAGGAGCCACAGAACGGCCGTCAATACATGGTGATGGTGAGGCTCTGAACCCAGAAACCCATCGACAGCGCCGAAATATGTCCTTGGAGGCTTCACGACAAAAAAAGACCATCCTCACGATCGCCATAAGCCCGATCTTCTCAGCCGTTTGACCTGCATCGGCTGTGCAAAGACTTCGCTATCGGTCCAAGCCGCCTTGCCGCAAGCTCTCATGGTTCGGATGAAATTGGATTCTCCTGGTTTCAATCCGGCCGCTCGTGCTTTATAGGGTGGCTAATAGCAAGTAATTCTCAGGAACCGACACATTCATGCCGTCCGGCCTGGCCGTGAGCTGGGCGTCCAAAAACAAAGCATGACGCCTTGATGGCGGGTGCAAACCCCGGCGATGACAGCTGTCGTATAAGCCGAGGAGGGATTGATGCGTTTGTGGGATTTGAGGCTTTCCAACTTGTACCGCTCGCTGGCGACGACGACATTTCAAACAAAGGGATGGCTTCTAGTCTCGACTGTCGGCCTGGCCCTTGGCCTTCTAATGCACACACCCGCGTCGGCAGAAGAATTTTCTGCCGACCAGAAAGCCAAAATCGAGGCGATCATTAAGAATTACCTCCTCGAAAAGCCGGAGGTCTTGCGCGAGGCAATCAACATCCTCGAAGCGCGTGACAAGGAAGAGGAAGCCAAGGCGCGCAAGGATGCGGTCGCCGATGCGTCGGGCCCACTCTTTGCCGGGACCAATCAGGCTGTGGTTGGCAATCCCATGGGCAAGATCACTTTGGTCGAGTTCTTCGACTATAATTGCGGCTATTGCAAGCGGGCGCTCGGTGACCTCGTCAAGCTTGTTAATACCAATCCGGACTTGCGCGTCGTCTTGCGTGATTTTCCCATACTCTCGCCGGGCTCGGTCGAAGCGGCGCGCATCGCCAATGCCGCGCGGCTGCAGTTCCCTCGTGATAAATTCTGGGAATTCCATCAGAAACTGCTCGGCTCGCGGGGACCGGTCGGCAAGGCCGAGGCCCTGGCAGTCGCCGAGGATCTTGGCGCCGATATGGATCGGCTGAACAAGGATGCCTCGACATCCGACATCATGACCGGCATCGAGGAGTCCGACAAATTTGCCAAGGCTCTGCAGGCCAACGGCACACCCACTTTTGTCGTCGGCGATGATGTCATCATCGGCGCGGTCGGCTATGACGAATTGCAAGCCAAAGTCGAAAATGTCAGGAAATGCGGCAAGGTCGTCTGTTCTTGAGTCCTTGGGCACTTCATCATGATGATCCCGGCTCGATTCAAAGCCATATATCGCGATTCGGATGAGTTCAGCGCGGGATAAGTAGATAAGGTTTTAGAATAATTGGTCTTGTTGAGAGGCGTCGATGAACATGCGTTCATTGCGGCTTCGGGAAATTGCTTAGCACAATGGCCAAGAGGCTAATCAAAACGAGGGCCACGATCAGACCGGCCACGCTAAAAAGAGTCCGCGTAGAATATCGCCACAGCAAAAACGCGGCGATAAGCGCAAGAAGCGCATAGACAATTCTTATGATCATTGTTTTGTCCTTCGGGCCGGCGCGCCGGCCCATTCTCATTGAACTTCCAACAAATGCGTTCCCCTGACTGGCCGCCTGTGGGACCGTGGCAAATTTCGATCATTACAATTATTCTGAAATCTCAAAGATATTACATTGAGATCATGCGACGAAACCTCTTCGCCTTTTATCTCCGCATTTGGGCCCACTCAGGCGTGGGCGAGCTCCTGATTTGCACCGGAACGTTTCTGCAGACCTATCTGATCGCTGCCAAGAATACTCGGCCTGCTGGCAGCGGCGGATGAAATCATCGCGATCTCAAGCAAGATCATCTCGGCGGGCAATCTCTCGGGTCCTGCTGATCCCGCTTAGGCTAAAAGACGATAAGCGTTTGGTAATGATTTTGTAAAACAGGTCGCCTTGGTCATTGCCAGCCTTCCGCTTCGGGCCGCGAAGGTGTTGGGCAATAACTTAGCGGGCATAAACGCTGCCCTCGTTGGGAAAAAAGCTTGCTCCCGATTTTTGATTCCGGCATGAGCCTTCATCTTAGACTTGAATTTTCCGACACGGCCATTGCTGCTCCTCCTCCCAAAGTTGCTTGCAGGAGGGCCGCTCGCGGGGTGGTTCCGGAGCGGGATGCGAGAACAGAGTTTTGCGCTCTGCTCTAAATTAGAAGGCCCATCCGGAAACGCCCGGCAAAGGGCGATCCGGCAAGTTTGGTCATGTTGATGGCTTTTGTCGTACCCGCGGCCTGGTCGCCTGGATCATTGGCCATCCGGGGCAGGAAACGGACAGATAGCGATGAAGATTTTAGCCGGTAACTCCAACCGGTCGCTAACCGAAGCGATCGCGGCCTATCTCGGCGTTCCCCTAACCAAGTGCCAGGTTCGCCGTTTCGCCGATATGGAGATTTTCGTCGAGATACAGGAAAATGTCCGTGGACAGGATACATTCATCGTTCAATCGACGTCCTATCCGGCCAATGACCATTTGATGGAAACGCTGATCATGACCGACGCGCTGCGGCGCGCTTCGGCAAGGCGTATCACCGCCGTCATTCCCTATTATGGCTATGCCAGACAGGACAGAAAACCGGGTCCCCGCACACCGATTTCAGCCAAGCTTGTTGCCAATCTCATCTCGCGCGCCGGCGCCGACCGGGTTTTGACGGTCGACCTCCATGCCGGCCAAATTCAAGGCTTTTTCGATATTCCGGCCGATAATCTCTATGCCGCGCCCGTGCTCGTCCGGGACATCAAGGAAAGGCTTGAACTCCACAATGTGATGGTCGTCTCTCCGGATGTTGGTGGCGTCGTGCGGGCCCGTGCCCTTGCCAAGCGCATAGATGCTCCGCTTGCCATCGTGGACAAGCGGCGCGAAAGAGCCGGCGAATCGGAAGTCATGAACATCATCGGTGATGTTGCCGGAAAAATTTGCATCCTGGTTGATGATATCGTTGATTCTGGCGGAACATTATGCAATGCGGCCGACGCCCTGCTCGACAAAGGGGCCCAGGAGGTCTATGCCTATATTACTCACGGCGTCCTTTCCGGCGGCGCCGTCGCCCGCATTGCGGCTTCCAGGCTGAAGGAACTCGTCTTGACGGATACTATCCAAGCTACTGAAGCCATTCGTGTTTCAAATAATATTAGAATTGTCTCGATTGCCCCATTGATCGGCGAAGCCATTGCTAGGACTGCCAAGGAAGAAAGTGTATCGAGCCTCTTTGACTGACGTTTTCATCACTTCGATCGCGATAAGCGAAGCCAGCAATGAGGAATGCGCAGCGTTTTGTGTAACATCCAATGTCGGATGCACTTGTGCCCACAATCTTGTATGAGCACTTATCCTTTATTGAATTTAATTCGTGGTACGGCATATGCTTTATATTACGATGTCCAAACGGGCGCAACTCAAACCCACGGTGCTTTGGCGCAAAAATTGTTCATTGGCATGCTTTGCTTGGCGTCATTGCGCGGCATTTGGCGTCTTAGCATTAAGGTTTTCGAGCTTAGACACCTTGAATGGTAGCGAGGCCCGGTCTCCGCCGATGGTATCTCGCCTCGAAGCTAGCCATTTTGTGAGGGGGCCTTCGGCTTGACATGAACATTGACTTAGTCGATAAAATTTACAGAATTAATAGATTAGTTGCCAACTCAGCAAGGAAATTTCATGACCGACGCCTATGTGATAGAAGTTAGCGGACGCACGGCGGGGATCGTCGCCCGCGACTCTCAGGATCATGGATTTAACTTTTTCTCTGCGGCACCCCTCTTCAATATTATGGAAGGGCAAAGCTTTCCGGACCCTGTGGCGGCGGAACGCATGGCCCGTGCATTGTCCAAGCACGGGAGCCTGCCGCGTTCACGACCTGATGGTCGTCGTCCCCACCGTAGCCAGGGACAATACCACTTTGGTCAAGCCCGCGATTTCCGCTAGATCACGATTATTTTGGATCAAGTCGATCCAAAATCATGAAACGTGATCGAGAAAGGGATGCGAGCACAAAACCGCTTCACACTTTTGCTCATCCCGCTCTAACGCTAAATGACCCGGTCACGCGCTGATTTTGGCGGCCTGCAACC
>DATJTB010000068.1:0-5011 GCA_035503795.1 Methylocella sp.
GGGGGCGGCTCGGCGCTGCTCGCTTTGCCGGCCGCTGGCGTGGCACTGGAAGACAAGCAGGCGGTCAACAAGGCGCTTTTGAAAAGCGGCGCGACCATCAGCGAGATGAACTGTGTGCGAAAACATCTCTCGGCGATCAAGGGCGGCCGCCGGGCCGCCGCCGCGGCGCCGGCAAAGGTCGTAGCCCTGCTGATCTCCGATGTGCCGGGCGATGACCCGTCCGTCATCGCCTCGGGACCGACCGTCGCCGACCCGACGACCTCTGCCGAGGCTCTGGCCATAGTGGAAAAATACAGGATCGCCATTCCGGACAATGTGCGCGCGCATTTAGCCTCCCCTGCATCCGAGACCATCAAGCCCGGCGATCCGCGGCTTGCGGGGGTTACGAACGTCATGACCGCCACGCCGCAAATGTCGCTCGAAGCCGCCGCGCATTTCGCCCGCCAGGCCGGCCTGACGCCGCTCATCCTCGCCAATGACATCGAGGGAGAGGCGCGCGACGTGGCGCTCGTCCATGCCGCGATCGCCCGGCAAGCCTATCATTTCGGCCAGCCCTGCCTGCCGCCTTGCGTCCTGCTTTCGGGCGGCGAAACCACCGTCACCCTGCGCGGCACCGGGCGCGGCGGCCGCAACGTCGAATTTCTCTTAGGCCTCGCCATTGCGCTCGACGGCCACAAGGGCATCTACGCGCTCGCCGGCGATACGGATGGCATCGACGGCAGCGAAGACAACGCCGGCGCGCTCATCGACCCGACGAGCATGGCGCGCGCCGAGAAAGCCGGCCTTTCCCCTAAGGCCATGCTCGCCAATAATGACTGCTATGCGCTGTTTAAAACGATCGGCGATCTTGTGGTGACCGGGCCGACTCTGACCAATGTGAATGATTTTCGCGCCATCATCATCGAGAAATCCTGAAGATCTTCTCGAATTTTACCCGCTTGGGTCTTGCCCTCAAAAACCTTCGCTCAACAAGGCAACGTAAGATCGAGGCACAATAGCAAGAAGAGGCGAGCAGGGCTTTTTGCCCGCGAATGCAGATCTCCATCAACAGGACCCGCCCCCGCTTCGGCGGTTGCGCTTGCGGCCTTGGTGTTGTTAATAGACTTCCGCAACCCGGCAAACTCATGGAGGATTATCATGGCGGGCCGCCATTTTCTGTTCGTTCCAGGGCCAACCAATGTCCCTGACCGCATAACCCGCGCCATGGTGGTGCCGATGGAAGACCATCGCTCGCCCAAATTTCCCGAACTCACCTTGCCGCTTTTTCAGGATTTGAAAAAAGTCTTCAAAACGACCGAAGCCCAGGTCTTTATTTTTCCCTCGTCGGGCACCGGCGCCTGGGAGGCCTCGCTCACCAACACGCTCTCCCCCGGCGATAAGGTGGTCGCCTCCCGCTTCGGCCAGTTCAGCCATCTCTGGATCGATCTGACGCAACGGCATGGTCTCGATGTCCAGGTCCTGGAAGAAGAATGGGGCACGGGCGTCAAGCCCGACAAGATCGAATCCATCTTGAAGGCCGATACGTCGCACCAGATCAAGGCCGTGCTCGCCGTGCAGAACGAGACGGCGACAGGTGTGACAAGCGACATCGGCGCGGTGCGCAAAGCGATGGATGCCGCCAAGCACCCGGCCCTTCTCTATGTCGATGGCGTAAGCTCGATCGGCAGCATCGACTTCCGCCAGGATGAATGGGGGGTCGATCTCGCCATCGCCGGCTCGCAGAAAGGTCTGATGCTCCCCGCCGGCCTCGGCATCGTCTCGGCAAGCCAGCGTGCGCTGGCCGCCTATAAGACCGCCCAATTGAAGCGGGTTTATTTCGATTTTGGCGATATGATCAAGGCCAATGCGACCGGCTATTTCCCCTATACGCCGGCACTTCCAATGCTTTATGGCCTGCGTGAATCGTTGCGCATGCTGTTCGAGGAGGGGCTCGAAAACATCTTCGCGCGTCATCACTATCTGGCGAATGGCGTGCGCGCGGCGGTCCAGGCCTGGGGCCTGAAGCCCTGCGCCAAGGGTCCGGAATGGTATTCCGATACGGTGACCGCGGTCGTAGTGCCGCCGGGTTTCAATGGCGCCGATGTGATCTCCACCGCCTACCATCGCTATAATCTGTCGCTCGGGGCCGGCCTCTCCGAGGTTGCCGGCAAGGTGTTCCGCATCGGCCACCTCGGCGATCTGAATGAACTCATGGTGCTGGGGGCGCTTGCCGGAGCCGAAATGGCGATGAATGATGCCGGCATCGATGTGAAGCTCGGCAGCGGCGTCGGCGCGGCGCAGGCCTATTACCGCTCGGCGGGCCACGCTCAGGAGACGAAGTCGGCTGCTGCCGAGTGAACGGCTAAAGCCTCGCGCCGGGTTGCGCATGGCAAGGCTTTCCGCACAGCCGCGGCCTGGTATCGCGGCTGTGCAGTGAGCGGCCCATGTCCTCCTCGCGCCCTTCGCCAAGCTCAGAAGGGTGCGAGGAGGACATCGAACTCAACATCACTTGAATGAATCGGGCTTTTGTAGCCTGCCAAGCCGCCTGGCTGCTAGAGCATTTTCGCTCTAGCGCGCTTATCGCTCGAACGGAATCGTTCGAGCGATAAGAAATCGCGCAAGATCTAGAAGTTGGAGCGAATTCTCCTCGCAAAAGTCTGTCAACTTTTGCACAATTCGCTCTAAGTCCGTTTTCATGATACTTCCGGCCTTCCCAAATCTTGCAGAAAGATTTCGCCGTGACTCATTCGATCGTGTTTCTCGACCGTTCGACCCTCGAAGCCAATCTCAAGACGCCCAAATTTCCGCACAGCTATCAGGAATATGCGGTGACCTCGGTCGATGAGATCGTGCCCCGCCTCAAGGGTGCAACGATCGCCATCATCAACAAAGTGCCGATGCGCGAGGCGACGCTTGCCCAATTGCCCGATCTGAAGCTCATCGCGGTCGCCGCGACTGGCACCGATGTGGTCGACAAAGCCTATTGCAAATCGCATGGCATCATCGTCTCGAACATCCGAAATTATGCCTTTAACACCGTGCCCGAGCATGTCTTCGCTCTGGCCTTCGCGCTGCGCCGCAGCCTCTTCGCCTATCGCGATGATGTTCGCGCCGGGCGCTGGCAGCAAATCGACCAGTTCTGCTTCTTCGACCATCCGATCCGCGACATGCGCGGTTCGACGATCGGCATCCTCGGCTATGGCGCGATCGGCAAATCGGTCGGCCGCATCGCCGAGGCCCTTGGCCTCAAAGTGCTCGCCTATGATGTCGTTCCGCAGCCCGGACTGATCGATTTCGAGACTCTGCTGAAGGAAAGCGATATCATCACATTACATTTGCCGCTGACGCCCGAGACGAAGAACATGATCGGCGCCCGCGAGTTCAAGCTGATGAAGCCCGACAGCATACTGATCAATACCGGGCGCGGTGGGCTCGTCGATGAAGCGGCCTTGGCCGAGGCTCTGACCAATAAGATCATCGGCGGCGCGGGTTTCGACGTGTTGACGGTCGAGCCGCCGAAGCAGGGCAATCTGCTGCTCGATCTCAGGCTGCCGAATTTCGTCATCACCCCGCATGTCGCCTGGGCAAGCCGCGAGGCCATGCAGATTCTGGCCGATCAGCTGATCGACAATATCGACGCTTTCGCGGCCGGCAAGCCGCAAAATGTCGTCGAAGCTTAGCCGAGGCGAAGTTTCGGATCGGCCCCATCCCCAAGGCTCAGCGGATGCGAGGTCTCACATCGGCTCAGGGATGCGGTCGCTAGGCCTATCATTTCATCTCATTCTGTTTCAGATCTATCTCATTCTGTTTCGGATCTTCTGTCACAAAGACGCGCGCTTCAAGCGGAGGGAAACATGCCGGCGGATATTGAAATCGCCCAACAAGCCACCATGCGCCGCATCAGTGCAGTGGCACAGGAGAAGCTCGGCATCATCGAAGAGCATCTCGAGCCTTTCGGCTATTACAAGGCCAAGATCGATCTCGACTATATCGAGAGTCTCAAGGATCGCCCGGACGGCAAGCTCATCCTGGTGACCGCGATCAGTCCGACGCCGGCTGGCGAAGGCAAGACAACGACGACCGTCGGGCTTGGCGACGCGCTCAATCTCATCGGCAAGAAAGCCTCGATCTGCCTGCGCGAGCCATCGCTCGGTCCGGTGTTCGGCATGAAGGGCGGCGCGGCGGGCGGCGGCTATGCCCAGGTCGTGCCGATGGAGGACATCAACCTGCATTTCACCGGCGACTTCGGCGCAATTGGGCTCGCCCATAATCTGCTCTCCGCCATGATCGACAATCACATCCATCATGGCAATGAGCTTGATTTCGACGTGCGGCGCATTGCCTGGAAACGCGTCGTCGACATGAACGACCGGGCGCTACGGCAGATCACCATCGCTTTGGGCGGAACCGGCAATGGTTTTCCGCGTGAGGACGGCTTCGACATCGTCGTCGCTTCCGAGATCATGGCGATCTTCTGCCTTGCCACCTCGATCAAGGATTTGAAGGAGCGACTCGGGCGAATCGTCATTGGCTATACCCGCGACCAGAAACCCATTCTCGCGGCCGACCTCAACGCGCATGGCGCCATGGCCGTGCTGCTTAAGGGGGCGCTCAAGCCCAATCTGGTGCAGACGCTCGAGAACAATCCGGCCTTCATCCACGGTGGCCCCTTCGCCAATATCGCGCATGGCTGCAATTCGGTGCTGGCCACCCGGACAGCGTTGAAACTCTCCGATTATGTGGTGACGGAAGCGGGCTTCGGCGCCGATCTCGGCGCGGAAAAATTCATCGACATCAAATGCCGCAAATCGGGCCTGCGTCCGCAAGCTGTGGTCATCGTCGCAACGATCCGGGCGTTAAAATATCATGGCGGTGTTGAGATCAAGGATCTCAACACGGAAAATCTCGATGCTCTCTCCAAGGGTGTCGCCAATCTCGAGCGCCACGTCAACAATGTGCGCATTGCCTTCGGCCTGCCCTGTGTCGTGGCGATCAACCATTTCACCTTCGACACCGATGCCGAGATCAATCT
>DATJTB010000069.1:0-5039 GCA_035503795.1 Methylocella sp.
CATCGCCGATGACAGCGACGATTTCAACCGCTGGCAGGCGGCCTCGACCTATGCGACGCGCCTGCTTCTGTGCTCGGCCGCCAGTATCCGGGAGGGCAGCGCGCCGGCGCACGACAAGGATTTCAGCGCGACGCTCAAAAAGCTCGTCGAGAAAGATACCGACCCCGCCTTCACCGCGCAGATCCTCACCCTGCCGAGCGAAGCCGACATCGCCCGTGAAAAGGGCGAGGATGTCGATCCCGATGCGATCCACCTTGCCCGGGAGTCGCTGCGCCAAGCCATCGGTGGCGATCTCAAGGAAACATTAGTCTCAACCTATGAGTCGCTGGCCGGGGAGGGCGCCTATTCGCCGGACGCCCTTGCGGCCGGCCGGCGTTGCCTGCGCAATGCCGCGCTCGATCTCTTTGCGGCCGGCCATGTTGTGGAGGGCGCACAACTCGCCAAACGCCAATTCGATCAGGCCAGCACGATGACGGATAAGATCGCCGCGCTTGCCGTCCTGACCCATATCGAAGGCGACGAGCGCGAGACGGCGCTGGAGGCTTTCTATCAACAGTATGAAAGCGAGCCGCTCGTCATCGATAAATGGTTCGCGTTGCAGGCGTCGATCCCGGAGGAAGGCACGCTCAATCGGGTGAAGTCACTGATGGGGCACAAGGCCTTCACCTTCAGCAACCCGAACCGGATGCGGGCGCTCGTCGGTGCCTTTGCGGCGCAGAATCAGACCCGCTTCAACGCCCTCGATGGCAGCGGCTATGATTTCGTCGCCGGCATCGTGCTCGAGCTCGATCCCAAGAACCCGCAAGTGGCGGCGCGGCTCCTCTCCGCCTTCAAGAGCTGGCGTTCGCTGGAAGCTCAGCGGCGGGCTTTGACTGAGCGGGCTTTGCGCCAGGTGGCCGCGGCGGCCTCCCTTTCTCCCGATGTGAAGGATATCGTCGGGCGCTCCCTCGCCTGACAGTCATGATCAAGAGCATCGGACCCAAAAGTGGCCGCCGGTTTTGGGATCCATCCGATGCTCAAATAAAACTAGGGCTTGTCGGGAAACAAATGAATTCGATTTATTTCAATCAGGCTTGGTCCCCCATCCGACAGCTTCGCCGCCACCTTCCCTTAGAGGGGAAGGATTATCCCTCCCTGGAAGGGGAGGGTGGATCGCGAAGCGAGACGGGTGGGGTCGTTTTTGGACAATTCCCGAGATCGAGGTTTGACTCATGAGTGACTCCGTCTGGACGGCGGTCGACCGCTATATCGAGGGCCTGTTGATCCCGGCCGATCCGGCGCTTGAGGCCGCTTTGGAAGAGAGCCGGAAGGCCGCGTTGCCCCAAATCCAGGTCTCGCCGACCCAGGGGAAGTTTCTGAACCTTCTCGCCAAAATCCGGGGCGCTTCCAGGATTTTGGAAATCGGCACGCTCGGCGGCTACAGCACGATCTGGCTCGCCCGGGCGCTGCCGAACGACGGCCGTCTCGTCACGCTCGAATATGAGCCAAAGCATGCCGAGGTTGCGCGCAAAAATATTTTGCGCGCCGGTCTCGAAGCGCTCGTCGACATAAGGATCGGCGCCGCGCTTGACGCCTTGCCCAAACTCATCGCCGAAGGGGCTGGGCCATTCGATCTGATCTTCATCGACGCCGACAAGAAGAACATCCCAACCTATTTCGATTTCGCCCTCAATTTGTCGAAACAGGGCAGCGTGATCGTCGTCGATAATGTAGTGCGGGACGGCCGGGTGATTGATGCCACGACGAGCGACCCCGATATTTTGGGCGTCCGTCTCTTCCATGAGAAGCTCACGGCCTTGCCACAAGTCAGCGCCACTACGCTGCAAACCGTTGGTGTCAAGGGCTATGACGGCTTTACGCTGGCGCTCGTCACCGGTGTTCCCTAGCCATGGCACCTCTTCATCACCCTCGCCCGCCAATTCGATGCGTGCGGCACAGCGACACGCGGGCTGATTTTGCCTTTTTCGTCGCCACGACGTACTTCTCTAAATTCATCCGTACGACGATGTTGGGAGGCCGGAATCAAGAATGAGCTTTGCGAGACGTTTGACTGGCTTTTAGACAAAGATCGACTTCCCCGGTTTCCACAGCGCACTGCCCTTACCCGGGGAGGGCGGCGGGCTTATAGTGGTGTTCCCCGAGCCTCAACGTGCATCCACGCCCATGTCCACCAGTTCGACCACCGTGCCCAAGAAGATGCAGGCGAGCTACGATGCGATCGCGACCCTCACGGATTCCTTCTGCCGCGAGCACTTGGACAAGGACTATGGCGTGTTGGCCCAGCGCATGACGGCTGCCCTGTGCCGCAAGCGTCCGAGCCCACTGGCATCAGGTCAGCCCCGCACTTGGGCGTGCGGGATCGTCTATGTGCTTGGCCAGATCAACTTCCTGACCGATCCTTCGACAAAGCCCTTCATGACCACGGCTGACCTTTGTGCCCGATTCGGCGTCAGCCAAAACACGGCGATCGCTAAAAGCCGTGTGATCACGCAGGCCCTGGACACCAGCCGCTTGAATCCCGAGTGGTTGTTGCCCAGCCTGTTGAATGAGAGCCCGCTGGTGTGGATGGCCGAGGTGAACGGCTTCATAGTCGATCTGCGCCACATGCCGCGCGAGGTGCAGCAGATCGCGTTCGACAAAGGTATGATCCCCTACATCCCAGCCGATCAGGAGAAAGAGCCCGTCTAGAGCATCGGACCCAAAAGCGGGAACCGGTTTTGGGAAATGCTCAATCAAAATGTTAGAGCGGCGGATCGATTCAAATTGATCGTCCGCCGCTCTAGTTCCAGCCATTGCCAGGCGGTGAACCTTGAACGTACCCGAACGGGTTGGCTGGACGAGATCATGGCGACGCTCGCGGCGATGTTCCACCCGCAAGGATTTCCGGCACGCGACCGTGAGATCATGGCGCTGCGCATTTCCACCTTACTCGGCGCCGAATATCCCGTGCCGCAGCTTGGGGTATTTGCCTGAGTCGCAGGGCTGACCGACGACGAAATTCAGGCATCGCTCTCAAGTTGAGAGGCGCAAATCAACACGCTGTTGAGGCTCTGCGGCCTTACGCTCCACTAGCCGGCGCTCCCAGTCGAGCGCTTGCCGCACGATCTCACGAAGATCATTGTGCTTTGGCACCCAGCCGAATTCGCTTCGTATGCGTTCGGCGCCCGCGACCAGAGAGGCGGGATCGCCCGGCCGGCGCTCCTTCAGGCGTACCTCGAAATCGACGCCGGAAACCTGTTTCACAACCTCGATGACTTCGAGCACGGAGAAGCCGAACCCGTAGCCGCAATTTAGCGCGAGGCTCTCGCCCCCGGCGCGCAAATGGCGTAGCGCAAGCAGGTGCGCCTCGATGAGGTCCGAGACCTGAATATAGTCGCGCACGCAGGTTCCGTCCGGCGTCGGATAGTCGGTTCCGAACAGGTCGAGCCCCGCGCGCTGACCGAGTGCCGTTTGCGATGCGACCTTGATGAGATGCGTTGCGGCCGGCGTGGACTGGCCGAGCCGCCCCTGTGGGTCGGCGCCAGCAACATTGAAATAGCGCAGTGCCACGTAGCGCAGCGAATGGGCCGCGGCGACGTCGGCGAGCATCCATTCGACCATGAACTTGGAGCGGCCATACGGGTTGATCGGCCTGAGCGGCGCCGTCTCGAACACGGGATTGACGTCCGGCTCGCCATAGACCGCTGCCGTCGAGGAAAAGATGAAATGCTCGACCCCGCCGTGCACAGCGCATTCGATGAGATTTCGCGCCTTGGACGCGTTGTTGAGATAATAGGTCAGCGGATCGGCAACGGACTCCGGCACAACGATCTTGGCCGCGAAATGCGCGACTGCGTCGATACTGTACTCCCGGATTAGGGATGCAACAAGGGCGGCATCACCAAAGTCGCCAACAACGAGCTTGGCTTCAGGCGGCACCGCCCAAGCGAAGCCGGTCGAAAGATCGTCGAGCACGACCACGCTTTCGCCTGCGTCGAGAAGGCCCAGCGTCATATGGCCGCCAATATATCCGGCGCCCCCGGTGACAAGAATCGTCATGTTCTGCTTCCGGCTTCAACCCACTTTTTGTGTCACGTCCATTACATAATGTATCACATCAATTACATAATTTATGCCACGTCTATTACATAAATGGTCACAAACTTTTAGGCCTTGACCTGGGTTGGTCGTCCATCTGGGGCATAGGGGTCGAGTGCTGAAAATGCAAGAGCAAAAAGTGTTTACGCCTGGACAATCGTTAAGCATTTAAACTCCTTCAATTTGCTGCGATCACGTGCATATGATGCTATCGATTCCGCCCAAATACGCTGTTTCGCAGGTGGTTGGATATATCAAGGGCAAGAGTGCGATTCATTTGGCGCGTGCATGGAGAACAAAAGCGCAATTTTGTAGAGCCGTACTTCTGGGCCATGGATATTTCGTTTCGATTTGGTCGAGACACAAAGGTGATCCAAGACTATATCCACAACCATGTGAGTGAGGATGAGAAGCTGCTCCATTGGCGTTGATCCCCCACCTTTGGGCTCACGAATTGAGCGAGTTAAAGGAACGCCTCATCGTGATGACCAGAGGCGTCTCTCAGCTCAACATTGCCTTTCGGTTGGCCTCGGCGCGACATGTCCCAATTTTGGTTTTTGAGCCATCGGAGATACGAACGGCAGCGCCACCCCGCGCCAGCAGTCGGCGCGTTAGAGCGGGATGAGCGAAAGTATGCAGCGGTTTTGCGCCTCGCATCCCGCTCTCAATTACGAGAATTGATCACGTTTCATGATTTTGGATCGATTCGATCCCAAATCATCCCGCTTTGGTGCCACAGTGTGGCACGGACTTGTTGTCCGTCCTTTCTGTCATTCTTCTTCAAACACCGCCGAGCTGGGTTTGTTTTCTTGTTCGCTTTGCTCCACGGGCTCGTTCTCTTCGGCTGGAACTTCCGCTTCAACATCGGCCGGCTCATTCTCGATGAGCCTTGCAGGCTCATCGACGCTTTCATCATATGAATGGTGACTCTGTCGCTTCTTGGGCACGGCCTTAGCACTAGA
>DATJTB010000070.1:0-5985 GCA_035503795.1 Methylocella sp.
GCGATGGCGATGCGCTGGCGCTCGCCGCCGGAAAGCGCATTCTTGGATCACGATGATTTTGGATCGAAGCGATCCAAAATCATGAATCATGATCGATTCTCGTTATTTAGAGCATGATGCGAGCGCAAAACCGCTTCACACTTTTGCTCATCCCGCTCTAACTCCGATATGGAGCGCTGCCGTACGAGACCACGGCGTCGTGCTTGACGAGCCGCGCATAGGATGGCCGCAACCGAAGCCCCTCCTCATTAGCCTTCATCGCAAGCCTCACGACGTCCTTGCGAATCAGCTTGGCGTGGGGAATGGGTCACGGTTTGTAGAGCTATGATGACTTTTCCAGCCGCTTAAAGATCGCCGACATGTTTCTGGGCATAAAGCGTCACGCCGAGTTGTTTGATCAGCTCCAATTGCGTCTCGAGAAAATCAATGTGCTTTTCCTCATCGATGAGGAGGTCGTCGTAAAGTTCCTTCGTCACACGGTCATGCACGGTGATGCAATATTCGGCCGCTTCCAGATAGAGCGAACGGGCGGCAAGTTCAGCCGCAAGATCGCAGCGAATGATCTCCTCGACCGTCTGCCCGATCCGCAAAGGGTCGAGGACCTGCAGATTGGGAAAGCCCTCAAGGAAAAGGACCCGGGCGATCACCCGGTCGGTGTGACGCATTTCATCGAGCGATTCTTCCCGCCACTGCTTCGCCAATTCCTTGTAGCCCCAGTTTTCGAAAATCCGGTAATGCAACCAATATTGGTTGATCGCCGCCAATTCGCTGCGCAAGGTCCGGTTGAGATAATCAATGACTTTGTCGTCGCCCTTCATGAGACGGCTCCTTTTGATTTCAGTCTTTTACTTTATCCCAGCAAACCGCTCCGCGGGCGGGCGGCGGGCTAGTTTAAAATCATTATAAACTGTTAGCGCTGCCGTGGGGAGTGTCAATAGGCTGTCGCAAATCAAGCGAGGGATATGCCAATGTTAGATCACGATGATTTTGGATCGAATCGATCCAAAATCATGAAACCTGATCGATTCTCATAATTTAGAGCTGGATGCGGGCGCAAAACCGCTTCACACTTTTGCTGATCCCGCTCTATGGCCAAATAGCTAGACGTCCGATGATGATAAAAGGAGGCTGGAGGACTGGCTTTTCCGGGCCGTTCCGGAGTCACGCGTGAGAGAGGCACCCCTGAAGTGGGGGACTCATAAGGCCCCAGCTTGCGATTCGGTCTGAGCCGCGGCGCCGGCGGCCTGCATGCTCAATGTTTCATTGATGACAAGGCGCACGTTGGAAATGCAGCGTCCGCAATTCGGGCTGCACCCCAGGCACTTATAGACTTCGCAAGGCGTCTTAGGATAATCTTCGCTCACCAGCGCCGCTTTTATTCTGGCGTCGGATATGACGTTGCAAGAACAAATGATCATCGCGACACCGAAGGATTGCCTGGATGGAAAACCTTTAAGCTTAGTAACGCATTGCACAATAACTCGCAAGATGTAATTTTATATTGTAGATTACATTGTTTCTAACATAGCTCGTCCTTACCTTGATAGTTTAGACGGAATCTAATCCGCTGATCCTGATATGCCATCGATTGAGGCCCAGCCTACCTCCGCCGCTATGTGGGCGCGGTCAAACCTCAACGTAAGCCCCGTCGCTCCAGCGGGTACGGGACCTCAGCAAGTCACGTGCCGACGTTCCACAAAATCCCATCTCGGCTCTGACCTTTCTCGATGATCGGCCCCAAAGATGAATTATCTGTGGGATAAATTGACCCAAGGCCTGCGGGGCCGCGAAGACCGGGTCTTTCTCGAGACCGCGGAGGGCGTTTCATGGACTTATGCCGATCTCGACCTGTATTCCGCCCGTGCCGCTGCGACTCTGGCCACGCTCGGCGTCAAGGCGGGCGACCGTGTCGCGGTCCAGGTGGAGAAATCACCGCAGGCCTTGATCCTCTATCTCGCGACCCTCCGCGCTGGCGCCGTCTTTTTGCCGCTCAACCCGGCCTATACCAGCGCCGAAGTCGCCTATTTCCTTGCTGATGCGGAGCCCGTTCTGCTGGTCTGCGATCCATCCCGGTGCAGCGATCTGACCCCTGTCGCGCGCGGCGCCGGGGTGGCGGTCATTAAAACGCTTGGGCCAGATGGGAGGGGCTCGTTTGCCGAGCGTTCCGCCGCCTCGGGCGGATCGTTCCAAGACGCAACTCGCGGCCCGGAGGATCTAGCGGCGATCCTTTATACGTCCGGCACCACCGGCCGCTCGAAAGGCGCCATGCTGACGCATGCCAATCTCGCCTCCAATGCACAAACGCTCGCCGCTCTCTGGCGCTTCACCCATGAGGATGTGCTCCTGCATGCGCTGCCCATTTATCACGTCCATGGGCTATTCGTGGCGGTCCATCCTGTGATGCTGAGCGGTGGCAAGCTTCTTTTCCTGGCGAAATTCGACCCAGGCCTTTGCCTTTCGCTCATGGATCGTGTGACGGTCCTGATGGGCGTGCCGACGTTCTATACGCGGCTGTTGCAGGTCGAGACACTGACCCCGGACGCCGTCCGTACCATGCGGCTGTTCATTTCGGGCTCGGCGCCGCTACTTGAGGAAACGCACCGGCAATGGCGGGAGCGAACCGGCCATGTCATTCTGGAGCGCTACGGCATGACAGAAACCAATATGATCACCTCCAACCCCTATCAGGGTGAGCGCCGGGTGGGAACGGTGGGGTCTCCTTTGCCGGGCGTCGCCCTGCGCATCGCCGATCCGGAGAGTGGCGCGCCTTTGGCCATGGGTGAGGCGGGCATCATTGAGGTCAAAGGCCCCAATGTCTTTAAAGGCTATTGGCGCAACCCCGAAAAGACGGCCGAGGAGTTCCGCAAGGACGGGTTTTTTATCACCGGGGATCTCGGCTTCATGGATTCCAATGGCTATGTCCATCTCATCGGGCGAGCCAAGGATTTGATCATTTCGGGAGGTCTCAATGTCTATCCGAAGGAAGTCGAAGCCGAGCTCGACGCGCTACCGGGCGTTGTGGAAAGCGCCGTCATCGGCCTGCCGCATACCGATTTCGGCGAGGCTGTCGCGGCGGCTGTGGTGCTCGAAGAGGGCGTAACCGGCGATGAGGCCGCGCTTATCGCGGCGCTTGCTCAGAAACTTGCCAAATTCAAGCTGCCGAAGCGTGTGCTTTTCGTCGAGGCCCTGCCACGCAATGCCATGGGCAAAGTGCAAAAGAATGTTTTGCGCGAGCTCCATCGGGAACTTTTGCAGCCGCTTGGCTGAAGCGCCCAGGCACCGCTTGTCTTGAAAAGCGGCCGGTCTCAATCCGACGAAAGTCCATGCGCTGGCCTTCGTGGCGGACCGGGGTGAGCCGGGCGTGAGGATCGGCGCGATTGCCGATCACCTCGGGGTGACACAACCCACCGCAACCGATTCGATCGCTGCCCTCATCCGCAAGGGCCTGCTGCATAAGCGGCCTGATGCGGCGGATTCTCGCGCCGTCTTGATCCGCATCACCGAGGCTGGGCGCGAGGTTGTGCGCGGCATCGGGCTTACCATCACGGCAACGGAGCGGGCGCTTGGGGCGCTAACCCCGAGCGAGCAGACGGCACTTCTGCAACTCCTCATCAAGACAATCCGCGTCTTGCAGATTTCCGGAGCCATCTCGCCCCAGCGCCTGTGTGTCACCTGGAAGTTTGGCGTCGCTATGCGAGTGAGCGCCCGCCTTCCACAGATAACCATTCGGCATACGGCGAATCCTGAGTTTTGAGGTCGCGGATAAGCCGGATCGGATCGGGTGTCCATGGCCAGCGCCCGATCGGTCGAATTGGCCTAGTAGAGGAGAGAGTATCATGACACGCAAAGCGGTCTTCTACCATGCGGGGTGTCCGGTCTGCTTTGATGCGGACGGCAGTTCGCCGACAAGCTCGATCCCAAAGAATACGATGTCGAAATCGTGCATCTCGGCACATCGAAGGACCGGATCGCCGAGGCCGAAGCGGCCGCTGTGAAATCGGTTCCCGCCTTCGTCATCGACGGGCTTCCCTATCACATCAATTTCGGGGCCGATTTCGCCGCCTTGAAATGACCATTCCGATCGAGAAGCCACCCCGAATCCCGTCGGGCTTCTCGCGGCTGCCTCGCTGGATTGTTCCGTGCGGGGCAGCCGCCACCGTCACAAGCGATAAACCCGCATCGTCTTCGGCCAGGCCTTCCGAAAAGTCGATACGCCACATCGCTTCCGGCCTTATACGGCGTCCGGAATGAAAGAGAGAATTTGATCCATTGTGCGGGAAGGCTCGGCGCAACCGGCGTCGCCGATGATCCTCGCCGGCACCCCCGCCACCGTCTTATTGTTCGGCACGGGATGCAGGACCACAGAACCGGCCGCAATACGCGAACAATGTCCGATTTCGATGTTGCCGAGAATTTTGGCGCCGGCGCCGATCAAGACCCCCGAACGGATTTTCGGATGGCGGTCGCCGCGCTCCTTGCCCGTGCCGCCCAATGTCACATCCTGCAGCATCGACACATCATCGCCTATGGTGGCGGTGGCGCCAACGACGAGACCCGTGGCATGATCGAGAAAGATGCCCTTGCCCATCCGGGCCGCGGGATGAATGTCGGTCTGAAAAACCTCGGAGGCGCGGGCCTGCAGATAGAGCGCGAAATCCTGCCGCCCGGCCGTCCAGAGCGCATGCGCCAGCCGGTGGGTCTCAATCGCCTGGTAGCCTTTGAAATATAGCACCGGCTCGATCAGCCGGGTGCAGGCCGGATCGCGATCCACCACAGCCGCAAGATCGGCGCGGAAAGCCTGCGCAATCGCCGGATCGGCGGCAATTACCTCGAGATAGGCCTGTTCAATGAGATCGCCCGGAAAAACCTGGTGGCCAAGCCTCGACGCTATCCGGTGAATGATCACCGCTTCGAGCGACTCCAGATTGAGGATCGCGGCATAGAGAAAGCCGGCGATGTCGGGCTCCTTGCGTAAGGCGGCTTCTGCCTCCGCCCTGAGCCGCAGGAAGACTGGATCGGTCGCCGAAAGGGGAACGACTTTTGCCATCCCTTGCAGGGAAACCATGGCTATTGCCTCCTTCAGGCAGGACGATTCCGCTGATCTCCGGGACGGCCCTTCCGCCAGTACCCAGCCAAGCCCTCCAGGCTGCGAAATCGTTTTTCCAATTTTACCCGAAACTGGAGAAAAATATAGGTTAGATAAGGCGGGTGTTCAGGGCCGCATCGAGAGAAATTCCAGGACAGCTTTTTTGTAGACTTTGTCACCAACTGCGTGATTATGATCGCGTCCCGGAATATCCACAACGCGAGCCGCGCGAAACGACAAGGCCAGGCGATGCGGATGATCAGCCATTTCATCCTTTGTGCCGGCCGCGATCAGGACAGGCACGGCGATTTGTCCGACATCCGTCGCGCGCATCGGCTCGCGCGCGCCGCGCGCGCAGGCCGCGAGCGCCTTGAGATCGCTTTTTGTCGTTTCGGCGAAGGAGCGAAACATCCGCTGCAACGGATCGGTGAGCTCGGTGAGTGACGGCGCTTCCATGGCTTCGGCAATATGGGGCGGCAGGCTGCCGCGCTCGATGAGATTGACGCCGATGCCGCCGAGAATCAGCGAGCGCACCCGTTTCCCAGACGCGAGGGCCAGGAAAGAGGCGATCCGGCCCCCCATCGAATAGCCCATGACATCGGTTGAGCCTATTTCAAGATGATCGAGGAGATCACAGGCATCCTGGGCCATTTTAGGCAGACTGTAATCGGCCGGGTCATAGAATTTCTCGCTGCGGCCATGGCCGCGATTGTCGAAGGCGATGACGCGCCGACCGGCAACTGTCAAGCTTTTGACCCATTGGGGAAAGACCCAATTGACCGCATGGTTGGAGGCAAAGCCGTGAATAAGCAGGATGGGCTCGCCACAGTCTTCGGCCGTGGGCGGCTCATCGATATAGGCGAGCCTTGCGCGAGGGCTTGAAAATTCATGCATGCCTG
>DATJTB010000071.1:0-8767 GCA_035503795.1 Methylocella sp.
TTGGGGCCAATCTTTATGAGGCGATCACTTCGCTGAGACTCAACAGGCTGAGAAGCGCCCTCACGGCAATTGGTGTGATTATCGGAACCTCAGGCATCATTGTCCTCGACGCGGCGGGCTCTGGAGCCAACAAGACGATTGAGCAGCAAATCGCAGCATGGGGCGCGAACACTCTGTTTATAGAGACAGTCAAGGCCGAAAACTCCAGTCAGCGCGGCCCGGCCGTGGTGCTGACCGATGAGGATGCGGCGGCGATTTTCGAGCAAGTGCCCGGCATCCAGTATGTGTCGAGGGAGATTACGGGCAATATCATACTCGTCGCAGGAAACACGAGGATGAAAAGCATTTTCCGCGGTGTCGACATGAGCTATGCCGACATCGCCGACTTGAAGACCGCGGAAGGACGGTTTTTCGGCGAGGACGAGGTTCTCTCGGGATCAAAGGTGGCCGTGCTCGGCGCTGCCGTCGCAGCCAAATTATTCGGACGCAATTCCGCAATAGACCGGACTCTGCGGATGGGTGGCCTACCGGTGCGAGTCATCGGCGTGCGCACGAGGCTCGGATCTTTACTCGGGCGGGACATGGATAATTATGTCTATGTTCCGGTCACGATGGCGCGCTCGCGCCTGCCTCAGGAAGGCAGGGTCAGCGCCAATCAACTCAGCACGATCGAACTGAAAGCCGCTTCAGGTGCAGATCGAAGCGCCGCCAAGGAGTCCATTTTGGCCTTGCTGCGAGATCGCAAGAATGTCCATGGCGGTGCGCAAAACATGTTCGATGTATTCGACGCCACGCGATATATCGAGTTGATGAATACGTCGCATGCGACGCTGAGCTCCCTCCTTGCGGCAACGGCCGCGATCTCTCTCATCGCCGGCGGGGCCGGGGTCATGAACATCATGCTGGTGGCGGTTATCGAGCGGACCCACGAGATCGGCTTGCGCAGAGCGGTCGGCGCTCGTCGGCGCGATATTCTTGCCCAATTCCTAACCGAGGCCGTCCTTCTTTGTGTTGTGGCAGGGATCGCCGGCCTCGCGCTCGGCATGGCCGGGGCCTATTTCGTGGCGAAGGCGTCCGGCTGGCCGTTGATCGTTGCGCCGCGCACCATTGCCCTGGCACTTGCGGCCGCCGCCGGGACTGGGATCGTCTTCGGCTACCTTCCCGCACACCGTGCTGCTGCTCTCAACCCGATCGACGCCTTGCGGCGCGAGTAGGAGCACAAATGGCCGGCGGCGAGCTCAGCAAAAATTTACACGAGAAGAGGCGTCCTTAAGAGCCGATACCGAGGATGGCTATGACATTCACTGGCTTGCTCAAAGACGCAATGAGCACGCTGCGCCTCAACATATTGCGCACAGCTCTCACGGCGACCGGCGTGATCATCGGCGTCGCCGGTGTCATTGTCTTGGGCGCAGCCAATAGCGGCGCGAACAAGGCGATCGAGCAGCAAATCACGGCATTTGGCTTCAATGTAATCGACGCGTTTGTTATAGGAAATGATCCTGCCATCCAACGCGGCCCGGTTGTGGTTATGACGGATGAGGATGCGACAGCCTTGTTCGACCAGGTGCCCGGCATCAGCCATATGTCGCGGGAGGTGTGGAGCAATGTCACGCTTGTCGCTGGTAATACAAGCTGGGTGACCCAATATTGGGGCGTCGATGCCGACTATGCCGATGTTTTTGACGTGAAGATGGCGGAGGGACGGTTTTTCGACGAGGACGAGGTTCATTCTGGGGCACGGGTCGCCGTGCTCGGCGCGACCGTCGCGAAAGAACTGTTCGGCGGCGAATCACCCCTCGGCCGGCACCTGCGCATGGGCAGCGTTCCGGTGCTGGTCATCGGCGTACGCACTAAGCTCGGTTCTGTCGGCGGGGAGGACATGGACAATTTCATCATAGTCCCGGTCACGACAGCGCGAGCACGCTTGCCTCAGGAAGGCAGGGTGAGCGCCCATCAGATCGTGACGATTCATCTGAAAGCCTTTCCCCGCGTGAACCTCAAGGCCACCGAGGCGATCGTCCGGTCCCTCTTACGCGAACGCAAACATATCAGGGACGGTGAGGAAGACCCGTTCGACATCGGGGATTCGAATACGTATGTCGATGGGATGAACGCGACGCACACGACGCTTTCCGCGGTGCTGGCGGCGAGCACCGCGATCTTGCTCTTGGTCGGCGGTGTTGGGATCATGAATATCATGCTAGTCTCGGTCACCGAGCGCACCCATGAAATTGGCCTGCGCATGGCGATTGGCGCACGAAAGCGAGATATCCTGTCGCAGTTTCTGATGGAAGCGATCGTGCTCTGCGTGGTCGCGGGTGCCGTGGGCCTGGCGCTTGGCACATTCGGCGGCTACCTCGTCGCGCGTCTCTCCGGATGGCCGCTGATTATAGGGCCAGGTACCATAGCCACCGCACTCTCAGCATCCGCGGGAGTGGGAGTCGTTTTTGGCTACCTTCCCGCGCACCGGGCTGCAGCCCTCAATCCCATTGACGCCCTGAGGCGCGAATAAATGCGCGGCGCCGCAATGCTTTGTGCAATGACCCACCCTAGTTATTAATTAGAACAGAAGAAGAATCACAATTTGATTGACGGGGTGGATCGGAAGTGATTCTTTTTAGGCATGATTAAAGATGACGCGCGCAAACTGGATCACGCCAAACTGGAAGCCCTGAGGATAGGGGCTGCGCGAAGCATGCAGGAAGGCGAGCGGCCAACGGCAGTTGCGCGAACGCTGCGGGTAACGAACCGGGCGAAGGTGATTGGCGCAAAGACCGGATCGTCAGGCGCAAGGCCGACAAACCGGCGGTACAGGAAGATCATAATCCAATTGCCCCATCGACTGCCGCTCCGATCGTATCTCGTAGAACGAGTGCGCGTATCTTGCGCAGCGAATGGTTCGTTGGCACCCGCTTATCCGGCGGGATGTAGGAAAACAGCCCGCCTTGATCATGAAACTTCCACCGCATTGCTGCCCACCAAGCCGAGCCATCATAAACAATGTGAATCATAGCCGCCGGTGCCTCACAGGACTTTTTCAGCAGACTGCTAATGCATTTTAATTCAGAGGAAAGCGATCAACACTCTGGTAGTCCTTAAAAAATAGCAGGCTTTCGTAGACGCCTTCGCCAACCTCTGCAACACTTTAAAGACCCGCAATGTCCATTGCAGACTAACTCCAGTCGAATATCGAAAATTTCGCAGCTTCGATGTTGCCCCAAATTTTCATATGTAGTGAGCCCGATTCTTGACCTCGCGGTATAATCAGATTATGTTGCGCGGACGCGCTAGCAAATTCCGACATGATCAGCGGTGATAACGCCGCAATTTTTTAACATAAGGTTTTTTGTCAATGAAAATCCGTGAACGGCCTACGCTAACTCTGTATTGCTTTCCTTGCGCCGGCGCGAGTGCATCCACGTATTTTCGGTGGCGCAAAAATCTTCCGAAATGGCTTGAGGTACAACCGGTCGAACTGCCCGGGCGGGGCACACGAATAGGCGATAACCTCTTGCGAGATTTCGACTCTCTTGTTCAACAATTGTCGACGGAGCTGATACCCACACTTCCAACCACTTACGCGTTATTCGGGCACAGTCTGGGTGCCCTTTTGGCGTACGGGTGCGCGCATAATTTGAGAGAACGTCGAGCTCATTCCCCCTTAGCCCTCGTTGCAGCGTGTTGTGCCGCTCCGTCGCGCCGCGATGACGAACATTATACGCGGTTGAACAGCGATGAAGAATTGATTCAAGAGCTTCGAAACTTGAGTGGTACCCCAGCAACCGTTTTCGAGCATCCTGATTTGTTGCGCATGACAATTGACGTGTTTCGCGCAGATATTAAGGTGTGCGCGAGTTTCCGCTACGAAACGCGCGATCCACTTCCAACGAATATTTTCGTGTTCGGTGGTCGCGATGATGATATCGGGGAAAGGGCTCTGGAAGCTTGGAATGTCGAAACGTCAGCACACATGAAATTGGAAATGTTCGCTGGGGGCCATTTCTTCATCAGAGAAGAAGAAGGTCGTTTTCTTCACTACTTGTTAAACGATCTTCGTAGTTGCCTTGCGGCGCATTCTAATGATGCGGCCTGGGTAGAGTGAGATAATGCCGCCCGCCTTAACGGAATGATGCCGCCCGGGCAGGGAGCCTCGCTGACCGATGGACTTTTTGTCACCGGTGGTGACGGTTGGTCAAGCCTTTTGGTTCCTTTTTGGCGCGGGTCCGCCCCATGTGATATGTGTTCCGCTCAGCTTACCAGGCAGCGATTTCGGTCTTGAGCTTTTGTCTTACGGCCAGCTCTCGGCGAGAAATTGCTGAGCGCGGAATTGATTTGGCGCATTTGCACCGGAGCGGTTATCCTTTCTCTTTTACATCAGTTGTCGCGCACGATGTTTGGCTATTTTCCCGCACGGCTCAATCGCGTGGAGGCGCGCCACCGTGAGTGATCTGCACAAGGCGCCGCGTCGCCGCCGCCGGCGCCCCCGGGGCGCCGCGCCACTCTGTGCGCTCGCGGGGCTTCTCTCGGCCTGCGCCGTCGGGCCGGATTATGAACGGCCGCAGGCGCCGACATTGACGCGATACACGCCTGAGAAAACGGCGTCGCCGGGCAGAGGACAGCATTTTCGCGAGGGCGAGGACGTTCCCGAGCGTTGGTGGGAAGCCTTCGGTTCGCGCCGCCTCGACGAGCTCGTCGAGGAAGGCTTGGCGCGCAGTCCCACCCTCGAGGCGGCCGACGCCGCGATTCGCGTTGCGCAGTTCAATGCATTCGCGGCGACGGGCCAATTCTTCCCGCAAGTAACGTTGAACTCCAATTCGCTTTATTCGGAATCTTCTGGAGAGACGACGGCGACGCAAACATTTTCGCAGACGCCGTACGGTTTTTTCACGAAGCAGGTGCAGATTTCCTACACGCTCGACGTCTGGGGTGCGAATTGGCGAACGATCGAGTCGCTCGACGCGCAGCGCGAGAGCCAAGTCTATCAAAAGGAAGCCGCCCGGCTAACTCTTGCTGCGAATCTGGTCAGAGCCGCCATCGAGGAAGCTTCACTGCGCGGTCAGATCGCCGCGACGCACCAGGTCATCGCATTGCAGGAACAGGGGCTCACGCTGCTCCAGCAGCAGCTTTCGCGCGGCGTAGCGGCCGGAACTGCCGTCCTTGCGCAAGAGACCGCGCTTGGTCAGGCGCGCCTCCTGTTGCCGAACCTGGAAAGTCGACTGGGGCAGCAGCGCGATCTTCTGACAGCCCTCGCTGGGCGTTATCCGTCGGACGAAGTGGAGGAGACTTTCACGCTGGCGCAGCTCTCCGTGCCGCGCGAGCTCCCGGTAAGCCTGCCATCACGACTCCTAGAGCAGCGCCCCGATATCAGAGCGGCCGAGGCCAATTTACATGCGGCCAGCGCGCAGATCGGCGTCGCGGTCGCAGCCAGGCTGCCGAACATTACGCTCTCCGCAACGGGCCTCACAAGCGCCTTCTCGCTAACGCAGCTCTTTTACCCAGGGACTTTTGGCTACACGCTCATGGGCAATGTCGCGCAAACCGCTTTTGATGGGATGACGCTCTACAACAAGCAAAAGGCCGTGGAAGCCGCCTTCGATCAGGCCAAAGCGCAATATCGCGACACGGGGATCAAGGCGTTCCAAAACGTCGCCGACGCGTTGCGCGCCCTGCAGAATGATGCCAAAGCGGTCTCCGCCGCTCGATCAGCAGAGGGCGCGGCAAAGCGCTACCTTGATAGGATCATTCTGCAGCAGCACGTTGGCACCGTCTCGCAGCTTGAAGTCGTGACCGCGCAGGTGAGTTATCTCGAGGCGGCCAATGCTCGGGTTCAGACCGAGGCTCAACGGCTCACCGACACAGTTGCGCTTTATGTCGCGCTCGGAGGGGGATGGGGAAGCAAGGACTGATCTCCAGAAGGCCGGCTGGCTCCGATCTTGCGAAAAAGTTCGTCCGCAGCGTGGTCGAGGCCGAAAATCTGGCGCAGCCGGAAACCGCGGACAAAATATGGCGCCGTTGGCTCTTCTGGACACCTTCGAGTTCCGAGGGATCGCCAAATCGCACAAGTTTTTGCTGCGATCGCACAGGTTCAGCGAGCCGGCCCATGGTTGAGTACACCTCAGGTTTTCAACGGTCAATCGGACAAAAATGTTTCACGTGAAACATTTTTGTCCGATTGAGTCCTCGAAGAGGACAAAAATGATGTTCGCGAAGGCGTCAGGATCGGTGGCGGCGAGGACAAACCGGTATTGGGTACCGGTGTCTGCGAAAGGCTCGGATATTTTCAAGGGCGCATTCCGGCGTTGCGGCGGAGGAGGCTGTTGCGGAATGACGAAGGCAACGTCCGCGCTGCGGGGAACCGCCGGTGATGGAGAGCGTGGTCATGACACGCCCCATGATACAAACGAATATCTGCATCGGCAGGCCGAAGACATAGGCCATGTGGAGCCAGTAAAGCCAGAGGGTGACCACCTCGCCGGTCTTCTCGGATGGGCGTCCCGGCCAGGCCGCCTTAAACAGGGTGCCCGTGTCGGCGTCGAACGTCACCGAGGCCCGGTAAGATTTTTCTCCGTCTAGTGAGCTTTGCGAATTGATCATGTAAACCCCCGGCCGCGATTGAATGACAGATATTTTTCGTTTTCGATGATGAACCCATGCTGGCGCGCCTGCTCTTCAAGCAAGGCATGTCCCGTGGCGTAAGCCTCTCGCCAGCCAAGACGCGGACGATCGAGCGGCTCCCCCGTGCGGGCAAGCCGGTCGCCGGGTCCGAGAACTCAAACAGTGCCCGCATCGCCGGCGTATAGATTTGGTCGAGATTGAAGCCGACGCTCGACCAGGCAAGATGAAGAGCATCGCCCAGGTCCTAAGACCAAAAGCCCGGTGAATGTCGAAATTGATGCGATAGGCGCTCGCGTTGAACTTGGTGAGCGAGGCGGGTTTCCATCGGCGCAACCAGGATTTTGCCTCAGGCGCGGCGTCGCCGGTCACCTGCTACCGCAGCGGAAAAGTCAGATGGAAGGCGATGAAGCAGTCGATCGTCCAGACAAGCGCGCTGATTCCGAGAATAGTGGCGCCCAACTCACCCGTGCTCCAGGGCAGTGCGAGGGCAAAATGCAGACGGTAGAGGAAGGAGATGATATTCTTGCGCGAAAGCGAGGGGTCGCTCCAGATCCGGCGTTCGCCGAGGTTCTCGCCCGTATAGGATCGAGATAGAACTCGACAGCTTTCGCCATGAAGTTGGTTCTGGGCACAATCACGAATCGCACCGAACGCCGAGGTTCGATATAGAGCGGGATGGAGGAGTTGAGCTGGGCTTCCGGATAAAGCGCCGCCGCCTTCTCGTGCAACACGAACCCGTCGAGCAATGGCGCGTCGCGCTTCGCGACAGTCAGAAGCTTGGGGTTGAGCCAGACGTCCAGCTCCTCGCGAAAGGCGAGCACGCTGCCGGTGAGACCGACGACGACGAGAAAGAGAGCCATCGCAAGCTCGGCCCAGCGGTGGATGAAGACGAAGAAATGCCGTACCATTGGCGTGACCTCTCTCTACAGGCGCAGTGATGCCACCGGCTCTTGCGACATCGCGGCGCGGCGGTAAAGTCGCGCTTGGCGCTTCTTCCACCAGATGGTGACACCCGTCACCGACAGCATCGTGATCACGAACCCCAGCACACAAACAAAAGTGCGGTAGGGAAGGCCGAAGACGTCGGCCTTGTGCAGTGAATAGAGCCAAGAGGAGATGGTGTTGCCGGTATGTTGCCCTGTCGGCAAGTCCACCGACAGCAACGCACCCGTATCGGCGTTGAAGGTTATGGAAGTATTGGGAAGTTTGTCACTGATGTCGAGGCTGCTTTTCACCTCGTACACACAAGTGGCAAAACAGCTGAATTGAACCGCGCGCTGCACGGTAAAACCATATTTTGTTGCCTGCTCCGCCATGAGCCGCTCCCCCGTCGAGAGCGCCGCCCGAAAGTCCGCGCTTGGGATCTCGTTGGGGTCCGTCCACGGGTATTGCTGGTAATCGAATACGGCGCCGGTCACCCAATTAAAAACCGAAGGCAAATTGAACATCACGCTCGACCAGGCGAAAACCAGAAGCATCGGCCAGACCCAGAGCCCCCCGGCGCGATGGAGATCAAAGTTGAGCCGGTAGGCGCCGGCCTTCCCTTTGACGAGCCAGGCGGGCTTCCAGCGCCGCCAGAAGCTTGCTCTCGTCACCGGCAGGGTGAGATAGAACCCAATGAAACAGTCGATAGTCCAGACCAGCGCCACAATGCCTAGAACCCACATGCCGGATAAACCGAGCGCAAGATGTTCGTGCAATTCGAAGATGAAAGGCATGAAATTGATGAGGCCCTGCGAAAGATCGCCGTGCCGGCGCCGGCCGAGTTCTTCCCCGGACCAAGGATCGAGAAAGAGCTGCGTGAAATCGATCTCGTAGGGCTTGCCGGTCGCCGGATCGTCCCGTGGAAGAACCGCCACCCGCGCCTGATCGGAGTCAAAAAGGGCGACCGCCACCACCCGGCCTTGCGGAACCCGGGCCGCGGCTCGCTCCGCGAGCGTGGCGAGGTCGAGTGGCGGCACGCCGGGCCTTGGCGTCGCATAAATCCGCGGGCAGATCAGACGCTCCAACTCGGTCTCGAAGGCGAGCAGGCTACCGGTGAGACCGACGATAACGAGAAAGACAGCCATCGCAAGCCCCGCCCAGCGGTGCAGCCAAACGAAGAAATGCCGGATCATGCCTTCAGCCTTCTTTATGCTTAAGAGCGAGC
>DATJTB010000072.1:0-28690 GCA_035503795.1 Methylocella sp.
GCGGAGGTTTATGTCCGCATACATAAACACACTCTTTTTTCTGCTATTCATCCTTCTTTTGCCCTCGCTTGCAACAACGGCATTGGCCGAAGGCCCCTTGCAGGAAGATGATTCTTCAGCGTCGGCGCCCAAGAAGCACAAGGTCTCAAGCAAGAAGGCCTTATCGCCGAATGTCACAATCAACCTCATCAATCTTCTCGTGCAGCAACATGTCATATCCGAAGAGCAGGCGAAGGCGTTGATCAAACAGGCCGAGGATGAGGCATATATCGCTCGGCAGTCGGCCAAGGAGGCTACAGTCAAAGCCGACGAAGCGGCGAGCAAGGCAACTGCGGCGGCCGCCGCCGCATTGCCGCCCGGCACGAAGCGCGTCACCTATGTTCCGGAAATCGTGAAAAAGGAATTGCGCGACGAGGTGAAGGATGAAGTCATGACGGAGGCCAAGAAAGAGGGCTGGGCCTCGCCAGGAACCTATCCGGAATGGGCCTCGCGGCTCCGGTTTTATGGTGATTTACGGCTGCGCTACCAAGGGAATTACTTTCCCCCAGGAAACGATACGAGTGGAAATCTCGTCAACTACAATGCCATCAATACAGGTCCTCCCTTTGATCCGACGAGCGGGGCCTATCCGCCAACACTCGATGCCAATGCGGATCGGAACCAGTTCCGGTTTCGCGCGAGACTTGGGGTTGATGCCGATCTCTCCGATGGCTTTTCTTCCGGTATCCGCATTGCCAGCGGCCAAGATGATTCACCCGTGTCTCAAAACCAGAGTTTTGGCTACTCCGGCGGAGCGCAAGGAGGCAACTTCTCAAATTACGCCGTGTGGCTTGACCGCGCATTTCTCAAATATCAACCCAACGAAAGCATTAACTTGCAAATTGGCCGCTTCGACAGCCCCTTCTTTCATCCAACCGATCTCGTTTGGTACAAGGACCTGAATTTCGACGGTGTTGCAACTCAAGCGAAATACGATCTCCTCCCAAACTTTCAGCCGTTCGTCGTCGCCGGCGCCTTCCCCGTTTTCAACACGGATTTCAATTTTGGAACCGACCAGGGAGGCACAAAATATTCCTCTACGGATAAATATCTGTTCGCCGCTCAACTTGGTTTTCTTGGAAATATCGCAGAAAACGTTCACCTCGGATTAGGCGCCAGCTATTATGATTTCTCGGATGTCCAAGGAAGATTGTCCTCTCCTTGCCTCGTCACCTCTGTAACGGATGTCTGCGATACCGACGAGTTGCGGCCTTCCTTCGCCCAAAAGGGCAACACTTATATGGCGCTCCGTGACATTATTCCGTTTCCGAATGGTACTGTCGGGCCGCAATTTCAGTATTATGGATTGGCAAGCGCGTTCCGGGAAATCGACCTGACAGGGCAACTGGACTTTTCGCAGTTCGACCCTGTGCACATCATTCTTGACGGCGAGTTTGTGAGGAATCTTGCTTTCGACGCCCCAGCAATAGGGCAGATCGCGGTCAATAATCTTGCCGGCACGACCAATGGCTCGATCGGACCGTTTAACGGAGGCAATACAGGCTACATGGCACGGATAACGGTTGGTCATCCGGAGTTAAAGCAGATTTGGGACTGGAATGTCGCTTTTGCCTACAAGTACCTGCAGTCCGATGCGACGGTCGACGCCTTCGTTGATCCGGATTTTGGTGGAGGTGGCACGAATCTCAAAGGCTTTATCGTGACCGGAAGGCTAGCCCTTTCCTCCAATGTGTGGATGACCATAAAGTATTATAGCGCCAATGCACTGGCTGGCCCTGTTTACAGAGACGATACCCTCCAGGTCGACCTCAATGCGAAATTCTAGGTCTCAGCGACCCCTCACGAAGCTCATCATCTTTTCTGTGACGGCGCTTGGATGGCCCTGGACGGTGCAAGCTCAATCCGATAGCGACCGTCTGCGCGCTGCGCTGAGAAACGCCCTCATTCAGGCCCGCTCGCTGGAGGACCAGATCGCCGTTTTGCAGGCCAAGCAGGCTGAAAGCAATCAAATGATAGATGGCCTAAAGCACGATCTTGAGGACTCGAAAGCCAAAATCACGGCCGCCGAGCAAGCCAAGGATGAGGCGGTCGATGAATTCAATAAGCGCCTTGATGAGCGCAATGAAGCGCTGGAAAAATGGAAAACGGCTTATTCAGAAGCCGCCGATGTGGCGCGCGCAAAAGATGCCGAGCGAGCCAAGTTTGAATCTGAATCCAAGACATTCAAGGCCAGCGCGAAAGCTTGCTCGGAACGCAATATCAAGCTTGTCGCGATTGGCAACGATTTGCTTCAGCACCTCGATAGTCTGCTGCTCGGCGATTGGCTTGCCGCACATGAGCCGCTAATCGGCTTTAAACGTGTTGAAGTTCAGAACGAGCTACAGGACTATAAGGACAAGATCTTGGAACAGAAGGCCAGCCAATGAACGCTTTTTTGACGAGAGCCCCCATGAGGACAGCCTTTACTCGGATCCGTCTTGCCGTGCCATTGACCCTGGCGGTGAGTTTCCTTTCTCCCAATTGGGTCTCAGCGCAAAGTTCGGTACGGGCCCAGACGCCTGCGAAGCCACAAGCTTCCGCCCCCCGTCCTTCCACACAGACGGCGGAAGGCGAGGTGATCGCTCGCATCGGCGCGACAGACCTTAAGGCAGAAAACTTGCGGGCTTTCATAGCAAGCCTTGGCGCACGCGATCAAGCTGCCCTGGCGCGAGATCCAGCCCTTCTCAGCCAACTCGTGCGGTCACTTCTTGCCAATCAGCTTGTGCTCAAGGAAGCGCTCGCAAAACATTGGGACCAGAAGCCGGATATTGCCGAACAACTGCAAAGATCGCGCGAGATCGCAATTGTCGATTCCTACCTGCGGTCTCTCTCACAGCCAGCCGCGGATTTCCCGGATGAAGCCATGGTCCGCAACGCTTATGAGGCCAACAAAACCGCATTTCTAGTACCCCGTCAATTTCTTTTGGCGCAGATTTATGTGGCACTGCCGCGTGGGGCGGAGAAGGCCGCAGCCGAGAAGGCCGCCGGCAAATTGGCAGAAATTCAACTCAAGCTTAAACATCCCGATGCCAATTTTGACGCCATTTCGCGCACCGACAGCGACGAGAAGCTGGCGGCCGATAACGGCGGTACACCGGCTTGGGTGATGGAGTCGCAGCTTCGACCTGAAATCAAGGAAGCTGTCGCGGGCCTCGCGAAGAATGCGATTTCGCCGCCATTGAAGCTGGATGACGGCTGGCACATCATCAAGCTCATCGATACCAAATCCGCCTACACGCGCCCTTTGGAGGAGGTAAAGGAAGAGCTCATTCAGCGCCTCCGGGACGAAAAAGCGGCCGCAAACCGGCGAGCTTACTTGGCTGAGCTCTTGAAGCAAAATCCGCCTGCCATCAATGAAATCGCGCTCACCAACCTCATGAGCGAAACAAATCAAGTTTCGTCCAAGTGAGTGAGCCAGCGGTTGTCCTTGCCTCCTCGGCGCCAAACTCTGCCTATACCTCTGCACGACTGCTAATGGCAAATTCGCCAGGCTGGAGGCGCAGAGGTGGGCTGGCTGGCCACCCGAAGTTGCCGGTCTCTTAAAAACGGACGTCTTCAGGCTATGTCCTTACTTGCACTATTGGTGTTGTGGCTTGCGTTATTCACCACCATTGCTTCAGGCGTGGAAGCGACCAGCGATAGCACCAATCCAACCGTTAGCACCCTGCCTTCCAGCGATGCTCCCTCATTCTATCGGCAGCTTGCCGAACATGCGGCAAAAGCGACCGGGATACCGCCCGAAATCGCCCAGGCGGTCATGGTCGTCGAAAGCGCTTATCATCCCGACGCAATCGGTAGTGCCGGCGAAGTTGGCTTGATGCAAGTGCTTCCCGCGACCGCGCGGATGATGGGATTTACGGGAACGGACACCGAGCTGATGGTGCCTGAGACCAACATTCATTATGGCGTGGAGTATTTGGCACAGGCTTGGCGTTTGGCTGGGAAAGACTTATGTACAACGGCCATGAAATACCGGGCCGGCCACGGCGAGGAACGATTCTCTGTCAAATCAGTTGATTATTGTATAGCCGTCCGCGCCGAACTCCTGGCACATCATTATCCGGTTACTGGTTCGGTGCCCGTTCCGACCTTTGGAGATTTTGCCAGAAGTTCTGCCCGACCCCAAAGATGCCGGCCCTTATGCCTTGCCGGAGCAAGTCCCACTCTACCCGATCTGGCTCCACTCAATAGAAGCCTGATCGAGCTTGTATCGCAGACACGTCCACATTCGTTGCACGGTCTTTGAAGGATGCTCCATCGATTTAGACGCCACCCGAGCGACAGAAAGAAGTCCACAATCAAGGCCATTCTGTCGTTTGTTCTTTTTGTCATGGCTTTGGCGTCACGCGAGGCGCCAGGCTACGCAAAGGACCTTGGCCAAGCCGGCACCGGCGGCCCATCGAGCACCACTCATGAGAGATGTGTGGACGTCACCATCGGGGGAAGCCGCTCTTTCGACTGTCTCAATCTGGAGCTCAAGCGCCAAGTCGGGCAGGCCACTGGTTCCCTGCCAATTGCTCCGTTTGGCGCGACTTCTCCAGACATTTCGCTTGGGGTCGTCAATGTCCCAGCGGTCAAGCAGCAATATGGCCCAAACTTCGGGAACTCGGTCTTTCCTTACCGCGAACCGCCATTGGTGTTCACATCTCCACTTCTGCCGCACCGATGAACCGGAGATGGAACATGCCCCGATTTGAGACTGCCAAGATGAACAAGATCAAAGAGCTTACCGTCGCAATCAAATATTTGCTTGCCACTTTGAATTCGGCTTGAACTCGTCCCTCTCAAGCCTGGATTGGAAGGCGCCCTTGTGCGGGACTTATTTATCCGTGGCTTGAGGGAAATTTAAATGCGAGCGACTCGTTCAAGCCGCTCGCAGCCGTGGTTGAAAATAAAAGCTTCAGCCGTTAGCTCCTGGTCAGCCTCGCTATTTGGCGCCGCCACCGGTGACGCCCTTGCAACCGTCAACTTGAGTACCGGATGTCTTGTAGGCGGCAATCGCTTGCGTGCTCCCATGATCTGCGCTGGGCAGTACATATTGCGCGTAGAGCTCGCCAGCAAAGGACGCCGGCAATGGATTGAACCCATTGTTTCTTATGACGGCGCCCACATCCGGATCATACGCCTTGACCGTCCGGGTGATGGTCGATGGCGTGCCGTGCCGATAGCTGCTGTTGCTTCCCCCCAGGAACCACGCAAGGTAGCTCGTGATCGCTGTGACGCGCGGGGTCCCGGAAGCCGGATCGCTATAGCAGCTATAGAGTTGGAGGAAGGCCGTGCCGGTCAGAGGATAGGCATCCTGGGAAGTCTCAAATGGCAGGACGTTTTTGCCGGCGAGATTCACGCCGCCGCTCACACCACTTGTGAAGGTCTGGTCGTAGACATTCCAGTTATTGAATGTTGCGGTGGTCGTGTTGGGCGACGTGATATGGGTCCAATCCACGGACACGTTCGCCGGGGTCGGCGCGATAAAGGTTGTCTGGCCCGTGCCAACACCTGGATGGTAGATGCCACTCGCGCGGAGGTGCTCATCCTGGATGCTCGCGGAGAGTGGCGCGGTCGTGGTCGTGGTATAGGGCTCGGTGTAATCGGCGCTGACATAGCCGATCCGGCCGGCGTTCGCACTCTTTTTGTTGACCGCCAGAGCCACATTCCCGCTGCCCGTTGTGCCGACCCAGTTGGCCGTGCTGCTGCCGGGGACCGCCGCTTTACTGATGTTGTTGATCAGATCTGTAAATTTGGAGCTCGGGAGGGGCAAGCCGTCGGTCAGGCCAGCACCCGTGAAGATTTCCGTATATTTGTTCGTGGGCGTATTGAACAGGGGGCAGACGGCGGCCAGATAATTGATGAGAATGAAGGTCGCGCCGGCGCTGTCCGAACGGTAGACGACTTGGATCGGCAGCTTTCCGCTGGAGAGATAAGAAGCGCCGGCGCCAGTGTTCTTGGTGGTATTGGCTGCGTCGAAGAGCTCGGAGGCCTGGACTCCGGAGTTGTTGAGCCAAGTGATCTTCGTCGTGGTGTCTCCCCACTCTTTCACCTGACCGGAAAAGATCGCACAAAGTTGCGGAGCGGTGAGCTGAATAGCCGAGCCCGCGCCTGTGCCGCCGATCTTTGAGCGGATGTCCCAAACCGCGGCGGTGGTCGTTGCCGTATTGACGGCGATGGCGAGCGGAACTTCGGCAGCCGGAATCTGGATCGGTTCGCCAAATTTTGCGGTGCTGTAAGTGGCAACGGAGGTGGCCGTCGATGGTATCGTGATCGAGGCCGTGGAGGGAAGCGTTTGCCAATTCGTCGAGGGAACAAACAGATTCGTGTTGTAGGAGACAGTGGTCAGACTGTTGGCCGGAACATTCGGAAGCGGTGCGTCGTTCGCCGCAAAATCGAGTTCGGGATAGGGATATGTGCCAAGCAAGCCAAAGTATTTTGGCACCGCCGCAGGCAGCGGGAAATACGACAGGGTCGTGACCGTGCCCGTCGCCGGCGACTGGAGCAGCAGATGCGGGTTATTGGTAATGAAGGCCCTCTGACCGCTGCCACCGCCAGCACCTGAAAAAAGACTCGTGATGGCCGGGGCCGCGCCGACTGTGCAGGTCGGGGGGAGTTTGCCCGGCTCCGGGAAGGGTGTGCCAATCACATAGCCATCTCCCAATATAACGCTGCCACGGTAGCAATCAAAGAGCTGCCGGGCCGTCGGGGCTAAAACCGTGGCGCCGCCGCCGTAGATGGCCTCGGCCGCCTCGGCCGGTTGCATTGGTGAGGGGGTGATCGTGGCCATTGCGGTCAATGCCAGCACCGATGCGGTGCTGAGCAAGGGATTGGATCGCGAATGCGCGTTCATAGAGTTCTCCATATGGATGCGGTCAAATCGCTTTGCTGGGCGCAGCGCGCTCAGACCCTACGCCCAGGACATCAGCTCAAACCGCGCATAGGAGCCTCGATAAGGTCTGCACTGGCCGGCAAAGGCCGGCTTTCTTTCCGGGCGCTTTAGCATTTGCAATTGCTCTGGGATTCTGGACGGGCTCGTCTAAAATACAGTAATTCTAGTTAGTATGTCAAAATACTTATTTCCATCTAAAACCGACAAAAAACCCCTCTGATCCAATTTATTGATAAATTATGTTTATTGATTATATTCAGTCGACAAGGCGCAAAGACTTCATGCTCAAGGTGTCGCAGCCGCGAAGAGCAACCGCTGGAGATCAGTGTTGCAGCCTTTCGGGAAGCAGCGCCTGGCCCAGGATGGGGCGGGGTTCAGTGCTCTTGAAAATCGGCATCTGTCGACGCGTACTGGACGCCGGGGTTGAAGGCATTCCTTTTCTTCAGAAAGGTCTGCGGCTGCGTGCGAATATGCCGCTTGTGCAACCCGAGCTGAGAGAGAAAGAGCGCCCGCGCGGGCCTGTGCGCCTATTTCCATTCGTGCGCTCGGTTGCTGGCGTTGTTTGTGTAATCGATCTCGAAGACGCCATGCTGACCTGTGAAGCGGATGCGCCGCTCTAGTCGCTTCCGCCCATGTCGAGTGGAAACCCGAAGAACTCCCGGCCAAAGGGTCTTATCAGGCCCGATCCAGTCCGGGGAGAAGGTTGGCGGGAGCTGAGCAAGCGTTGCATGGAAGCGCTTGTCCCCTTTTCATCGGTTTTGAATCCATGGCTTGAGGGAAATTTAAAGGCGAGCGACTCGTCAAGCCGCTCGCAACTGCGGCTGGAAAATGCGAGCTTTAGCCATTAGCTCGCGGTCAGCCTCGCTATTTGGCGCCGCCGCCGGTGACGCCCTTGCAGCCATCAACCTGAGCGCCGGACGTCTTGTAGGCGGCTATCGCTTGCGTGCTGCCATGATCTGCGCTTGGCAGCACATATTGCGCGTAGAGCGCGCCAGCAAAGGATGCCGGCAAAGTATTGAACCCATTGTTTCTTAGGACGTCGCCCACATCCGGATCATACGCCTTGACCGTCCGGGTGATGGTCGATGGCGTGCCATGCGGATAGCTGCTGTTGCTCCCCCCAAGGTACCAAGCGAGGTAGCTCGTGATCGCCGTGACGCGCGGGGTCCCAGCCGTATCGCTATAGCAGCTATAGAATTCGAGGAAGGTTGTGCCGGTCAGAGGATAGGCATCCTGGGACATCTCAAATGGCAGGACGTTTTTGCCGGCAAGATTCACGCCGCCGCTCACACCACTTGTGAAGGTCTGGTCGTAGACATTCCAGTTGTTGAATGTTGCGGTGGTCGTGTTGGGCGCCGTGATGTGGGTCCAATCCAGGGACGCATTCGCCGGGGTCGGCGCGATAAAGGTCGTCTGGCCCGTGCCAACACCCGGATGGTAGATGCCGTTCGCACGCAGGTGCTCATCCTGGATGCTCGCGGAGAGTGGCGCGCTCGTGGTCGTGGTATAGGGCTTGGTGAAGTCGGCGCTGACGTAGCCGATCCGGCCGGCATTCGCACTATCGCCGTTGACCGCCAGAGCCACATTACCGCTGCCCGATGTGCCGATCCAGTTTGCCGTGCTGCTGCCGGGGACCGCCGCTTCCTTAATGTTGTTGACCAAGTTAGAAAAGCTGGTGTTCGGGAGGGGCTTGCCGCCAGTCAGGCCCGCGCCTGTGAAGATTTCCTTATATTTGTTCGTGGGCGTATTGAATAGGGGGCAGACCGCGGCCAAAAAGTTGGTCATAATATAGCTCGTGCCGCTGCCGTCCGAACGGTAGACGACTTGGATCGGCAGCTTTCCGCTGGAGAGATAAGAAGCCCCGGCGCCAGTGTTCTTGCTGGTATTGGCTGCGTCGAAGAGCTCGGAGGCCTGGACTCCGGAGTTGTTGAGCCAGGTGATCTTCGTCGTGGTGTCTCCCCACTCTGTCACCTGACCGGAAAAGATCGCACAAAGTTGCGGAGCGGTGAGCTGAATAGCTGAGCCAGCGCCTGTGCCGCCGATCCTTGAGCGGATGTCCCAAACCGCGGCGGTGGTCGTTGCCGTATTGATCATGATAGCAACCGGCACTTCGGCAGCCGGAATCTGGATCGGCTCGCCAAATTTTGCGGTGCTATAATTGGCAACGGAGGTGGCCGTCGACGGTATCGTGATCGAGGCCGTGGAGGGAAGCGTTTGCCAATTCGTCGAGGGGACAAACAGGCTCGTGTTGTAGGATACAGTGGTCAGGCTGTTGGCCGGAACATTCGGAAGCGGTGCGTCTGACGCCCCAAAATCAAGCTTGGGATAGGGATATGTGCCAAGCAAGCCAAAGTATTTTGGCTTCGCGGCAGGCAGCGGGAAATACGACAGGGTCGTGACCGTGCCCGTCGCCGGCGACTGGAGCAGCAGATGCGGGTTATTGGTAATGAAGGCCCTCTGACCGCTGCCGCTGCCGACACCCGCATAAAGACTCGTGATGGCCGGGGCCGCGCCGACTGTGCAGGTCGGGGGGAGTTTGCCGGGCTCTGGGAAGGGTGTGCCGATCACATAGCCATCGCCCAATATAACGCTGCCACGGTAGCAATCAAAGACCTGGCGGCCCGACAAGGATAAGAGCGTGCTGCCGCCGCCAAGGATGGTCTCGGCCGCCTCGGCGGGTTGCGTTGGCGACATGGTGATTGTGGCCATTGCGGTCAATGCCAGGACCGATGCGGTGCTGAGCAAGGGATTGGATCGCGAATGCGCTTTCATTAACTTCTCCATATGGATGTCTCCTTAGACAAACCGTAGCGAAACCTTCATCAAACTGTCGCGATTAAATAGTATAAATACTGCCCCCTCAAGTACGACTGAAGATAAATCAAGAATAAAACCGTACATGGGGTTCAATCGGACAGCTTTCTGGACCTTGCACAAAGATTCGCATATTCGAAGAAGTTTTTTTGACATGCTAGCTTTATTTGCTCTATTTTGCTTTCACGAGCCCGCCTAGAATCCTGGAAAGCAATTGCAAATGCTGGAGTATCTGGAAAGAAAGCCGCCCGTTGCTGGCCAGTGGAGACCTTATCAAGGTTCCTATGCGCGGTAGAGCCGACGTCCCGAGCTTGGGGTCTGGGCACACCGCCCCACCCGCAAAGCGCAAGGCGCAGAAACTCCGTGCTCAGGGTGTCGCAGCGGCGAAAACCAACCACTGGAAATCCGCTTTGCAGGCTTTTCGGGAAGCAGCGCGGCTGGCCCCGGATGAGCCGGGGCTCAATTATTGTCATGGCGTGGCTCTATGCCACGTAGATCGCTTCGACCAAGCTATCGAGGCGTTCCATGCAGAGCTGAAAGTTGTGCCGGACCATGCGCCAGCCCTTGCCGAAATCGGAACCTGCCTGGCCCGCACTGGACGTCGAGTTGAAGGCATTCCTTTTCTGCAGAAAGGCCTACGGCTGCGTCCGAATATGCCGCTTGCACAATTCAGCCTCGGTCTTGCCCTCCTCACGGAAAACCGGCGTAAAGACGCGATCGAAGCCTTGGATCAGGCGATCGCTTGCGACGGCGCCTATGCAGACGCCTACCGGACCCGCGGGCTCGCTTTCGCCATGGATGGCCAGTTCGATAGAGGGGTCGACGATCTGCATGTGGCGGCCGCGCTCGACAGTAAGAACTACAAGGCCATCATCGAGCTCGGCTTGAATTTTGGCGCAGCAGCACGCGAAAACCAGGCCGGCCGTTTGTTCGAAATGGCGGCAAAGGTCGCGCCTGACATTGCCTTGTCACAATATGTGTTTGGCCAGTTCCTCATCAATCATCGATGCTATGAGCAGGGGCTCACTTACATCCACCGGGCGATTGAGCTTGATCCGCGGCAGGCGGAACATCATGTCGCGCTTGGCTTTGGGCTCCTCGGCCAGGGCCGCATAGAAGACGCTGTCGCGGCCTATCGGAAGGCAGGTGAACTCAAGCCGGAAAATGCCGAAATTGCCGGAACGCTGCTGTTCGCCTTGCAGCACAAGCCCGGCGTAACTAAGGCCGAACTGCTCCGCGAGCACAAGAGATGGGCCGCGCTCTACCGGCCCGGCGCGCCGACCGATCGTTTTTCCTTTGCCAATGATCCCAACCCCGCCCGCCTTCCGCGCCTCGGGATAGTCTCCGCCGACATGCATCGCCACGCGGTCGCCTTCTTGACCTTGCGCGCTTTCGAGCAATTGGCAGCGCAAGGCCACGAGATTCATTGCTACAAGACGGACCGCAAGCGCGAGGATGACGATTTTAGCGAGCGCTACAAGAAATTCGCTACGGCTTGGCGAGACATTTCCGATCTCGATGATTTCGCTGTCGCTGGATTGGTCGCCGAGGATCGCGTCGATATCCTATTCGATCTCTCAGGCCACACAGCCGGCAACCGGCTATCGGTTTTCGCGCATCGGGCGGCGCCGATCCAACTTGGCTGGGCGGGCTATGTAGGAACCGTTGGCCTTGACACCTATGATGGCCTCATCGCCGACCCTGTGGAGGTCCCCCCGGAGGACGATGTCTTTTACGTCGAACCGGTGGTGCGCCTGCCGGACTGCTATGTTTGCTATCATCCGCCGACTGATGCGCCGGACGTGGCGCCCCTGCCGGCTCTTGGCCAGAAGCGCTTTACCTTCGGCTGCTTCAACCGGCCTGCCAAGCTCAATCAAGAAGTTGGCAAGGCCTGGGCACGAATATTGGAGCAAGTTCCGGACGCGCGTATTCTGATGGTTTACGGCGGGCTTGGCGAAGCCGCCACACAAGAAGCTGTTTACCGGGTTCTCGGCCGGGGTGGCGTTCCACGCGACCGTGTCAACCTCATTGGCCAGACGGAGCAAGCGAAGCTCCTACTTGCCTATGCGGATGTCGATCTCGCGCTTGATCCCTTCCCTTATTCAGGCGGGGTCACGACGCTCGAGGCCATGTGGATGGGCGTTCCGACCGTGACTTATGTCGGAGATACTTTTGCCGGGCGGCATGCGGCGGCTCATCTGATAGCGGCTGGTCTTCCGCAGTTTTGCACCCATTCGATCGACAATTATGTGTCCGAGGCGGTCGCCTGGAGTTCTCAGCGCGAAGAACTCGGCAAGCTGCGTTCCGGCCTGCGCGAACGCGTTGCGGCCTCACCGCTTTGCAATGCGCCGCTTCTTGCCCGCACTCTGTCGCGCGAACTGGTCCGGTTGTGGTCTGACTGGTGCGCTATTCGTCAAAAGCGGATCGCAAGCGGGGGAAATCCGGCCACGCATTTGGCTCTTCCGGCGCCAGCCCTCCCACGCGAAAACCTCGATGCTTGAACCTGCGGAAGAACAAAAGCAGGAATTTGTCCAAAAGATTTTGGACCGGGCTTTCGCTTTGTACAAGGAAGGCCGCTTTGACAGCTCTGACGCCTTGCTTGCCACTTTGTCTGAAGAGCCCAGCGTCAAGCCCGTGGTTCTTCATTTACGAGGACTGATTGCTCTGCAATTTGGGCAGATGGCCCGCGCGGAGGAATATCTAGTTGGCACCTTGAGCCTCGAACCATCGGATCCAGCGGCGCATGCCAATCTCGGCGCCCTCCTCCTTGCCACGCATCGCTATCCGGAGGCGGTCGCGGCCTATGCCGCTGCGCTTTCTCTGGACACCAGTCGCGCTGCCTGGCACCTGCACCTGGGTTTGGCCAAGGCGCTCACGGGCCTAGGCATGATCGATATGGCTGCCGAATACTGTCGGGAGGCAAGCGGCCAAGCCCCCGACGATCCCGATCCACAGCTTCATCTGGCTTTGCTCTTGAACCATTCCGGTGATGCAGCAAGCGCCAGCGCGCTCCTGCACGATGCGCTCGCTCGCCATCCCGAGCGACCGGATTTGCACAAAGCGCTTGCCGCGAGCTTGTTCGCAGCGGGAGCCTACGAGGCGGCATGGGCGCAATATGCGCAAAGCGCGGCTGGCCCGAACTCTGGGGCAAAGCTCCTGCCGGAAGGCCAGCCAGTTTGGCAGGGAGAGGATCTGGCGGGAACAACCATTCTTGTTCACTCGAATGATCGTTTGTCCGATCTGCTCCTCTGTGCGCAGTACCTGCCCGCGCTGAAACAGCGCGGCGCGAAAGTCGTCCTGCGCGGACCGGTTCGGCTCTTTCCATTCTTGCGCTCGCTTGCCGGCATTGATGCCGTAACCGATCTCGAAGACGCCATCCCGTCCTGTGATGTGCATGCACCGCTCTTATCGCTTCCGCACATTTTGGGGCCCAGCCGAGAGACCGGCCTAGCCAAACGGCCCTATCTCATGCCCGATCCGGTCCTGGCAGAGAGCTGGCGGGAGGCCTTTCGTCAGCTTGCTGGGCTCAAAATTGGCCTTCACTGGCGAGCTGTCCTGGATGGCGAAGACAAACTTCTCGGATCCATGCGGATCGAGACGCTGCTACCGCTTCTGGATTGCCCAGGAACGCATTTTGTTCTTCTTGAGCCCAATCTCGGTCAAGATCAATCGGAGCTCCTTGCCAATCGGCTCATCGATCCCCGGCTGCCGGCGGATCCGAATTTTTTCGCCATTGCGGCCGCGATCATCGCCAATCTTGACCTGGTGATCTCAATTGACGGAGCCATTGCCCATCTGGCCGGCGCGCTCGGCAAGCCAGCCTTTGTGATGCTCTCCTCTTTTGCCGATTGGCGCTGGCTGGCGACGGCCAAGGACCATCCGTGGTATCCGCAACTCCAACTGTTCCGTCAAAGGACGTCGGGCGACTGGTGTGAAGTCGTCGCAGGGGTCAGAGCGGCGCTCTGGGCCTTCGCCGGCGCCTCCCCGCCGCAAGATGCTTCCAAGCCAACGCCATCAAGCCATCCGGCAGCGAATCCCATCCTTTGCGATGCCTTATTCTCCGAAGCCTTGCGCCAGCATCGTGAGTTGAACCTGCACCGATCAAAAAATCTGTTTGAACACGTGTTGGCCCTGGATCCTGGCCATATCAGCTCCCTTTGCAATCTCGGGGCGTTGGAAAGCCGGATGGGCAACCACGCACGCGCCCTTCAGCTGCTCGAAGAAACAGTCCACCGCGCTCCCCGGCTCCTCGAAGCTTATCTCGCTTTGGCCGAGGCGTTGCTGGCCAGCGGCAGAGGCGAGGCCGCGCTGGCCCAATATCGAAAGGCCATCGAACTGGCGCCGAAGAGCGATGTCGCCCATGCCGCCTTCGCCCTGGCCCTGGAATCCCTTGGACATCATGAGACGGCCATTGTCCATTTCCAAGAGGCGGTGAAGATCAATCAGCAGCAGCAGCCGACCTTTTATGAAGCGCTTGGGCGCACTTCGATCGCCAGGGCCAATTTGGAGGGCGCGCAAATCTGCTTTAAACATGCCCTCGCCCTCGAGCCCAAACGAGCCGCTGCCCATACGGGCCTCGGCCAGATCGCCCTCCGCCTGGGCCACAAAGCCGACGCGATCGCAAGCTTTCGCCGCGCTCTCGATATTGACGCGCATCACGCCGCAGCCCAGCAGGGGCTTGAGCAGGCGCTGCTGCTTGCCGCCAAAGCCGGCTCCTGAGCTTTGCCGCAAGTCATGGAAACAGAAACTTATGAGGGCAAGGACTGTCGTCAGCCTGTGACTTACTGTAAGAGTGTCGAGAACTCAGCCCGCACCGGCACCGCATAGCGGAGCCAAGTTCACGGGGATCAATAGGTATGCGCCATGGAACCGCCACGCTAAGGCGCGGGCGCCGGCCGCGCTGGCATTGCCGGTCTCGTCTTTTCGCAAGCGTCAGCGTCACGGCGCTGATCATGGGCTCGGGATCGGCGGCCGCCAATCCGAACGGCTATTGGTCTCCAAGCCAGGCCGGGAGCGCCGCCGCCGCGGCCAACGCCGCCACGGCGGCATCGCAGCAGGCGGCCATAGCGGCGGCGCAGTCGCAGCAATCGCTCAACGCTGCCCTGAATACCATCCGTGGCATGTGGAATGCCCAAGCCGCGGCGCGCGCCACGGCTATCACCAACCCGAGCCAAATCATCAACGGCATTGGCAAGGGCAAAACCTCACAGACGCCGGGCCTTGTCGTCGATCCTAGGGTCAACACGGATCCCAATCTCTGGATCAACGCCAGCCTGCCGACACAAACGACGGTCAACGGCCAGGTCACTGTGACAATCGATCAGACGGCCCCGCGGGCCGTGCTGACCTGGGAATATTTCAACATTGGCCCCAACACGACCCTGATTTTCGATCAGCAGGGCAATGCCAGTTGGGTGGCTTTGAACCGCATCGATGCGACCGGCATCCCCAGCCAAATCCTCGGGAATATCAAGGCTGACGGCACGGTGCTCTTGATCAACCCCAATGGCATCATCTTTGGCGGCACGAGCCAGATCAATCTCGGCAGTTTGATCGCCTCCTCGCTCGATATCGATACCAACCAGAATGCCTCCGCTTTCAACAACCCGAATTCGTCTTCCAGTCAGTTTTCGCCTAGCTATCTGAAGAAGCAATTGAGTGACGGCCAGCTGGTGTGGGTCCCCCGGAGCGAAGACTCGGCCAACAAAAGCTTCGTGCAGAGCGGGCTTTATCAGACCAACACCGGCAGCTCAGCGAGCCCGCAGCCAACGGTGCTTTTTGACCTTGGCAGCAGTGGGCAAAACCCCGCTACAAGCAATTCCGTTCTAGTTCCTTGCCCGGATTGCCGTGGTCTTGCTCCCGGCGCCATCACGGTCGAGGCAGGGGCTGAGATCACCACCGCCATCAATGCGAACGGCGACGGCGGCTATGTCGCGCTGCTCGGCACGAAGGTGACAAATGCCGGCGGCGTCTCAAGCCCCAACGGCCAGATCATCCTTGCGGCGGTCAGCACAGTGCAGCTTCAGGATCCCTCGCCAACCGCCACCGGCGTGAACCGGCCGATCGCCGTCTCGACGACGCCAATCAGTGGCTCCGGCATTTCTCAACAGAACGCGACTCCGCCCTCGCTCAATGGAACCGGGTTGGTGACGAATGATGTCAATGCGGTGCTCTCGGTCAATGACGGCAATGTGACTTTGATCGGCGATTCGATCGACCAGAAAGGCGCAATCAGCGCGACGACCAGCGTGACTCGCGCCGGATCCGTCACCCTGACCGCGAGCGCAACAAATCAGAACACCACTGCTGGCGACATTATTTTCGAGCCGGGCAGCCTGCTCGCCATTCTGCCGGATGAATCGAGCTCGACGATTCCGGCCGCCGATGCCACGGAAGCCTATCTCGCCAGCAACGGTCTCCTGCCGATGATCAGCATCAATCCAGGAGAAATCGGCAGCTTTGTCATGAAAGGCGGCGCTGTGATCAAGGCGCCGAGCGCATCGGTGAATGTGGGAAGTACCGGTGCCGCCGCTGTGCTGCTTGAGAATGGCAGCATCATCGACCTCTCGGGCCTCGCGGGAGTCACGGCGCCCGCCTCGCAATATGTGGTCAATATTTTGATCACCCCCGCCGAAGTCGCCGACGATCCACTGGCGAAAAGCCTCATTGGCTCGACCGTGACGGTCGACATGCGGCTCTCCGGCACCAACGCCAACGGGGTCCCATGGATTGGCTCGCCAATCCTCGACATTTCAGGTTATGCCAACACCATTCCAAAAACCATCGACGAGATTTTGACTGCTGGCGGCAGCCTGACGGTCCAGCCGACAGAAAATCCGGGCACTCTTAAAACCTTCATTCAAGAGCAAGGGGCCGTCATCAATGTCTCGGGCGGTTCGATCGATTATCAGGGCGGGCTGATCCAGACGACCAAACTGCTCAACGCGTACGGCCAAGTCACCGATATCGGCAGCGCCAGTCCAACCATCGACTATGTTGGCATTGCCGGCCAGTTTTCAGTCGATCGCTCGCAATGGGGCCAGCCGCTCATCTACACCAGTTCTCTCATCGGCGCGGCCGTGAACGAACCCGCTTATGTCACTGGGGCCGATGCCGGCTCGGTCACGGTCGAGGCACAGGCGCCAATCCTTGAAGGCTCGCTTCTTGCCGAAACTATCACCGGCCTGCGCCAACACGCAGGGCTGGAGCCGCTGCCGCTTGGTGCATCTTTGTCGATCACTTTCGACGTAAGCACCTCGGAGCCTTCGGAGATTTTGCTGGAGTCCCGCGCGGATGCCGGTCTTGATCCCTTTGGCCTCAGCAATTTTAGCTTGGCAACGGCGGCCGGCTGGACGCCGACGCTCACAAATGGGGTCTTTCCGGTCTTTTCCGATCTTCTTTCCGCCAGCAACTTCGAATCCATCAAAATCAACCCCAGTGACACCACCCTGCTCAGCATGAAGGCGGATGCCACCCTTTCCGTTCAGCCGGGCGGAAGTGTGACGCTCAATGATGCCACTACCATCAATGGGACAATCAATGCGCCCAGCGGCAGCATAACGCTCACCGGGTTTGGTGGAGCAACGGCAGAGGATCTGATCATCGGACCCACTGCCCTGCTCAATGTGCGCGGCTTGTGGATCAACGATTACAATATGTTCGGCAATGCTCTGCAGGGCTCGGCCTTTGTCAATGGCGGCTCGATCAGCATCAGCACGCCAGCATCCAGCAACACCGTGATCTATCAGATTACAAGCGGCACAATCACGAATAATCCGAATCCGCCTACGGATACGTTCGAATTGGTCACCTCAGAAGATACGACGGCCAGCATTGTGCTGGCGCCAGGCAGCGTCCTGGATTTGTCGAGCGGCGGCTATGTCGGCTCTAATGGCAAGCTGCAATATGGCTCCGACGGGCTGCCTATTGGCAAAGGTGGGAGCTTAACGCTGCAAACTTATACATATACAAATTCCTCGGGTGGCCAGAGCTTTGGTTTTTATCCTCTTCCGGACAATATAAATATCTTCAAGAGCACAGCCGAGACCGACTTAACCTATCAAAGTGCAAACGGCAGCGTCGTCACAGTGGCAAAAGGAACGAATGTCTACTATTATGATCTAACGGCTTGCAATGCCGGTGATTCTTGCCCGGATCTGAATCCGATACCTCCTTATGCTCCGACCGATGGCGTCTTGCGCGCCAATGTGGTCATGGATGGCACAATCTATGCCCAGGGATTTGATGGCGGCGGCACATTCAACCTGGCGACGCCATCGATCAAGCTTGCTGGTACGGAGCCGGTCACATCCTATCTGACCGCAACAAGCCTTCAAGACATCATTCATACCGTCGCAACGGAAAGCGGCCTGTCGGAGGCCGCCGTCAATAGCGCCTTCGCCCAGACGGCGGGGACAGTGGGAACGACCGCATCACGCGTCCTTGGCTCCGCCACCCAAAGTGGCGAGATCGACATCCCAGCTTCGTTCTTCAACGGCAATGCATTCGGCGCCTATATCCTGACCAGCACGGTCGGGGACATCACCATCGCCCCCAACACCACGATCTCTCTGCGTCAGTCGAACCTTCTGCCTGGTGGAGTGGCCGGGCAAGGTCTAGATGTAGAGCAGAGCACAGGCGCCATCGCGCGCGCATTCGAAGCCTTCGGCCCGGTCGCCGATGGGCTGCGCCAGCCGGTCAATCTGACGCTCTATGATCCCAATGGGCCGGACGGCATTCTCGTCAATGTCGGCAGCACCATTTCGGCCGATCCGGGGGCGTCGGGTCCCTCCACCATCAGCCTTGTGGCCACTGATGGGCCTGTGACCGTTCTTGGCCAGATCACGGCACCTTCCGGCAGCATCAACCTACTCAATACGGCAAATACCGTCATCTATAACACGGCAATCATACCGACGGCGGACGTGTGGATCGGCCCGCAAGCGGTGCTCGACGTCAGCAGCCTGTTTGTGCCAAATCCGCTGATCACGACCTATTCGACAGGCAGTCTGCTCGACGCCGGCACGATCACGCTGGCGGCCGGTGTCGGGGGCAGCACCAGCGGAACCGTCGTCGTTGAATCCGGCGCCCAGCTCCGCCTCAATGGCGGGTCGGCTACAGTTCAATACCTCGACCTCTCCGATCCCACCCAGTCCCGCTTTTTGAATCAGCCCCTCTGGAGCAATGGCGGAACCCTCCAGATTGCCGGCAACAATCTCTATTTCGCGGGTACGGTGAGTGCACCCGGCGGCGCGCCGCTCGCCGCCGGTGGAAGCCTGTTCATCGGCAATGTCCCGGTGCCGGCCAGCCTAGCAACGGGCTACGGCGCCGAGTCCAGTCTCACTGCGCCATTCTCAATCGTCCTTGAGCCCAGCGCCAATCTGATCGCGGCAAGCCTAGCGACCGCGAAAGCCGCAAGCCAAAGCACGGCAGACTACCCGCTCACGCTGGCGAATCTTTCGGCTCTCATGCCTTATGCGAGTGGCGACTATATCGGCGCCGACACGCTCAGCAGAAGCAGCTTTGACTCCGTCTCGCTCAACACCACGGGAAGCGACGGAACGATCGCCTTCAATGGCTCCATCAAAGTTACTGTTCCAGGCGCCTTCACTCTGAGCGCGAGCGGTGGAAACTTCCTTCTCATGCCGGCGAGCTCCGGCTTGCTGCCGCCCGGCGTCACTGATCCGAATGCCTATGTGCCGCCCACGACCAGGATTGGCACGACGGTCGATATTGACGCCGGCTACCTCCAGCTTATTGGCAACATCACGCCCAATCAAGTTTCGCTTTCCTCCCCCAATTTTGCCAATGGTGTTTTGAATGTCGCGGCGCAATGGATCGATCTGCAAGGCGTTATACTTCTCAACGATGCGGGGAGCGCGAATTTCACCAGCGCCGGTCCCATACGTCTTCTGGATGAGTTTTATGGCACAGCGATAACTTATCCCGCCACCACTTCCGGCGCGCCAAATTACACCGGAGCCCTCATAGCGCCCGGCAATCTGACCTTGTCAGCGGCCGAAATCTATCCGATCAGCCAAACGGAATTTCTGCTGATGTCGACGGGCACCAGCACAAATGCCGACACGCTCACGATCAGACAGAACGGCATCGCGGCGGCCCCACTCTCAGCCGGCGGCGGCATCGTGCTCGATGCACAGACTATTGTGCAGGGCGGGACGTTATGGGCGCCGCTCGGTACCATCGTCGTCGGTCTCACCTATCCCGATAGCCAGACCTCCGTCTTGGAGACTCTACTTGGCAGTCTCGGCTACACTTTCAGCGACAGCGGCGGCTTTACACCAACAACAAACGTCACATTGGCCGCCGGAAGCCTCACTTCGGTCTCGGCTGCCGGGCTTTATCTTCCCTATGGCTATACGATCGACAGCCAAAATTGGTATATTGCCCCACCGCCGAGTTCCACCTCCGCTGCGCCCGTTCTCACGGGCCTACCCGCCAAAATGATCGGCCTTTACGGCTCGGATATTGCCACGAAAACCGGCGCCATCATCGATGCCGAAGGGGGCGGCGATGTCTTCGCGACGGAATTTGTTGCCGGCACGGGCGGCTCCCTCAATGTGCTGACGACCTATGAGCCGGTTGTCGCGCTCTCAACGCCCGGCAGCCCGGTCTACACATCGCAATATCCGGACGGTCGCCAGGTTTACGCGCTGGTTCCATCCTATGAGGCCAAGGTCGCCGCCTATGACCCCACTTTCGCAAACTACCCCTATTATTCGGGGGTGACGACAAACCCCGGCAGCAATCTCACCGACATCAGTCCGCAAAGTTCAGGCACAAGTCAGGACTTATACACGATCGCCACAGCGCCCGGCACAGCGATCACCATCGGCACCGGCAGCGGCATTCCGGCCGGCACCTATGTGCTGCTCCCGGGGATGTACGCGACCTTGCCCGGCGCCTACCGGGTCGTTCAGTACGAAGCCAATATCAATCCGACAGCGCCCGCGAATTTCTCCATCGCCGACGGGTCGTTCTTTGTCAGCGGTACATTCACTAATCTTTTGACCGGTGCCCGCAGCTCGCAGCCAAGCCTTTTCGAAATCCAATCGAGCGCAACTTGGACGCAATATTCCGATATCGTCATTACATCGGGCACGAGCTTCTTCCGCAGCCAGGCGCTGACGGCCGGCGAGGCAATACCTCCCCTCCCCATCGATGGCGGCACGTTGGTGCTCGGCGCGACGCGCACTCTGAGCCTCGAAGGCACCAATGACTTCGCGCCCGGCACAAGCGACCTTGCGCAAGGTCTCACGGGTGCCGGCGGGCAAGTGCAAATCAGCGCATCAAACATCCTGATCCTCGCCTCGGATCAGACTGAATCGGAGACAGACAGAGCGCAGAATTATCTTGTTCTTGATGCGGATCAGCTCAGCAATCTCGGCACGGCGAGCCTATTGATCGGCGGCACCTCGGTGCCCGATACCACCGCATCTAGCAGCAGCGCGGCGGCCAGCAGCACGGGGATCCTCATTACCCCCGAGGCGCTCAGTCTCGAGGTCAAGACCGATACCGCCCATCCGCTGACCGGCCCGGAGCTTATCCTTGTTACGCAAGGTGGTGACGGCACAGAAGAGGGACTGCACCTCGATGGGGGAAGCGTCATTCGCGCCCTCGGGACGGTTCCGGGCAGCACGAGCAGCTCTCTAACGATCAATGGCGACAGCGCCTTGCTGCGGGTCTCCAACGGGCCGACTGCATCGGTAACCCAAGTAGTGCCTGCCGGGACAACCCCATTTGCTCGGCTCACGATCGACTCCGGCGTGACGATCGATGGCGGCAATTCCTTGACCCTTGCGACCACCGGCACCAGCACGTTCGCCGCGGATATAAGACTGATCGCGCAGAACTACGATCTAATAGGTCCCGTCATCAATATCGGCGGCGGCACCTCCGGCCTCGTCCTATCAAACGCCGTGCTTGGAAATTTCGCAGGGGCCAATTCGGCCGAGTTGCACAGCGCCTCGGTGATCAATTTCTACGACGCGCAAGGCCTGACGATCGGCAATGCCGGCAAGCCGATCGGCACGCTGACGTTCGACGCCGCAGGGCTCTCCGACGAGGGAGGTGCCACCACGATCAATGCCGGCAATGTGGTTTTGATGGATGGTCAGGCCAGCCCCGACGCCGGCAATGCGCTCGCCGACACAGGTGGATCGCTCACCATTCATGCGAGCGGGTCGATTACCTTTGCCGGTGACAATGGAACCTCCTTCAACACGCCGAACCCGGGCAGCGTGAAGCTGAATAGCTTTACCACAGTCAATTTGGATGCCGGCCAGTCCATCGCTTTCAGCAATGCCGGCAATCTCGATGCCGGCAAGGCCAATGTGACGCTCGCAGCGCCGGCCATACTGGTGAACGCCGTCGCCGCAGAAAGCTTGACAACGACCGGCACACTCACCATCGCGAAGGCCCCAGGCACCGCGCCGGTCAACGCAGCCAATAACATTGGCGGATCGCTCGGCCTCACAGCCGCCACCATCAATGACACTGGCGTGATCGAAGCCCTCTCCGGCCAACTCAAGCTCGAGGCAACAACGGGCAGTCTCACGCTCGGCAATGGCGCCAAGATCCTGGCCATGGGCTCCACGGTTCAAATCCTGGATCAGACAGGCTTCGCGCCGGGTGGAGCTGTTCAGCTTCTAGCTGATGCCGGCAATGTGCAGCTCTTAGGCGGGTCAACCATCGATGTCTCGGCCTCCGGCTATGGCTATGCCGGCAGCTTGACGATCACGGCCTCCGGCACCGCGACCCTTGACGGCACATTGCATGGCCAGGGGGCATTCAAAGACACGGGCGCGGAGTTCTCGCTCTCGGCAAGCAATCTCTCGGGCGCGCTGCCGATCACGAGCGGCTTTACGGGCAGTTTCGCCGTTACGTTGCAGCAGGGCGATATTGTGGTCGCACAAGGTACGACCTTGTCCTCTGACATGGTCGTCCTGACGGCGAACAACGGCAACGTCATCATCAATGGAACAATCGATTCCGGGGCCTCGGATGGCGGCAGCATCACGCTTTTTGGCGCCAAGGCGGTGACGATCGGCAGCGGCGCCGAACTCCTCGCCCGCTATCAGGCGGCGAGCGCCGACGATCCGGGCTACGCCAACGGCTCATCGGCGATGGTGCAGACCGGCGGCATCGTCACGCTCGGCACCACGGGCGCGCCCAATGGCACGGTCAACACACAATATGGCTATGAGAATGTCGCAAGCTCCGGCTCCGGCACGATCTCCGTTGCCTCCGGCGCCCTTTTCGATGTCAGCGGCGGCCCTGGCGGTCCGGACATCGTCAATACGGGCGGCGAGGTCATCCTCCGTGCGCCTATACTGGTGAACGACAGTGTCAATGTGCATTTTCACGGCACCGTCGTGACTACGGCCAACACGAACGCGGATGACGCCGGCCTGCCACCCTATGGTAGCAATGGCGGCGTGGTGCTCGATGCCTATGCAGTGTGGAGCACAACGGACGCGTCATCCGGCAGTAAGCATTTCGACGGTATCATCGACCCGGCCGGATGGTATACCGGCAACACTTATCTTAATGACCAGTCGACCCTTGTCAGTGGAACATTTAAAGATGCATCCGGCACCGCGGTCGCGGTTTGGAACGGCAGCAGCCTGACCAATTTGGATGGTTCCACAAATCCGCTCTCCTATTATCTGACCAATGACTATTTCGCGCCGGCTACTGCAAATACGAATCATCTCGGCTTCTATCAGACGACCCTCGTCAACTTTGTCCGCGGCTTCAATGCCGTAGCGGATTTCACGGGCGCGCAGCTGCGCGTCGGCACGGGTTCGACGGCTCCGCTTCCCGCTTCTCTCTTGCATGCAAGACCTGAGATCGATCTCGTCAATCCGGATGCGAAAACAAATGACGGCAACATCACGATAGCCGACAATTGGAATCTCGGCGCTGGCACTTTCAACACCAAGGGCGATTATGTCCCGACCTATCGCACCCAAGCCGGAGAGCCGGGCATTCTGACCTTGCGGGCCCTCAACGATGTCAATGTCAACGCGACGGTCAGCGACGGCTTTTACGAAACTGCGGATGCGTTCAGCGGCTCAACGAGACCGGCCGATCTTGTCGCCAATCTGATTGCCAACAATCCGCAAATGAGCGGATCCTTCTTTGATTACAACACGACCTCGGCGGCAAGCCTGATGTCCGTCGTTCCGGGGATCAACAACGGCTCATTCTCCTTTGATTTCGTGGCGGGGGCAAGCTTTGCCGTGGGCAGCTCAACTCTGCCGGTCAATCCCAATGCGGTGGTGGCGCTGACGACCGGCATCGATCCGCAGGCTCCAGATTCAAGCGTCACGATCAATGGCCACACATCCTACCAAAATCCCATTCTCAGCGTAGGGTTTAGCGCCAATTCGCCGATCAATATTCCCACTTTGCTGCGCACCGGGACTGGATCGATCACCATCGCCGCCGCCGGCGATGTAGTCTTCCTTGACACGACCGCACCGGGCGCAGTTTACACGGCGGGCGCGGCGATCCAGCTCCCCTCCGGTTTCAGCCCGCCGCAGCTGTCGCCCCTCTATGCGCCACCGGCGACTGGCACCAATAACGCTGTCAACGGTCTGGTGAGCACGCCGCAATGGGCAGCCGGTGGCGGCGGCGTTGCGATTGCTGCTGGGCAATCGATCATCGGCATCGAGCCTGTGCTCACTCCAGAGTACTTCAATAATCCATCCCTATTGGTTTCGGGTCAGGATTGGTCCCAATGGTACTACCATGCCGGTCAGTCGAATGGCACCGCCACGCCATTCTCCGGCATTCCCGGTGGCTGCGGCCCAGCGTCATTCTCTTGCCAGACGGCCGCTTGGGTCAATTACGCCACGTTCCGGGATATTGGGGCGCTTGGCGGCGGCAATATTCGTATCACCGCCGGCCTGGATATCACGGGCATTTCGGCCTCGCTTCCAGAAACGCTTGCCGTAAGCGGCGGGGTCAATGATGGCACGCCCATCGCGCACTATTACGGCGGCGGCAATCTCCTCGTCCAGGCGGGCGGTAATCTCTATAGTGGCGATTTTTTGGTTGGCCGCGGCACGGGCCTCATCGAGGTTGGTGGCAGCATAGAGGCGGACCCTGCCACCAACCCGATCACCTCAGCCGCCAATGTGCCATTGTTGCTCGCCGTGCAGGATGGATACATCGATGCGGAGGCACGGGGTCCCGTAACGCTTGGCGCTGTCTATGACCCCGCCTCGCTTCCGCTTTCTTATGAGAACGTGGGTGACCTCGTCGGGGGTTATACACTCCTCTCCTATGAGCCGGACGCAAATTCCCTCTCGTCATCGCCAGGTATTGGTCAGATCTTTACCACCTACGGGCCCACAAGCGGCATCGCACTCACCAGCGTGACGGGTGATGTGACGGCGCTTGGCCAAGGCGACACGGCATTTCAGGCCAACAGTGCGGCAAATCTGGCAGTCCCTTTTGGCACGCTCCTACCCGCCACTCTCGTGCTGAACGCCCTCAGCGGCAATGTGACCATCAACAATGTGAACGGAGATGCCAATCTGCTTCCTTATCCGTCGACGACCGGCGATGACACCGGCACAATCGACATCCTCGCGGTAAAGTCCTTTACGGTCGAGCCTGTGATCCAGAATATCACGGGCGCGAATAACACTGGCACCCTGGTGATGCCCGATCTCGACACTTCTCCCGCGCAATATGTAGGCAATACCAATATTTTGAATGGCATTAGCCTCAACACGGCGAATTACATCAGCCCGCTTGGAATTCCGCTCCCCACCCTGAGCGAGGCTCTGCATGCCAATGATAATCAGCCAGTGATCATCGCCGCGGGCCAGGACATCACGGCGGGCCTTCAGCTGATCAAGCCTGCCGTGATTGAAGCCGGCCAAAACATCTATCTCGATTTCATTGGTCAAAACAATAACCCGTCGGATGTCACGCTGATCCATGCCGGCAACGATATAGGTGGCTTCCTGAGCGACCCCAATGTGCCAATTCCAAGCTTCATTTATCTTTACGGACCAGGCTCGCTATTGCTCGAGGCCGGGCATGATATGGGGCCGTTCCAGGCGAGTGTCACCACTCCATCCTCTACGACGGCGGGCATCGCCACGCTTGGCGATGGCAGCGCGGTCGTCGGCACGATCCAGTCTTATTATTCGAGTTTGAGCGATGCGCTAGGACCGCCCCCCGTCATCCCCTATCTGCCGCGGCAAGGCGCCAGTATCGATGTCCTCTTCGGCGTCGGGCCGGGCGTCAATTACGCGGGCGCGATCAGCCAATATGTCAACCCCGCCAACGCCGGCACTGGCGGCATCGACTTCCTCACCGATATCGCCGCCATTCTGGGGGAGGATCCCACGCAAGCCTGGACCGCCTTCCAACACCAGTCCCCCGTTCGTCAGGATCTCCTCGTTGATCGGGCCTTCCTCGATTTACTGACGCAGGTCGCGACCGATTATGAGAATTCCGCAAGCCCCTATTACGGACAGTACAGCCGCGCCTACCAGGCCATCTCGACCTTGTTCCCGGCGGCCTACGGCTATACCAACAATGCCGGTACCGGCGCCGGGGGTGGGGTCGGTGCATCAACGCTCGTCCACACGGGCCAGCTCAATCTCGTTCAATCCGTGCTCGAAACCCAGCTCGGCGGGGACATCAATATCCTCGGGCCAGGCGGCGGGATCACGGTCGGCAGCAATTCGGCGGATTCCCTGACCCCGAGCCAGGAGGGCATACTGACCCTTGCCGGCGGCTCGATCCGCGTCTTCACCGACGCCAGCATCCTGCTCAATCAGAGCCGCATTCTGACCTTGCAGGGCGGCAATATCGAGCTCTTTTCCGCGAATGGGAACATCAGCGCCGGCGAGGGGCCAAAAACTTATGTATCGGATCCGCCGATCACCGACATCTGCGATCTAGACGGAGTTTGCACCGTCAACCCCTCGGGCCTCGTGTCGGGCGCCGGAATTGGCGCCTTGATCACCCTGCCGGGTCAGAATCCGGCCGATAGCAATGTTTCGCTCGTCGCACCGCATGGCACGGTGGATGCCGGCGCGGCCGGCATCCGGGTTTCGGGCAATTTGAATATCCTCGCCGTCCAGGTTCTGAATGCCTATAATGTTCAGGTGCAAGGCACCTCAGTCGGCATTCCCACGGTGCCGACGACCAATGTGACGGCGCTGACGACGACCCAAAATGTGGCCGGCGCCGTTCAGGCCACGACGGCCACGGCTGCCCAACCGAATGGCCAGAACGGCGCGGAATCCGTCATTATCGTGCAGGTCCTCGGCTATGGCGGAGGGGGAGATAGCGGCGAAAACACCTCGGGCCAATAGTCGAGCTTTCTACCAAACCGGCGACACTCTGGAGAAGCCGTCCTGCGGTCAAATTCGTATCAAGAAGGGTCTGTATCGCCGTTTCCCATAACCTTCCGGCTAACCCTTACCGTGCCAGACTGAAGAGCTTGGCGGCGTCTTGCCGTCCGCCGCGAAAGGGCCGATGCCAATCAATTGCTCTCAAGGTCGCTGAGCAAAGCTGCGATGTAAGCCGTTACTCTGCGCGAAGCCGGTTGTGAATAGGCGATTGCCACATGCTCCGCGCACGAGGGATAGCCGTCCACGACCGCTTCGCCACAGAAAAATATGTTGCTGTCCGACGATTCTTCAACCGGCCATCGGCATTCTCATAATTGGAGCTGTCCAAAGTTCAGCATTCTTTCGCCCCTATGAACCCAGTTTCTATTCGGCAAGCGAACTGGAAGGGCTATGAATGAGCGGTTCCCATTTCTGTTGGACATTTTCCATGAACCGCTCGACTTCCGTACCATAATCATTGACGGCTTGGAGCATGAAACGGGAATTCAGATCAATCACGTCAGAAATAGTGGCGCAGCGGGGAGCTCTGGCGAGATAGTCCCTTTGTGATTGCACCCTATGGGACGCAAAGCTCAATGTCTCTCTCGCAATCGAAGTGGGAAGATCGATAACCGTGGTTCGCCACAAATCAACGATAGGTGCCGCGACAGTTGGGAAAAGGATTCGCTGTTCTGAACCATTGGTACTCATTGTTGTTAACGCTCCTTGGCAGCATATATTACGAACGTCCGATCGGTCGGATGTTCGTAATTGCTACGAGGCGCAAATTATTCTCCTTGATCTAAATCAATGACACGGACTCTATTCAGGAGGCCGGGGAACGGTCAACTTCCGGGCTGCAAGGCATTTTCTCCTGAGCAATTGACGCAAGGTCTGGACCGGACCCTGAGTGCGATGGTTCATTTAGCGCGCTTTCCGTTCGAGCGGAATCGTTCGAGCGATAAGAAATCTCGCAAAATCAATAAGTTGGAGCGAATTATCGTCGCAAAAGTCTGCTAACTTTTGCGGAATTCGCTCTATTGTCCTCGCAACGGCTGAGGGAAGCTATAAGGTCTATTTTTCCGGCTTACGGAGCAGATAGGTGTCCATGATCCAGCCGTTCTGTTCGCGCTTTTGGGCACGAATCCTTTCAATGTCGCCCATCGTCTCTGAGAGCTTGCCTGCGATTAGAACCTCTTCTTCTGTGCCGAGATAAGCCCCCCAATAGATGTCGAGATCCTGGTCGGCGAGCTTCTTGAAGGCCTGATCTCCGTCGAGAAGAACGACGACGCTGTCGGCATGGCTCGGCAAACCTTCGGCGAGCTTGCGGCCGGTTGTCACGTAAAGCGACTCCCCTATCCGGTTGAGCGCGACTTGATGCCTGGCTGCCAAAGCCTGCACCGCGCTGATCCCCGGAATCACTTCATATTCGAGCGGGAAATCCGCCTTGGCGCCGATATGTTTGATGATCCGCAAAGTGCTATCGTAGAGCGTTGGGTCGCCCCACACTAAGAATGCGCCGCATTCGTCCTCGTGGAGTTCCTCCGACAGGAGCCGTTCATAGTCCGCCTCGATC
>DATJTB010000073.1:0-10592 GCA_035503795.1 Methylocella sp.
AGGCACTGAAAGCGAGCCAACCAACCGAGAAACAGTAAATCATCATCATGCCCGGAAGCGCGGAAGAACACGGCCGGGATAGAGAATGCTGCTTTGGCCAGTGTTAAAAGTAGCGCCGTTACTGCAGGTCAGATGGACGAAATTGAAGCTCAAATTTTAAAAGTTCATCTTGCACATCAGACCCGCACAATCAACGGACTACGAAGCCATATGGCACATCCTCGAGCCGGTGATCCGGGCCGGGGAGAGCTATCCTTTGCCGCGTGACATGTCCGAGGCCGATGCTATTGCGTTCTGGATGGGGCACGATCGTCAGACATTCGTCGCCGAGGCGGATGGCAAGTTGCTGGGCACCTATTATCTGCGTGCCAATCAGCTTGGCGGCGGTTCCCATGTGGCGAATTGCGGCTATGTGACCGCCAGCGGCGCGACCGGACGCGGCGTTGGGCGCCTCATGTGCCAGCATTCGCTCGATACTGCTCGCCGCCTGGGGTTCAGGGCGATGCAGTTCAACTTCGTCGTAAGCACGAATATTCGGGCCATCGAGCTTTGGCAGCGCATGGGTTTCGAGACAGTTGGATGTGTGCCGCTGAGCTTCGAGCATCCGCGCTGCGGCCATGTGGATACGCTCGTCATGTATCGGTCGCTATAAGCCTGAGCATTTCCCTCTTCAATTGAAGAGGGAAATGCTCTCTTGATGCCTATCATGCGAACCGGTAACCGCCTATGATCACGGAACCCAATCCAAAATCATCCGGAGATCGTGGTCCCGTCAACCGTCAGCGATCATGGCGTTTTAAAGAGGCCGGTTCCCGGCGTGAAGGAAACACCGCGGAGGACCTCGGCGAAGGCCGCGGTTTTGAGGGTTGTGAATTTTTCCTGAGCCGGCAGAGTCGTTGCGTCGAGTTTGTCGACGATCTTAACAAGCTTATTCGGGTCGGCGCCCTGATCACCGCCGCCGCTCACGGTCGAAGTGATCGCCCAGATCGTCACCGTGCCGTCGGGATCGACCCGGCCGGTCAGATTGCGCAGTCCATCGGTCGCCGGTGACCAAGGCAGGCCCGTCGCCGTGTTGGTGCCGGTTGGGTAGTGCGCGACTGTGTAGGGGACGCCGAGATCGAGGCCGGATTGCAGCGTATAGGCCAATTGCCATTCACCAAGCGCCTTGTTGAAAATCCACTTTTGCAGGCCCGCGGTGGTCGAGCTGGCGGCGGCGGTGTAAGTTCCGCTAGCATAAGTGGCCGTGCCGTCGCCTTCGTCCGCCACATAGAGCGTCGTCTCATTGGCGAACCAAAGACCGAAGGGGAAAGAATTCGTCGAGGTCTTGGCCAGGACTGTATTGAAGCCGTTGAGTACGCACATATTATTCGGCAGACCCGTGGTTTGCAGATTGGCCACGACATAGCTGAGCGGCGCAGTGGGAAGCTGGGCCGCCGGGTTCGGCAGCCCGGTCCCGTTTGGACAGGCCAGGGGATTCCCCGCCGCATTCGTTCCCGTCGTATCGAGAAAATAAACGGTGTTGATGCCGTTGCTGCCGCTGCCCTTCGTGTAATAGACGACGTTGTTGTAGACGGTGAGGCCGCGGAAGTTGTCATCCTTGCCGAGCTTATCCGTTTTCTTATTCGCCGGCAGTTCCGTGATGTTGAAGCTGCCAACGGGCGTGGGCTGTCCCGGGTTCTGCTTGGCGAGCGGCACATTCGCCTCGGTCAATATTTGGGCGCCCGCGCCAAGCAATATACCGGGGGGTTGAGGATTACTGCCATTGCCGGCGTTGCCGGCGGCATAGATGAGATTGGTCTGTCCAAAAGGATGCAGGATCGAGGCGCGGCCGTTATCGCCGCTATAGGCGTTGGTGGCCGTGAGCTGTAGATCGCCTTCCGTATCGAGATCCGCGACGACGCGATAATAGGCGCCGGGCACCGGATTGGTTGAATCCAGGTCGCCTGGCGTATTGGAGTTCGAGACGTCGAGCGCGTCGACGGGCGCAAGATAACCCACGAAGGTGACGTGCCGACCGTCGGTCGAGAGATGGAGCGACAGCTCGGATTTTGACGAGAAGCTCGTAACCAGCTGATCCGCAGTCGTTGTGACGTAGCGCTGCGAACTGTTCGGAACCTCATAGGTGCTGATCGTTTCACCCCAGGGCGTCAGTTGATCCAACAGGATTTTTGACGTGATTCCGAAGCTGCCATCGATGAGCGCATTGTTGAACACGGAAGGGAAGGTTCCATTGGATTGAGCCGTGACACAATTGGCGGGGATACAACCGGGAGGCAGGGACTCGCCGACCGTGACATTGGTCGCTTTGTTGTCGTAGACACTGCGGCTGAGCAAGAGATTACCGGGCACGGTCCTGAAGTCGTGATCTTGGGCGGAGGCGCTGACGACTCCAACGAGTCCGGACAGCAGGGCGGCGCTACCGAGGCGCAACGGCCTGGTGTTTATGAAAGCCGGGCTTTGGCGTTTCGATGACATGATGAACCTTTTGGATTATGGAATGCCCCCGAAAGGGAGCTTGAGCGGAGCACATCTGCAACAGCTCTATGACACCCTGAAGAACGAGACGGGTGCACGGGATTGCATCACGGACAGATGGATCCCGCTTCGTAGCGATACGTTGCGGCGGGGCTGGCTCCTTAGCTGCAGGGAGGATTTCGAAACGCCAGACGGGCGTTGATTTCGCAAGGGCGCCCCTCCCCCACGGCCTTGGCACGAAGGATCAAAACGGGCGGCCTGTCTCGGCGCGCGGCGTTGTTTCTGTCCCCTCCTCCGGCACGATCTTGCGGGGTGGGCCCATGAGAGCCGGCTGGAACAGAACCGCTGCGGCCATGGTACATAGCAGGGACAAGGCGAGCAGCTTGCCCATGCTGGACATCCCCGGGAATTTGGACAGCCAAAGACTGCCGAATGCCGTCGCCGTCGTCATGGCACTGAACACGACGGCGCGGGTGAGGCTCGTTTCCAGCAGATTTGTCGCGCCCGCCCGCCAAGCCAAGATGTAATAGATCTTGAAAGCGACCCCCACGCCAAGAAGGAGTGGCAGCGCGATGATATTTGCAAAGTTCAGCTTCATGCCGGTCAAGGCGGTGATCTCAAGCGTGACGAGAGCGGCCAGAGCCAAGGGGACCAGCGTCAAAAGCACATCCGTCACCCGGCGAAGGACGACCAAAAGAAGCACGCTGATCGACAGCAGGGCCAAGAGCCCCGCTTCAACGAAAGCCTTTACCACCGTCTTCGCCGACTCCTGAATAATCACCGGCTGGCCGGTTGCGTTTGGCGCAATCTTGCTCACCGCCTCGCTGAATCGGATCAAATTGGCGTTATCGTCGGGGTTTCCGGTCGGGGCCACATCGATAAGGGTGCGGCCATCCGGCGTCTCCCAGCTTCGGTGCAAATCCGCCGGCAAGGATTGCAGGCTGACCGGCTTCGCCTCAAGAGAATCCCGCATGAGGTCAAGCGTCATCTCGAGTCCGGGGAGCAAGGCCTTCCGCGCGATCGCCCGCACCTCAGGCGGCGCATCAGCCAGCCTCTGGATCAGCTCGGCCAGATGCTGGACATCATCGACGCCTTTTCCGCCCGTATGGTCGGCGGCCTCGGTAAGGGTGTGAGCCGCGTGCTGCATCGCCTCAACATCCTCGGCATCGGTTGGCGGCTCGGTGTGACGACCGGGGGTGAGCAGTGGCTTCACGAGTCGGGCGGCACGATGAATGATCGCAAGTTTCGGCTCCTGATTCTCGGGAACGAAGGTCTCCAAAGTCGTCACCTGCGCGACTTCCGGCAATGACCGCAGACGCTCCGCGACCGCTTTGGCATCAGCAAGAGAGGGCGCGAGGATCGTGATCGTGTTGGGATCGGTCTCTGGTTCCTTCATCAGATCGCGCAAAGTCGCGACGGCTTCCGCCTGAGGAGGCGATAAATTCAGAGGATCGAAGTCGAATTGTAGCTTAGCCAGTAGAGGGGTGCACGCCAAAACCAAAACGAGCGTTCCGAGGACGACGCCATAGCGGTGGCGGGACATGAACCGGTCAGCCGGCGCAAGAAAGCCAAACCCGACGGGTCTCATTTCCCTCGGGGAACCCATGATCGAAAGCAGGGCCGGCAAGACGGTGAGTGTCGTGAAGAATGCGATGAACATGCCGGTGCCGGCAATCAGGCCGAGTTCCGAAACGCCCGTGTAATCGGTGGGCAGAAATGAATAGAATCCGGCGGCCGTCGCGGCCGCGGCAAGTGCCAAGGGTTGCCCGATCCTTCTCGCTGTCCGCAATAACGCTCTTTCGAAATCCGGCTCTGCGTGCCGTTCGGCGCGATAGCGGATGAGGAACTGAATGGCAAAGTCGGTGCCGATGCCGATGAACAAAATGCCGAACGCCAGCGAAATTAAATTAAACGCCCCGACCAGTTTCAAGCCGACCGCCGCCGTCATCGCCAATCCGGCGACGACGGATAAGGCGACCGCGAGAACAAGGCGCGGCGATTTGAATGCCAGCCAAAGGATGAAAAGCACGACGAGAACGGTTCCCGCTCTGTTGAGCGTCGCCCCTTCTTCAATCGAGCGATATTCTTCGTCTGCGAGAGGGACGGGGCCGGTCAGCCTCACCTGCACCCCTTCCGCCGGGACAAGTCCAAGTTCGCTTGCGGTCTTGCGAATGAAGCTGTCCGGAATTTGACCTGGCTCCAAGGCCTTGTAATCGAGAACAGGCTTCACCTCGATGATTTGGCGCAGGGCGCGTGAGTCCTGCGTCTCTCCGGTCAACAGCTGTCGCCACGAGAAGAAAGGCTGCCGGCCGGCAAGCACATCATCGAGAGCGCCATTCAATGCAACGATCGGCCGATCGAAATTGTCGAGAGCCCCGGTTCTTGCGGCCCCTTTGATGACACCGGAAATCGTATCCATGATTCCGCGCAGGCTCGGATCGGCAGCGAGGCCAGCAAGGAGCGGCCGCGACTCGATGAGTTCCCCGGTGGTCCGTTGAACTTCGCCAATGGGCAGGAACAAAAGGGCGTTTTGGTTGAAGAAAGATCCGCCATTCTGGCGGATGACGGATCGGAAAAGCTCGGTATGGGCGACCAGTTCTTTGGTCAGGCGCTGCGCCGAGGCCTCGGCAAGTTCCGGCGTCTTTGCGTCGATCACGACGATGATTTGATCGACGCTATCGGGAAAAGCCTTATCCATCGCGATCATGTTCTGCCGCCAAGGTAATTTGGCGGAAATGAAGTCGCGGGTCTTCGTATTGATCTGGAAATGGCTCGCCGCGTTAAGAGCTGAACCGAGCGCAACCGCAAAGGCGACGAGAACCACGAGCCATCTGTAGCGCGCGCTCACCGTCACTATGGCGACGATTGACCTTGTGAGAGGTTTCCAAAGCGAGTCTGCCGATCGAGCCAACGGAATGCCCCGAGCACATGAGCGGACCTGGATCGGGACAACCAAGCCTCGCGACCGCCCACGCAGACGGAAACCTTCGGCCTAGCCTCAGCTGCTCATGCAGCGCACCCGATGGCTAAATCACGATGATTTTGGGTCGAATCGACCCAAAATCATGAAACGTGATCGATTCTTACAACTTCGACTGAACTTCCCCTTAGAGCGGGATGCGAAAAACCGGTACCCACTTTTTCGCATCCCGCTCTAGGCAACTCCGAAATCCCGGGAGGGTTTCTCGACGTGCTCATAATAATTCCGGCAGCGCCGACGCTGGCGCTGCCGCCGCAAGGAACCGCTGGGGTTCGTTGTGATAGGAAATCGCTCAGTTGCAGGCTCTGCCGCTGCGGAGCTCATGACGCGCAATTGCCCGTGAGCCGCGACGGAATGCCTTCGAGCACGGGCAAGGGCGAATCGTCACTCCCGCTCAATGCGGATGAGCTGCGGCTTCTCGGCCAGAAATCCATCGGCGACCGATGCGTCGAGCGCCTCTCGCACGGTCCGCTCATGGGTCGCATGGGTGATCAATATGACCGGCACCGCCCCACCGGGCGGCACGCTCGCGCCCGGGCGGCGGCGCTGCACGATGCTTTCAAGCGAGATGCCGCGCTCCGCCATGCGGGTGGCGATCGCCGCCGCCGCGCCCGGCCGGTCGAAGACCGAGAGCCGGATGTAATAGCCGCCCTCATGCGATTGCATCGGCGCGGCTGGGGCGGCCGAGAGGGTAGAGACCGGCCAGCCGAATGGTGCCGAGCGGACGCCGCGTGCGATATCGGCGATATCGGCGACGATCGCCGAGGCGGTCGCCTCGCCACCGGCGCCGGGGCCGACAAGCGTCAGCTCATGCACCGCATCGGCGTCGATCGTCACCGCATTGGTAACGCCCATCACTTGCGCGATCGCGGAGGATTTTGGCACCATGGTCGGATGGACGCGCTGCTCGATGCCGGCGGGGGTGCGCTGGGCAACGCCCAACAGCTTGACCCGATAGCCGAGCTCGGCGGCGGCTTCGAGATCGGCCGGGGTGATCGCCGCGATTCCCTCGATGGCAATGGCCGAGGGGTCGATCACCGTGCCGAAGGCAAGCGTAGTGAGGATCGCAAGCTTGTGCGCCGTGTCGAAGCCGCCAATGTCGAAGGTCGGATCGGCTTCAGCATAGCCGAGCCCCTGCGCCTCCTTGAGACAATCGGCGAAGGGAAGCCGCGCCTGTTCCATCCGCGTCAGGATGTAATTGCAGGTGCCGTTCAATATGCCATAGACGCGCTCGATCGAATTGCCGGCTAGCCCCTCGCGCAAGGTCTTGACGATCGGTATGCCGCCCGCGACGGACGCCTCGAAGGAAAGCGCGACGCACTTTGCCTCGGCACTCGCGGCGAGCTTCATGCCATGTTTGGCGAGGAGCGCTTTATTGGCGGTGACGAAAGCTTTTCCGGCGCCGAGCGCCGCTTCCGCGACGGCCAAGGCGGCACCGTCCTCGCCGCCAATGAGCTCGACGAACAGATCGATCTCCGGGCTCTTTGCGAGCGCCGCGCTGTCATCGAACCAGGCATAGCCCGAGAGATCGACGCCGCGCGGCTTGTCCTTGCGCGCCGCCGAAACACCACTGATGAGGATTTTCCGGCCCGTGCGGCGATGGAGCGCCTCGGCCTGGCGTTCGAGCAGAAGGACCACCGCCGACCCGACGGTGCCAAGACCGGCGATGCCGATGCGCAGGGGAGGCGGCATGAAGAAACCCGCGAGAACGGTGGGGAAGTGGAGCGGTGGCGGAGGTTCTGCCCGATTTCCACGCCCCGATCAAGGCCGGACAGCGGCCGTTCCGTCGAACTCAATCTTGCCATGACGCGGCAAAAGCCTAAATTGGATTTGGCAGGCCACCAGCATCGCGAGGATTTTTCTAACGAGCCTGCTTGAGGAAACCATTCGGTGGATAGCTTGCAGGTAGTTGAAAGATGACTTTTGTTGATGCTTTGGACGTTGCGACCCGCAAGGCCGGCCTGATCAAGATCCATGGGCCGGAAGCCTTTGAGGGCATGCGCCGCGCCGGGCGGCTTGCCGCGGATGCGCTCGATCTGCTCACAGAACATGTCAAGCCGGGCGTCACGACGGAAGCCCTCGACAAGCTCATCTTCGATTTCGCCCTAGCGCATGACGCCTATCCGGCGCCGCTCGATTATCGCGGCTATCGCAAATCGATCTGTACCTCGATCAATCATGTCGTCTGCCATGGCATTCCGGACCACAAGCCGCTCAAGGAGGGCGACATCGTCAATATCGATGTCACCTTGATCCTCGACGGCTGGCATGGCGATTCGAGCCGCATGTATCTGGTCGGCGAAGTGTCGAGGCGGGCGCAGCGCCTCGTCGAAGTCACCTATGAGGCCTTGATGCGCGGCATGGCGGCTGTGCGGCCGGGAGGCAAAACCGGCGACATCGGCGCGGCGATTCAGGAATATGCGGAAAGCGAGCGCTGTTCCGTGGTGCGCGATTTCTGCGGCCATGGGCTCGGCCGCCTGTTCCATGACGAGCCCAACATCCTGCATTACGGCCACCGCAGCGAGGGGGTCGAGCTCAAGCCCGGCATGTTCTTCACGATCGAGCCGATGATCAATCTCGGCCGCCCGCATGTGAAAATTCTGTCGGATGGCTGGACGGCGGTGACCCGCGACCGATCGCTTTCGGCGCAGTTCGAACATTCGATCGGCGTGACCGAGACGGGCTATGAGGTTTTCACTTTATCGCCGAAGAGCCTCCACCATCCACCCTATGCCGCGGCGGGAGCCGGCAGCAGATGAGCGAGGCCGTGGAAAGATTCTCATAATTTAGAGCGGGATTTGAGCGAAAAACCGGTACCCACTTTTTCGCCCCCCGCTCAAGCGACGCCGCATTATCACGGCCACCGCGAACGGCTGCGCGAAAAATTCCGCAAGGCCGGCGCCGAGGCACTCGGCGAATATGAGCTCCTCGAGCTGATCCTGTTCCGGGCCTTGCCGCGCCGCGATGTCAAGCCGCTCGCCAAGGCGATGATCGCCCGCTTCGGCTCTTTCGCCGAGGCGCTGTCCGCCCGCCCCGAGCGGCTGCGCGAGATCGACGGGCTCGGCGAGGCGGCGATCGTGGAATTGAAGATCGTCGAGGCGGCGGCCAAATCACTTGCGAAGGCGGCGATCGGCAAGCGACTGACGCTTTCTTCCTTCAATGCCGTCGTCGATTACTGCCGCACCGCGATGGCCTTCCTCGATCGCGAGGAATTCCGGGTGTTGTTCCTCGACAGGAAGAACGGCCTCATCGCCGATGAGGTGCTGGGCCAAGGCACCATCGATCATGCGCCCGTCTATCTGAGGGAAATTTTGCGCCGCGCGCTCGAGCTCGGCGCCTGCGCGCTGATTCTCGTCCACAACCACCCGTCCGGCGATCCGCAGCCTTCCGCCGATGACATTCATATCACCCGTCAGCTCATGGAGGCCGGCCAGCCGCTCAAGATCGTGGTGCATGATCATCTGATCGTCGGCAAGCAGGGCCATGTGAGCCTGAAAGGCCTGAAGCTGATTTGACCTTTCACAGCTTGCGGCTTTATGGGTCATAACGGACAATGCCGGGATATTCATTGATCTCCTTGTTGGCTGTGTCTCTCAAAAGTAGGCTTTCGTATTTGGGTGAATGTTTGCCGCCGAATTGATCTTTTCCCCTGGCATCCATTGAAAATCTCGATGCTGCGAATCCATCACGATCGTTTGCTCGGCTTTGAGAGACAGTTCATAAGCCATAACAACGTAGTGGGTTCCGTAATCGGGATCACTGAAACGGTTCGTCTTATAAAAATGCTCGAACACGCCGACGAAGCTGGCTTCATCGAATGCGACCGTCAACCCCGTTTCTGCCTTCAAAATTCGCGCAAACGCCTCCCGTATGGTTTCATTTTTACGAATAATCCCGCCGGGGACGAAATAGGTGTCTTTTGCGGGTTCGTTTGCCCTGAGGCCGAGAAGCACCTTCCCTTCCGGGTCTCTGATAATCAAATCAATGGAAATGAGAGGCGCATAGCGGACGATATGAGCGAAATCGTCTTTGGGAAGGGGCGGGTGTGCATCCATGCGGCCACCGATATACCAGGAGACGTCACACCGCAACCTTCGCGTCGCACGGCGGTGATCCGGCGTGGCGCGCCGCGTGGTTAGAGAAATTCGCCAGCCGGCGGATAGCGGATCTCGCTCTTCCAGTCTAGCCGCCTGCTTCGGCCATTTTGAAAGCCGGTGGGTGTCATCCTCGCGCCCTTCGGCAAGCTCAGGAGCGAGGATCACATGACGGTTATGTTGTTGGAAAATCGCTCAACACGAAATTCTGAACCAAATCATCATAGGGCAACGGACGTCATATCCGCTCAGCCTAGCGCGCTTTCCGCTCGAATGGAATCGTTCGAGCGATAAGAAATCGCGCAAGATCAAGAAGTTGGAGCGAATTCTCGTCGCAAAAGTCTGGCAACTTTTGCGGAATTCGCTCTGACTCATGCCTGCTCAATAAAGACATCGGATGGCCGATCCGCGAGCACCATCACGCCAATGCCAATGAGCAGGAATGGCAGAGCCCATTTTGCGAGTTTCTCAAACGAGGCTTTCGATAATGGGTGGCGGGTGAGAATATGGGCTGTTTCACTCAAGAGGAACGCCATCGCACCCGCGGTGGCGAAGCACACCAAAAGGAAGTGCGACTTCAAATCCGCGAAGATCGGCGTCAGCAGACTGATCGTGTCACTGCTATTTGACAGCAGAACCAAGGCGAAGCCAAGATAGATCGAAAAAGTTGGAGAGGGTACCGGCTTCGCCTCTTCAAGCTCTTGATTATCTTTGAGCTTTTGATGATCCTCGCGGACAAACGCCAATTTCAGGAGTTGGTAGAAGCCAAGAGTGACCGGAATCAAACCAAGATAATGAATTTTGTTGGCTGGCAGCGCGTCGGCGATGTTGCCCAGGACCAGACTGATCACCAGGACGGTCAAGCAAACAAGCATGAAAGTGAGCTTGATATAAAAACTCCGGTAGCCAGGCCTCGCGCAATAAGCCGAGAGGACGATAAGATTATCCAAATTGCTGGACGCATAGGAAACCGCGGTAAGACCAGCGACGCTCACAAGCTCCAAGAGTTCATGCGATAAGAGTGGAGCGTTCAACGCATCGCC
>DATJTB010000074.1:0-15740 GCA_035503795.1 Methylocella sp.
CTTATTTTCCGGGCGGCCCGGGAATGGCGGTCTACTATGCTTCGAAAGCCTTTCTGCTCTCTTTCTCGCAGGCGCTCTCGCAGGAATTGTGCTCGCAAGGAATCAGCGTAACGGCTTTGTGTCCGGGTTACACGAAAACAGGCTTCCAAGCGCGAGCAGGCTTCGGACAAAATGACAATCTCGCCAAATTTCCTAGCATGAGCTCAGGCGACGTGGCAGAGGCCGGCTATGCCGGGTTGATGGCCGGGCGGCGGACAGTTGTGCCGGGATTCTTCAATCAAATTACCATTTGGCTCTTGCCATTTTTACCGAACCCCGTAGTTTTATGGATTATTTCGCGCTTGCAGCAGAAGCGAGCGCAGCCAGCCTGAATTCCTATTTTCCATTATTCATAGAGTGAGATGCCAGCAGCAGGCGCAAGACTTCGTCGCAGGATTCTCATCATCCTGCATCAGAAACATTCGACGCCAGGACGTTTTGGGCAAATTTTGCGCGCACACGGGTGCGAACTCGACTGCCGTTTACCCCGCTACGGGGATCCTCTGCCGCCAACACTCCGTGACCACGCTGGCGTGATCGTCTTCGGCGGCCCGATGAGCGTCAATGACGAGGAGGCTTGGCTGCGGCGTGAGATCGACTGGATTGGCGTGCCCTTGAAGGAAAATGCGCCCTTACTCGGCATTTGCCTCGGCGCCCAGATGCTCGCCCGCCACCTCGGCCATCCCGTCCGCCGACATCCGCATGGACGGGTTGAGGTCGGTTATTATCCGATCATTCCGACTGAGCACGGACATCGGATTTGTGAGTGCCCTTTTCCGAATCACGTCTATCAATGGCACCGGGAGGGATTTGATTTACCCGGGGGGGCGATACTCCTTGCCAAGGGCCAAGATTTCGAGGCCCAGGCCTACCGCTATCACGAGAAGGCCTATGGATTCCAATTCCATCCGGAAGTAACTTTTGTCATGCTATGCCGCTGGTCCCTGCTGAACTTCGAACGCTTGGCGGAACCTGGCGCCCGTCCTCGCCATCGCCACCTCGAAGGGTGGATCCGCCACGATCGAGATGTTGCTCGCTGGTCGAGCGCTTTTCTACATTCCTGGTTGGCCGACGACCGGGGTGCTCGCCGTCCGATAAGCAGAATTGCCAAAGCTGAACCAGATAAAGCTCGTTCTGCGGATGATTAAAGACCCGCTAGAGCTGCCGACCAGAAAGCCGCCGGCCCCATGTCATTGAGGATGAGCGCCGGCGGCCAACATGGCAATATTGCTAGGTTATTAAAGCAGTCCGAGCTTGGGAGGGTCGTGCAAGCCCTAGTCGTACGCATTATGGCAGCTATTTTTTCTTCCGCATCGGATATTTGTCGTATGAATTTGGAAATTCCGGTGGGTGTAAGGCTAAGCGGAGCCGATTGGAGCGCGGTAATTGAATCCTAATTGAGCATCAATGATCGCAGCCAAGCGCCCTATGTTCAAGCACTCGTCCTGATCCGATGGGAACGACCCAAGCTTCGATTTTGAATGAAAATCCGGCGATTTGCTCGAACCCGTGTAAAACTTTTGCTATTTTGTCCATCGCAATGAAACCCACGAAAGCCATGCGATCGAGCCTTCCTCAAGTCCGTAGCTGCCGTCCAGGTATTCGGTTCTTGTCGTTTTCTTTAGCCGTCTTGGTTTGGTTGGCTATAGAGGGCACTCTGCCATGTTCAGCGCAGAGCATTCAAACCAGTGTGCCTCACGCCATATTGATCGACTCCGCCACTGGGACAGTTCTTTTTGAAAAAGATGCCGATGTGCCTGTCACCCCGGCTTCAACCGCGAAAATCATGACCGCCGAGGTCGTGTTTCATGAAATCGCACTCGGCCATCTGAAACTGGATGATGAATTCCTGATCAGCGAGACCGCTTGGCGCTACGGCGGGGCCCCCGCCCGTGCTTCGAGCATGTTCGCTGCGCTCAACAGCCAGGTCAGAGTCGAGGATCTGATTCGCGGGCTCGTGATTGTCTCGGGAAACGATGCGGCAATCGCACTCGCTGAAGGGATTGCCGGATCAGAGGGCGCTTTTGCGACATTGATGACCAAGCGAGCCCGTGAACTGGGTCTTGAGCATCTGACATTCACCAATGCCTGGGGCAGGGGAGACCCGGAGCAGAAAGTGAGCCCGCGAGATATGGTCTTTCTCGCTAAGCATGTGATCGATACCTATCCTGAGCTTTATAAATATTTCAGTGAGAAAGAATTTACTTGGAACAAGATCAAGCAATCCAATCGCAATCCTCTCTTGACCATGGATATTGGCGCGGATGGACTGAAGACTGGGAATATCGATGATAGCGGCTATGGTCTCGTCGGATCCGCCGTTCAAAATGGGCAGCGTCTCATCCTGGCTCTCTATGGTGCGGCGACGGCCAAGGAGCGCGCTGAGGAAGCTCGCAAGATTTTCCTGTGGGGGTTTCGTTCCTTCGATGCGAGAACGCTTTTTCAGGCGAATGAGACGGTTGGTAGCGCCAAGGTCTATGGCGGAGTGTCTTCAAGCGTACCGCTTGTCCCCGAGGGAGAGGTCAAGATACTTGTTCCTCGCAACGCTTCGGGAAAAATCAGCGGCCGCATCGTCTATACGGGTCCTTTGGTTGCTCCCATCGAGGCCGGCCAGGAGGTCGCCCGCTTGAAGATTTTCCGCGGACCGGATCAGATTGTCGATCTTCCTTTGAAGACGGCGGCAGCGGTTTCGCAGGGTGCCTTGCCCCGGCGAGCCTTGGATGCGGGCCTGGAATATGCCACGGGACTTGTGCGCAAATATATCGTCAAGCGATGAGCAAGACGTTGGGTCCGGCGATTTTGGACGCTCTCGATCCAAATCTGAAACTGGATCGATTCGAATAGTTGAGGTTGGGATTTGAGCGGAAAACCGGAATCCGCTTTGTTACATCCCGCGCCGCTGTCGAAACCAGCTGCGCGGGAGAGGGGCGTTTTCATCACACTCGAAGGAGGCGAAGGAGCTGGAAAATCCACGCAGATTGGTCATCTGCTGCGGAAGCTGGATGGGGCTGGGGTCAGGGCGGTCGGGACGCGCGAGCCCGGCGGTTCGCTACGCGCCGAGATCTTGCGGGAAGTGCTTTTGTCCGGGAGGGTGGCCAAGCTTGGTCCAGCCGCGGAAGCCATCGTTTTTGCAGCGGCGCGCGCCGACCATATCGACGAGATGATCAAGCCCGCCCTCGACTCGGGAGCCTTCGTCGTCAGTGACCGGTTTGCTGATTCGACGCGAGCCTATCAAGGTGCGCGGTGCGACATCGACCCGCGATTCTTGCGCGCGCTTGAAAGGGTTACTCTCGGTGACGTGCGTCCGGATCTGACCGTGCTTCTCGACCTTCCAGTTGCCGAAGGATTGGCTCGAGCAGCCGCTCGGCGAGACGTCGGCAGGGCGCCGGATAGGTTTGAGGGGGAAGATTTGCCTTTTCATGAAGCTCTACGCAGGGCTTATCTCTCGATCGCCGCTGAAAATCCGGCCCGCTGCCTCGTCATCGACGCGAGGGCCAACGAAACGGAAGTGGCTGAAAAAATCTTCGCAGCCGTCGCTGATCGATTCTTAGCGCGAGCACCGGGTAAAATGGCTCGCCATGGCTAGTCGCGGAACTGAGAGAACAGCGGAAATCGTTCCTCAATCCGATCTATTCGAAGGGACGCCTCACCCGCGCGAAACCTATGCTTTCTTTGGACACCCGGAAGCGGAAACGCATCTGATGGCGACCTATCGCGCGGGACGCCTTCCGCAGGCGATTTTGATTGGTGGGCCGCCGGGGATTGGTAAAGCGACGCTCGCCTGGCGGTTGGCGCGCTTTCTCCTGGCGAATCCCAATCACGCCCTTTTTTCTGGAGCCGATCTTCTGACCGCCGCAAATCATCCCGTCTCGATGCAAATCGCTGCCCTCGCTCATCCCGATCTGGTGCTCCTGCGGCGTGAGTGGAATTTCGAGAGGAAAGCCTTTCATTCTGAGATCCGCATCGATGACGTACGCCGCGCTGGCCATCTCTTTCAACAGGCGGCGGGCCGGGGTGGCTATCGAATCTGCATCCTCGATTGTGCAGACGATCTGAATGCGAATAGCGCTAATGCGTTGTTGAAACTGATTGAAGAGCCGCCACCGCGCTCCCTGTTTCTGATGATCGCCAACCGCCCTGGCCAGCTCTTACCTACCTTGCGTTCGCGCTGCCAGAAAATCAACCTAAAGCCGCTCATACCTGCCGATATCCGCGATATTGTGACAACGCTAGGGCCACCCTGGTCTGATGCCGATACACCCAGGCTTGCAGCCGCGATCGGCTCGGTGCCAGGTTCCATCCATCAGGCCTTGCTGCGTCTAAGCGAAGGAGGTCTTGACCTTGAGAACAGCTTGACCGGTTTGTTGAAGGCTCTCCCATCCGTTGATTGGGCACTCGTTCATGCCCTGGTTGATCGGATCATGGCGCGCGGCCATGATAGGGATTATGATGTGATGCTAGCCACGATCGAGGCGTGGCTTGACGTGCGAGTGAGACTTGCCGCGGAAAGCCAACCGGAGAGAGGGGTTGCGCGGCTTGCGCCCCTTGCCGGAGTGTGGGAAAAACTGCGCGATGCGGTTCGCGAGGCTGAGATCCTGAATCTCGATAAGAGGCCACTCGTCTTGTCCCTTTTCGCCGATCTGGCGGCGGCGATTGAAGTATCCTCCTTGTGAAGTCGATCGTAACCGCACGGCGATTCCGGCGCATTTGGCAAGTTTTGAAGATCGAGTTTTGAAAACATTATGAGTGTTGCTGCTCCTTTCTATATCACGACCGCCATACCCTATGCCAATGGGGCCCCGCATATAGGCCATGCCTATGAGCGGATCGTCACCGATGCCATAGCCCGCTTCAAGCGGCTGGATGGCGTTGATGTCCTATTCGTGACGGGCATGGATGAGCATGGTCAGAAGATGCAACGTACAGCCGAACGGGAAGGGCTGACACCCCATGAGCTTGCGGACCGCACGGCAAGCCTATTCTATGAAATGGGCCAAAGACTTTTCGCCAAAACCGATGATATCGTGCGCACCACACAAGCACGGCATCATAAGGCGGCGACCGAGCTTTGGAGCCGCATGGCCGCCGCGGGTGACATTTATCTCTCCAAATATCCGGGTTGGTACTCGGTCCGCGATGAGGCTTTCTTTGAAGAATCGGAATTGACGGCCGGGCCCGATGGAAGCCGCATGGCGCCGACCGGTGCGCCGGTCGAATGGATCGAGGAGGAGAGCTATTATTTCAAGCTTTCCACCTATCAGGACCGGTTACTCAAACTCTATCGCGATCGGCCCGAGTTCGTGACGCCAGACAAGTATCTCAATGAAACTGTCGCCTTTGTCGAGCGGGGTCTGACCGATCTGTCCATCAGCCGTTCGACATTCAACTGGGGCATTCCCGTTCCCGGTGATTCCCGTCATGTGATGTATGTCTGGGTTGATGCGCTAACGAATTATCTGACCGGTACCGGCTTTCCGGATGCCGATGCACCTCACGCACGTTTCTGGCCAGCAAGTGCCCATGTGATCGGCAAGGATATTACGCGCTTTCATGCGATCTATTGGCCTGCCTTTCTCATGTCGGCACAAATTGCGTTGCCAAAGCAGATCGTCGTTCATGGACATCTATTCAACCGAGGCGAGAAAATGTCCAAGTCGGTCGGCAATGTGATCGACCCACTCGCGATTGCAGAACGCTATGGTGTAGACCAGTTCCGCTATTTCTTCATGCGTGAAATTCCGTTTGGGCAGGACGGCAATTATTCACATGAGGCGATTGTCAACCGCATCAATGCCGATCTTGCCAACGATCTCGGCAATCTGGCGCAGCGTTCCTTGTCGATGATCGCCAAGAATTGCGGCGGCCAGATCCCGGCGCCAGGCGAATGGATGGATGCGGATCACGGGTTGCTCTCTGAAGCTTCGGCCGCGCTCATCAAGGCACGCGAGGTGATGAATGAGTATGCGCTGCATCTCGTGCTTGCCGAAATCTTCCGGGTCGTAGCTGAGGCGAACCGCTATTTCGCTTCAGAAGAGCCTTGGGCGAAGAAGAAGACCGATCCCAAGCGCATGGAGACGATACTCTATGTGACGGCTGAGGTGCTGCGGCGGCTGGCCATCCCATTGCTGGCGTTCATGCCGGAATCAGCGGGCAAGCTGCTCGACCTTCTTGGTGTGGAGACGGATGCGCGCGACTTCGCTCATGCTGGCGAGGCCCATGCCCTGCGCGCGGGTACGCCGCTCCCGCCACCTTCTCCCGTGTTCCCGAGATTCATAGAAGCGGAACTTCCCGAGTTCAATCCTTCTCTGACCGCTTCGTAATATTCACATTTGGTGTGTAATATTCACATTTGGTACGTCTCGTAGTAAACAGTAGAAATGCTCATTGACACTCATTGCCATCTGGACTTCCCCGATTTTTCGTCCGAGGAGGAGAGCGTTGTCGCGCGGGCGCGAGCTGCAGGCATCGTCCGTCTCGTCACCATTTCGACGCATGTCGATAAATTTGACACGATTCGTGCCATAGCTGATCGGTACGAAGACGTATTTTGTACAATAGGCACGCATCCTAACCACGCGCATGAGGAAAATGAAGCTAGCGTCGCCAAGCTCGTGGAACTCGCCAAGCATGCCAAATGCGTCGGCATAGGAGAGACGGGGCTTGATTATCATTACGACAAGGCGCCGCGCGACCTCGCCCATCGCGTGTTCCGCACCCATATTGCCGCGGCGCGGGAAAGCGGCTTGCCGCTGATCATCCATGCGCGCGATGCCGATGAAGATTGCGCGGCTATTCTGTGTGAGGAAATGGAGAAGGGGAGGTTCGAGGCCTTGCTCCATTGTTTCACCGGCACGCGGAAACTTGCCGAGATAGGTATAATGCTAGGGCTTTACATCTCGTTTTCGGGCGTGCTGACGTTCAAGAATTCGCAGCCGTTGCGCGACATTGCTCGGGACATTCCGCTCGACCGGCTGCTTCTAGAGACGGATGCACCATTCCTCGCTCCGGTCCCACACCGCGGTAAGCGCAACGAGCCAGCCTTCGTTGCCGATACCGCGCGGACACTTGCCGCCGTCAAAGGCCTATCCTTCGAGGAGATTTCCCGCACGACGTCCGCTAACGCTCTGGCTTTGTTTTCGAAAATGGTGCCGCCGGCCGCCTGGGGCCGTGCTTTATGAGCCTGACTTTCACGATCCTTGGCTGCGGCTCTTCCGCAGGCGTTCCCCGTGTGGGTCAAGGCTGGGGGCAATGTGACCCCAATAATCCAAAAAATCGCCGCCGACGCTGCTCGGTTGTGGTGAAAAAGGGCGAAGGCCCGTTGGAAACCCAGATCTTGATCGATATGTCGCCTGATCTCCGCGAGCAATTGCTTAACGCTCAGATCAGTCATCTGGACGCCATTTTGTTGACGCATCCGCATGCGGATCATGTGCATGGTATCGATGAAATCCGCCCTTTGGTTCTCATGGCGCGGCGCAAGATCGACCTCTATATGGACGCCGCGACGGCCGCTCGGGTGCGGGTAAATTTCGGCTATATTTTTGAAACCCCACCGGGCAGCCAATATCCGGCGCTGTTGAACGAGCATCGTCTCTTTGCTGGACAATCGGTCACGATCGCAGGTGCCGGCGGAACCATCGAAGCAACCCCCTTCCAGCTGGAACATGGAGAAATCAACGCCCTTGGCTTTCGAATTGGAAGCGTTGCCTATACGCCCGATGTGAATGCAATCCCCAATGAAAGCTTGGCTTTTCTAGAGGGGCTAGATCTTTGGATCGTGGATGCTTTACGCTACAATCGGCATCCTAGCCATTTTTGTCTGGCTGAGACCCTGGCGTGGATTGAAAGGCTGAAGCCACAACGCGCCATTCTCACCAACTTACACTCTGATCTTGATTTCGAACGTCTGAAAAATGAATTGCCCTCCCATGTCGAACCTGCCTTCGATGGACTTGAATTACGTTGTTGAAGTTAATGTTTAAAATGATGCATTTCTTTCAAGTTTTTGAATCTAAGGCTTAAAGTAAAGTTCCATAATATATATTATGCGTTTGCACCTTGCTGCAAATTGCCGCCCTGGAATTGGAGTAGCCAATTTGCCGAATAATTGATATGCTTAACTCTCAAGGGAATTTCGGCATTTTGACAATCGACCCCGCGGCATGATTTTGGGCTGGCTCCTGAACGGCGCTGGCCTTTTGGCTTGCGTGCTGCCTCGCTTGCATGAGCCGGAGAGTTCCCTGGCGGTTAAACCCGCGCCGGCAAAATATGGGCGTGGGTGCGCCTTCTAAACGGTGAGATGGTTTGAGACGAGCAGGCACACCATGAGCAAAGGTAGAGACTTTCGGGGGCCAAAGAAGCGTGGTTTTGACGATGATGGGCCCTCACCCTATGATCCGCCGCGTAGTCGGTCACCACGGCCAAGCTTTGGGCCAGGCGGGGGCGCGGAATTGGCGCCGCCGGCCGGTCCCAGCGTGGATGCCATCGTCAAATGGTTCAAAAGCGACAAGGGCTTCGGCTTCGTCGAACTGAGCAATGGGAGCGGGGATGCCTTCCTCCATATTGGGGCGCTGCAGGCTGCGGGTTACGATACCGTGCCACCAGGAGCCAAGCTGAAGGTCAATGTCGGCAACGGAATCAAAGGTGCCCAAGTCACGCGTGTTCTCGATGTCGACACGACCGGGGCGGCGGAGCGGGCGCCTTCGCCGCGCAGTGATTCACCCAGACCGCCGCGCCGGACCCCGGATCCTTCTACCGCCGTCTCGATCACCGGAGTTGTGAAATGGTTCGACGACCATAAGGGCTTCGGTTTCGTTCAGTCCAACGATGGCGGCAAGGACGTCTTCGTCCATATCTCGATCCTGGGACCTGCGGGCATCCAAAACCTGACGGAAGGACAGCCTGTGACCATGCGGGTAGTCGATACACCTAAGGGCCGTGAAGCTCTCTCAATAGCGCTTGAATGAGGTGAAAGCCGCCGGGCTTGGGCCATCTACCGTAGTGATTTTCTCCGCTTATGACTGGGCTTGATGCAGGCATCCCGCGATATCAAAGGGCTGATAGAGGTCATGGCAGCTCTTCGGTCACCTGGAAGCGGGTGTGCCTGGGATCTCGCCCAGAGCTTTGAAACGATCGTGCCTTACACGATAGAGGAGGCTTATGAAGTTGCCGATGCCGTCGCCCGCGGCGATCTCAACGATTTGAAGGAGGAACTGGGTGATCTCCTCCTCCAGGTCGTTTTTCAAGCCCGCATAGCCGAAGAACAGGGTTTTTTCGATTTCGGTGCTGTCGTCGAAGCGATCACGGAGAAAATGTTGCGGCGGCACCCACATGTGTTCGGCACGGTGCGCGAAAGCCTCCCACCTGAGGAACTCAAAATTCGTTGGGAGCGGATCAAACAGGAGGAAAGAGCAGCCAAGGAGAACGGGCGATCTTTGCCGTCATTACAAAGCCGGTTGGATGGGGTCGCGCGGGCTTTGCCGGGACTGAGCCGTGCTGTCAAATTGCAAGCCCAGGCGGCCACGGTTGGCTTTGATTGGAAGGAAGTACGGCATGTTCTTGATAAAGTCCGTGAGGAAACCGATGAAATCGCTGTAGCTCTTGAAATGAGCGATCAAGACGCGATCCGGGAAGAAATCGGGGATCTTTTATTCTCTGTCGCCAACCTAGCCCGTCATGTCAAAGCTGATCCAGAGACGGCCATCCGCCAAGCAAATAGTAAATTCGAGCGGCGTTTTCATTACATTGAGGTTTCGTTAGCTCAAGAGAATAAAGCTATAGACGAAGTTGGCCTTGAGGAGATGGAAGCCCTCTGGAACCAAGCGAGGCAAATCGAGAAGAGCAAAGCCTCGGACGAAGGGTTAAAAAATTTGATTGAATGAGCACAGAAAAATTCGAATGAGGCGTCGCCTTTAAAGACGTGACAGCAGAGGACAGGAACGGGATGAGCAAAAGTGTGAAGCGGTTTTGCGCTCGCATCCCGCTCTAAATTACGAGAATCGATCGCGTCTCGGCCTCACGCCACACCTCTTCTCGGTTCAGCATCCGCTTGAGTTCTTCCCTCTGGAACCGAGAAGGATCTTGAAACTGCGGCCTTGAACCTCCGGTGGAAGAACTCAACGCGTTCCGGCATCAGACGGACCTGGACTGAAATTCGTCCGTCCGCTCCCATCGTCTTAGTCAGTATCTCTGAATTTTCATACAACCAATTCAGACCTGCTCCATCCGCGGGATCGAGGACGATGGTGAATATGGACCTTCCTGACGCCAGGCGCGCCTCAATGGCGGATCCGAGTGTATCCATCCCCTCGCCTGTCAGAGCGGAAACGAGCACCGGTTGGCCTTGGGAAGATTGCCGCTGACATCGCTGGTTTGTGGCCGCGTATTGTTCTTGATCCAAAAGATCACATTTATTCCAGACTTCCATATAACGGGAATCGCTGACCGGGTCGATGCCGAGTGCTGCAAGAACCTTCCCAACATCCTCTTGCTGGGCTTCGGCATCTTCATGTGCCAGATCGCGTACATGCAGGATCAGATCGGCCTCAAGCACTTCTTCCAGAGTAGCGCGAAAGGCTTTTATGAGCATGGTCGGCAATCCTGCAAGAAAGCCGACCGTATCGGAGAGAATAATCCTGCTGCCATGCGGCAGCACGACCTTGCGCAGGGTCGGATCGAGAGTTGCGAAGAGCTGGTCTGCCGCGAACACGTCCGCTTCCGTCAATTTGTTAAACAACGTGGATTTGCCAGCATTGGTATAACCCACCAGGGCGACGATCGGATAAGGGACGGCCCGACGGCTTTTCCGATGCAAACCTCGGGTCCGTTTGACATTTTCGAGCTCACGCTCGATATGGATCATTCGTTCGCCAATTTGCCTCCGATCGGCCTCGATCTGGGTTTCTCCAGGGCCACCCAGAAAGCCAAAACCACCGCGCTGGCGTTCAAGATGGGTCCAGGAACGGACCAATCTTGACTTTTGGTAAGCGAGATGGGCGAGTTCAACCTGCAATGCCCCTTCCCTTGTTCTCGCACGGCGCCCAAAGATTTCCAGAATCAAGCCGGTCCGGTCGATGACCTTCGAAGCAAGGGCCTTTTCAAGATTGCGCTGTTGGACGGGCGATAAGGCGCAATCCATCACGACAAGGGAGATGGTCAGCGCTTCTATGAGCGTTGCGAGACGGCTAGCGTGACCTTTGCCGAGGAATGTCGCGGGCCGAATTTGCGCTATAGGAATCCTCTGCTGCGCAACGATCTCGAGCTCAATCGCACGGGCGAGGCCTGTGGCTTCGGCCAAGCGGGCCTCATGCGAACGCTCGAGACCGTCTCGTCCCCCTTCCCCCGCTGACGCAGAGAAACAGGTGTAGGGGCCCACGATGAGGGTCCGAGTTTTAGTTTCGAAAATGTGTCCGGGACTGCCTGGATTGAGTTTCAAAGTGATTTACATTCTACGCCAGATCATGCCAAACAGCAAATCATACTCCATTTCCTTTCCTTAGTCTTGTTAGCCTCGGTTAGCCATACGACTCTTCTGGAAGAACGCTTGCTCGAAGCGCATCAGGCGCCACCGTGGCCTGTTTCATCCCCCGGTTCAAACATTTGGATCGGTTGGCCCGGCATGATCGTTGAAATCGCGTGCTTGTAGACGAGCTGGGAATGCCCATCGCGGCGCAAAAGCACGCAGAAATTGTCGAACCAGGTTACGACGCCCTGCAGCTTGACCCCATTGACAAGGAAAATCGTAAGAGGAACCTTATTCTTACGGACAAAGTTGAGAAAGGTGTCCTGAAGATTTTGTGGCCTTTCCGATGCCATTTTTTTAGTCCTACTTTGTTATTGGCGCCGTTCGGCGCATATTTCGTTAGAAAAATACCAACAACTCTTTCCGTTCGACTCATTAGAACTGGTGAATAGGCGATGCTTCCTTCACGCTTGCTGTGCCCTGCATATGGCCAAGTGGCATAACTCGGAAAGTCGCTTATTTCCTTGATCCTGAATATCAGATTAATCTTTAATCCTGGATGGCGTATTGGCTATCTAGCGGCTCCCCTGCTTCTTCTCACATTCTTGACGACAAATCGCTGCACCTTCAAATTCAATCATACGGAACCAAGCAACCGCGCCGCAAGCCCGGCATCGATTCTGTCATCATGAATAAGAAAACGTGCGGGATCCTTCAGAGACAAATAGTAATTTAATATGTACACGTGGCCGCTCCATGGAAAAGTGCCCGGAGTTTAAGAGTGAGGGATCCTGGCAGACCAGTTCCTATGGGCCTGCCATTAATGCGCACAATCGGCATGACAAGCGCCGTCGCGCCGGTCATGAAGGCTTCGCGGGCGGCAAGAGCCTCTTCGAGGCTGAAGCGCCTTTCTTCCAATTTTAGCTCTTGCGCCGCAATGATCTCAATGAGCGTCGTGCGGGTGATGCCCCGCAGAATGGAATGGTCAAGCTGGTGGGTGATGATTGTCCCCGCTTCATTGACGATCCAAGCGTTTGAGGCGGCGCCCTCCGTCACCATGCCTGCCGCGTCGATTAGCCAAGCTTCGTAAGCTCCATGCTCATAGGCCAATTGGCGGGCGAGCACATTAGGAAGCAGATTGGTCGTTTTGATATCGACCCTTCTCCAGCGCAGATCCTCGGTAGTTAGGACGTTCACACCTTTGGCGGCCTTTTCCTCGCTTTTTTCGAAATCGACATTCCGCGCTGTCACGATCAGGTTGGGGCGAACGAAGCTCGGTGGGAAGACGTGCTCGCGCTGCGCCGTGCCGCGGGTCACTTGGACGTAAAGGAAGCCATTGATTGTCTTGCTCCGCCGCAATACTTCGCGAATGACAAAGCCCAGTGCGCTGTTGCGCAAAGGAGGCTTGATTTTCAATTCAGCGAGCGAAAAAGCAAGCCGGTCGAAATGGCGTTTCTCATCGATCAGAGCTCCTCGAAAAACTTCACAGACTTCATAAACGCCATCACCAAATTGGTAACCCCGATCGTCGATTGAGACTACGGCATCACGGTGCAAAACATACCGGCCATTCACATAGGCCACTCTACTCATGAGTTCTCCAGGGGGGTTGGCGGGTTGTGATCACGGCCCGCATGGCCAAAATGGAAAGACGTGGCTGCGTCTTGCCGATGACCGCAGCCCGCGTCAAGATAGTTTCACAACCCTGTACCAGAAGGGCTGATCGGAATTGGAACTTTTCGGTGGCTTGGTATCCTTGTGAGGTCGCCGCCGAATTGCATAGGGATCATTTTTGTGGTTAAGTTGGAATTAGAAAAAATACAAACTTCGTGCCTTCCGAAGGGTCTGGACTGGAAGCTGGGGAGGAAAGAATGAGCGCATCGGGCGGAAAACTCGTCAGTAGCATTGCGGTCGTCACCCTAGGTGCGGGTTTCGTGGCCCTAGCAGGGCTTTTCCTATCTGACGGACCGCCATCCTCTTCAACAGTGTCCTCTGTCGTTTCAGCTGCCGCTCCGCTGCAGGGCCTGGCGCACCCCGCACCACCGGCGACGACCCTTGCGGCTGTTGAAGTCCGGACACAGAAAGAAAAATCGCCATCCTCGACCCTTCCCCTCGGCGTTTCACCGCAGCTTTTCGCACTCTCTGTCCCAGTCGGTGGTGAAGCAGGGTCTCAGCTCGCCGCGCTTGGCGAGACGCTTTTCAACGACAAGCGGCTGTCCGTCGATGACACGGTTGCCTGTGCGACCTGCCATGACCCCATCAAGGGATTCGTTGATCATCGCGGCAATGCCGCAACCTCCGCGGGCGTTAGAGATCAGCACGGCCAGCGCAATGCGCCAACGGTGCTGAATGCGATGTTCCAGACCTCGCAATTTTGGGACGGACGCGCGGCCAGTCTTGAGGAGCAAGCCAAGCTGCCGATCCTCAATCCGGTGGAAATGGGCCAAAAGAATCCCGACGATGTCGTGGCTAAGATCGCTAAGATTCCAGAGTACGCCCAGGCCTTCCAATCCCTCCTAGGGCGTTCGCCCACTTATGACGATATCGCCGGTGCCATTGCGGCATTCGAGCGGACTCAATATTCGGGGAATTCACCCTTCGACCGCTTCCTATCTGGAGATGCGCAGGCCGTCGATGATCGAGCCAAACGCGGTTGGGCCCTCTTCCAAGGCAAAGGGCGCTGTAGTTCCTGTCATGCCTTCAATCTGGTTTCACCGCTTTTCTCCGATTTGAAATTTCACAATATCGGTATCGCTGCGCATAAGCAAAATTTCACGGAACTGGCACACAAAGCGCTCGCGATTTTGAAGACGGGCGATACGAAGCAGATCGACGAACTCGCGCTGCAGACGTCCTACTCCGAGCTCGGCCGCTTTTTGGTGACCAAGAATCCATCCGACATTGGCGCGTTCAAAAGCGAAACGCTGCGCAACATCGCTATCACGGCGCCCTATATGCACGATGGCTCATTGGCGACCCTTTGGGATGTAATCGATCACTACAATAAAGGTGGAGTGCCAAATCCCTATCTCGATGGGGGCATGCAACGCCTGGCTTTGAGTGAAGCCGAAATCGACGACCTCGTCGCCTTCCTCTTTACCCTCACAGACGATCGCTTCGCTGATTTCAACAAGGCTGAGATCGAGCGGCAATCAGCCCTCAAAGCGACACGGCCCCAGCGGGAGACGGATACTGCGGAGGGTCGGAAAGGGGACTTGGGTGATATTGGGACCAATCCGGATATACGTAATCCGGCTTCGATCGGATTCTATTGAAGGTTGTCCAGAATCTGGCTAAAGCCGGACTTTCCGGACATTCTTTAGAGTATGCGTTTGGGTGATCCTATCACCTGGAGCGGAATGCCTTTTAGAACGGTGATTTTGGATCGAGTGGTTTCAGAATCACCGTGATTCAGGCTGCTGGGAGCAAAACCATGGCGCATAAGAGTATCGAAACAAAGCATTATGAAGAACGCGCATCTTTCTTCGAGGATTTATCCAAGATGGGAAGGCTATCGCGGCGTGGTTTCCTTCATGTCGCCGGCGTCTCGGCGGGCATGGCCGCGGCTAAAGGGCTCGTCGTTCCGCAAAGCTTTCAACTCATTGAAATTGCTATGGCGGCGGAAGCGCCCTCCCCAGCGTTCACCATCGCTTATATATCCGATACGCATCTTTACACGCGGAAGGTGAACGATCGTTTCATCCGATCGGCCGTTAAAGCCGTCGAAGATGTCAATGCCCTCGATCCACAGCCCGATTTCGTCCTTTTTGGCGGCGACTTAGCGCAACTCGGACGGCGCGAGGAGCTCGATCTCGGCGCTCAAATCCTGAAAGAGCTGAAAGCACCGGTCAAAATGATGGTCGGCGAGCATGATTGGTTCCTCGATTTGGGCGAGCATTGGCAATCCTTGTTTGGACCTCCACAATATTCCTTCGATCACAAGGGGGTGCATTTCGTGACCCTGATGAGCGTTCACGAAAAGGATTTCTGGACCGCGCGCGGCATGACGCCGGAAGAGCGGATGCAGACCGTCGCCGGGCTCGACAATGGCATCCAGTCGCGCTTCGAGGTCGGGCCGGATGGACGGCAGTGGCTTGCAAATGATCTCGCCAAAGTCGACTCGAAAACGCCCATCGTCATCTTTTCCCACTCGCCTCTTTACAAATACTACCGCAATTGGAACTTTTGGACGGAGGATGCCGACGAGGTTCAGGCGATCCTGTCCAAATTCGATACGGTA
>DATJTB010000075.1:0-5997 GCA_035503795.1 Methylocella sp.
GCCATGTTCTTCTCCCGCAGGACGGGGGCGATTGCAGTGCGCTCCCATCTGAGCTACAGCCCCTTGAGCCTTTCCCATGGTCGGGACTCATTATGTGCCTCGAATGAGGGCGCCACAAAAGCCATGAAAATGCGTCTATCAATGATCGTGCCGTTTCTCGCCCTGCTCATGAGCGCAATCCCTTGCGCTGCCGATTCCCTCCGTGACCGGGCTCTGCAGATCTTCGAGCCCATTCCGGAGACCACGCCGTCTTTGCCTGGAGAGGCGGCGACGCCCGAGAAGCTGGCGCTCGGCAAGATGCTTTTCTTCGATCCTCGTCTTTCCCAAAGCCGCGACATGAGCTGCAGCTCCTGTCATAATATCAGCATGGGCGGCGTCGATGGCCGTTCGTCCGCGCAGGGGCCACTTGGCGGACGCAAGGTAGCGACCGTCCTGAACGCCGTCTTCAACAAGGCTCAATTCTGGGATGGGCGAGCCGCCACGCTCAAGGAGCAAGTGGTGAATTCAGTTATGGCCAATCCAAAAGCTCTTCTCAACGCGAGAGGTGGATCCTCGTTCATCAATCCGGCCGAAATGGAAATGTCACGGCAGCATGCCGTCGCGGAGCTCAAGAGCATTCCCGGCTATGCCGAGGCGTTCAAGAAAGCCTTTCCGGCTGAGTCCGATCCGGTCTCCTATGACAACATCGGGAAAGCCATCGCCCTTTTCGAAGCCACATTGATCACTCCCGGCGCGCCTTTCGACCGCTGGCTCGAAGGCGATGATGCCGCGCTGACGGAAAAGCAAAAGCAGGGCCTGATGATTTTCGTCGAGAAAGGGTGCTCGAATTGTCATGACGGCATTAATGTTGGCGGAGGCCGGTTCGCGCGTTTCGGACTCGTTCTCAGTCCGGGTCCTGAGTTCCTGCCGCCCGATGACCGGGGCCGCTATGAAGTCACCAGGAACATCAGCGACAATTACGTCTTCAAGGTGCCGACGCTTCGCAACGTCGAATTGACGGCGCCCTATTTCCATAGTCGGCATGGCGGGGACTTGAAACAGGCCGTCACCGTGATGGCGCAATCCCAGCTGGGCCAAGAGCTGAGCGAGGATGAAACTGATAGCGTGGTGGCGTTTCTCAAATCGCTCACGGGTCACCAGCCGGAAGTCGTTTTGCCGATTTTGCCACCAAACGCCACAAGCCTCCCTCGGCCACAGCCGTAAGGCCCTTCGCGGTGGGTATGGATCGGACGATGGCGTTCAAAGATTTGCCGGCTCTTGCTGAGCAACTGGAGAAGTCTGCGCACTGAATGGGCTGCGCCTGTCCAGGCAATTCTTTTGAAAAATTTTTTGCCGATGTGGGCAATGAGGATTTTGGGCGGGGCTTGGCTCAACCTTGAAAAGCCCTCCTTTTCGCCGCCCTGGCATGCCACAAAATCACGGTTCCCGGACTGATTCGGGCGCTCGCGTAGATGCGATCGCTGCATCTGCGCGATTTGAAGAACGAGAGCATGATGATCATGATCTCGCCCGTCGAGACCTTTGATGCCGGCATTCGACAATCTGACCCCAAGACCCTTGGCTTCCAATCCAGCCAATGAAACCACCTTCCGCCTTGCACCGCATAATATCGAGGCGGAGCAGGCGCTGCTTGGCGCGATCCTCGTCAATAATGACGCGTTTGACCGGATCTCCGACTTTCTGCGGGCGGAGTATTTTTCCGAGGAGTTGCACCGGCGGATCTTCGACATCGCGAGCCAATTGATTCGGGCCGGAAAGCTCGCCTCGCCTATCACCTTGAAGACCTTTCTCGGCGAGCATGATCTCGGCGGCGTGACCATCCCGCAATATCTGGCAAGGCTCGCGGCGGAAGCCACCACCATCATCAATGCCGAGGACTATGGCCGCACCATCCATGACCTCGCGCTTCGCCGCGACCTGATCCTGATTGGCGAGGATATCGTCAACGCCGCCTATGATGCGCCGGTCGGCGTCTCCCCCCGCGACCAAATCGAGGAGGCCGAGCGCAAGCTCTATGCGGTCGCCGAGAACGGCCATTACGAAGGCGGCTTCCAGCGCTTTTCGGATACGCTCGCCACCGCCATTGACATGGCGGCGAAAGCCTTCGAGCGCGATGGGCGGCTCTCCGGGATCGCGACTGGGCTCATCGAGCTCGACCGGAAGATGGGCGGCCTGCAGCCCTCCGATCTCATCATCGTGGCGGGCCGCCCCGGCATGGGTAAGTCGGCGCTCGCGACCAACATCGCCTTTAATATCGCGCGCGCCTATGAGCACAGGCAAAGACCCGACGGCAGCGCCGAGACGGTCAATGGCGGCATCGTCGGTTTCTTTTCGCTTGAAATGTCGGCCGAACAATTGGCGACCCGCATCATCGCCGAGCAGGCCGGCGTGCCTTCCTATAAGATCCGACGCGGCGACATTGGCGAAGCCGAATTTCAGCGCATCGCCGAGGTGGCGCGCGAGATGCAGACGATTCCCTTCTATATCGACCAGACCGGTGGCCTCTCGATCGCCCAGCTCGCGGCGCGGGCGCGAAGGCTCAAGCGCCAGCGCGGTCTCGATCTGTTGGTCATCGACTATCTGCAATTGCTCGGCGGTTCTAAGGCGAGAACCGACAGCCGGGTGCAGGAGGTCACCGAGATCACCACCGGCTTGAAGGCGCTCGCCAAGGATCTGAATGTGCCGATCATCGCCCTTTCGCAATTGTCAAGGCAGGTCGAAGCCAGAGACGACAAGCGCCCGCAATTGTCGGACCTTCGGGAATCCGGCTCCATCGAGCAGGATGCCGATGTCGTGCTGTTCATCTTCCGCGAAGAATATTATCTGAACAACAGACAGCCGCGCGAGGGCACGGAAGAGTTCATCAACTGGCAGGCGGAGATGGAAAAGGCGCATGGCAAGGCCGAGATCATCATTGGCAAGCAGCGTCATGGTCCGACCGGCACGGTCGAACTGGCTTTCGATGCTGAAGTGACGCGCTTTTCCAATCTCGCCAGCGAAGAAAATTTGCCGGAGCAGTTTTAGTGACACCTACTTGTGTTCTTGCTATGTTCAAGGCCTAATTCAAAGCAGACTGTTGCAATGATTCGTCTTCGAGGCCTTGCGATGACTATCCATTTGCGGTCGAACGAGAAGCGATTGGAGATTCCATTCCTACCCGTATCGGATAATACATCTGAAGCTCTTGCCGCTCTTCAAGCCGCGAATTTGCATTACCGGAATGCTGTATGGCCTCAGCCGTTCGACATAACCCATCATCGCCTGCGTAATGGAGATGCCCGCGATCTGTCATGGATTCCCGATCACTCGATCCACTTGATTGTAACGTCACCTCCCTATTGGACGCTCAAGAAATATGAGGAACGAAGCGGACAACTTGGTGCAGTCAATGAATACGAAATCTTTTTAGATGAGTTGGACAAAGTCTGGAGCGAATGCGCGCGGGTTCTGATCGAAGGCGGACGGATTTGTTGTGTTGTGGGCGACGTTTGTATCCCGCGAAAACGTGACGGACGCCATCGCGTCATGCCGTTGCACTCAGACATCCAGGTCAGAAGCCGGCGGCTCGGCTTAGACAGTTTGACGCCGATCATCTGGCACAAAATCGCGAATGGCGCAACTGAAGCGCAAGGCAATGGTGCGGGCTTTTATGGAAAACCCTATCAGCCCGGCGCTGTCGTAAAGAACGATATTGAGTATATACTATTTCTGCGTAAGAACGGCGAATATAGAAAGACAACTATGCTGCAGAAATCTTTGTCTATGCTCACCAAGAGTGAGATGCAGACATGGTTTTGCTCATTTTGGACGGACATCAAGGGCGCCTCAACCCGTTCGGGGCACCCCGCACCCTATCCAACTGAGTTGGCCGAGCGACTTATTCGCATGTTCTCTTTTGCCGGAGACACCGTTTTCGATCCATTTCTTGGGACTGGTTCGACAACAATTGCGGCTATCCGGGCCGGACGTAACTCCGTCGGCAATGAAATCGAACCGAAATATCTGAAACTAGCGAGAGATCGTATCCGGAAGGAAGTCGATGCGCCGCGTCTTTTCGGCGCTTGCGAGGCTACACTGCGCTTATGCCCATAACGCTTTCCGAAGCGGTCGATGATCTGCTCAGACGCCAGACCCAAGATCCCGGGCGGCTAGATCTATTGGCGAAGTTCTGCATTGAAGCCTTTGCGCGCGACGGCCTGACAGGCGTCCGCGGAGGCAAGGCGAATGAGGTCGGAATCCGTGGCCTCGGCCGCCAGAAAGATTGGGACCTCGCTTATGTGCTTGCTGGAAAGCCTCGGCTCCTGATTTCATTAAAGTCAATATTGAAGAATTTGGCGGGAACGGTTCCCAATCGTCTTGATGACCTCATGGGTGAGGCTGCCAATGTTCAGCAACTTTCACCCGAGATCGTCATCGGCTATGTCGTTATCATGGATGAGAAAGCGGATACATTGCGCCGGGATGGCAGCGGCACGTGGAGTGATCATTTCGAATCCAACCTCCGGCGGATCGCAATCCGCAAAGCGCCTTTCTGGAGTCAAGGTTTGATCGAAGGCGCTTGGCTCATCCGAATCAACAGCGCGAGGCCTCCCGGAGCGCGTATCTCTGCAGCTCTCGATATGGATGCCCAAGGCACCACCTTTTTCCGGGCGCTGCTTGACGAGCTTTACTTGCGTGAGCCAACGATTCGATCAGCGGTTTCCCGCGGACCCGCAACTTAATCCAAATTATCTAAAGGAAGCTGCTTATGGGACTTAGTTAGTCACGCGCAATCCAACAAGCTTGCGCACCGCCCTATGCGCGAGTATCGATCACGGGCTGATCGAGATGAAACGGCCGGGATGGTCGTCGCGAATATTTTCCTCCCAACCCTGGAGCTTCGGCGAAACGAGATTGCGGGATTTGAAGGTCAAAAGCACGAGATCGGGCTGCTCATCGAGCAGGAAGGCTTCGGCCTCATGCAGAAAAGTGCGGCGCTTGTCCGGGCTCCTCTCCTCCCCGGCTGTGCGCATGAGCGCATCAAAATGATCATTCTTGAAGCTTGAATAATTGAGGGTTTGGTTGTCGCTTTGCGCCAGGAAAAGAAAATTCTGCGCATCGGGAAAATCCGCAAACCACCCCGAGCGTGCGACATCAAAGGGCTGCTTGGACTGCAGATAGGCGTAATGGCTAGTTGCATCGGTCGAAAGAAGCCGCGTCTCGACGCCGAGTGCCTTCCACATATCGGCAATCGCCACGGCCGTCGCGCGGTGGTTTTCCGACATATTGAAGCGGATCTCGACGCTGAGCTTCTCGCCGCCGGGTCCATAGCCCGCCTCCGCCAGAAGGCGCCTCGCCTCATCCTCCCGGGCGAAGGGATCGAGCCCTTTCCAGCGCATGGTCTCGGGCACACCATAGCTTGCAATCCCGGGCGGCACGAAACTATAGGCGGGCTCCATCGTGCCACGCCAGATCCGGTCGGCGAGAAACTCGCGGTCGACCGCCATCGACAGGGCCTGCCGCACGCGCTTGTCGTCGAACGGCTTGTGCCTTGTATCGAAGGAATAAAAATAGCTCGCAAGATTTTCAAAGACTTTGAACGAGTCCGCCAAATGGCTTCGCACGAAGTCAATCTGCTCAACCGGCACATCGTCATAGGAATGGATCTCACCGGCCATGAAGCGGCGGAGCGCCGCGGCGCGGTCCTCGATCGAATGGAAAATCTCCTCATCGAGCGCGACATGCGCCGCATCATGGAAGAAAGGGTTCCTGACTAAGACGATCCGGTCATTCGGCGTGAATTCCTTCAGCCGGAACGGGCCGTTCGTAACCATATGCTCGGGATGGACGAAGTCCGATCCGAAAGCCTCGACCGATATCCGATGCACGGGCCAGGCGGTGAAATGGGGCAGCTGGTCGATGAAATAGGCAGCCGGATGGTCGAGCTCGATTTCGAGCGTATCTCGATCGATCGCGCGCACGCCCAGAGCTTCGATGGGAAGCTGCCCCTTGTTGACC
>DATJTB010000076.1:0-6841 GCA_035503795.1 Methylocella sp.
GGATCCCACCAAGAAGGATCTATCTGCCCGCGTCATCGACATCGTCGCGCCTATTGGCAAGGGTCAGCGCGCCTTGATCGTGGCGCCGCCGCGTACGGGTAAGACCGTATTGCTGCAGAATATCGCTCAATCTGTGACTGCCAATCACCCGGAATGCTATCTGATCGTGCTCTTGATCGATGAGCGGCCGGAGGAAGTCACCGATATGCAAAGGTCAGTCAGCGGCGAAGTGATTTCCTCGACCTTTGATGAGCCGGCCGTCCGGCACGTGCAAGTTGCGGAAATGGTGATCGAGAAGGCAAAGCGGCTCGTCGAGCATGGGCGCGACGTCGTGATCCTGCTCGATTCCATCACGAGGCTTGGGCGAGCCTATAATACGGTCGTGCCCTCATCGGGCAAGGTTCTGACTGGTGGCGTCGATGCCAATGCGCTGCAGCGGCCAAAGCGGTTTTTCGGCGCGGCGCGCAACATCGAGGAAGGCGGCTCTCTGACGATCATTGCGACCGCGCTCATCGATACCGGTTCGCGGATGGATGAAGTGATCTTCGAAGAGTTCAAGGGAACTGGCAATTCGGAAATCATCCTCGATCGCAAAGTTGCGGACAAGCGCACTTTCCCGGCGATCGACATCACGAGGTCTGGCACCCGTAAGGAAGAATTGCTGGTTGCCCCTGACATATTGAAGAAGATGTACGTGCTGCGACGCATCCTGAACCCGATGGGCACGGTCGATGGAATCGAGTTCCTGCTCGGGAAATTGCGGGAAACGCCGAAGGGAAATGCGGCCTTCTTCGAATCCATGAATACGTAGACCGGGTGGGGAGAAAGCGGTCGTGGGTATCGCTGTGCGGGCAATGATCCCAGACAAACAAAAATGAATTCCTGGCCTACGGCCGTCAATTCAGCTTGCCGATCGCGGGTCGGAGGAGACTCCATACAGAGCCAGAAATTTACGGCCTCGATCACGATGGCCCGGATGCGAGCGCATAACCGCTTCACACTTTTTTGCTCATCCCGCTTTAGAGGTTCGTGCAGTCGCAAAGCGCATTTCATTGAGGTGCGCAGTCGCCCTGACCCTGGCTCGTGACGCAGCTTGCAGGGGCGTTCACTTTAATGATCGCAGCGGTCGAAACTGGCAACGGCTCATCGATGCTGATATTGGCAACGCGGATCCGGACGGCGTCCGGGAGCGTTTTGGGATTCTGCCAGTTCTGCTGCCAGACTCGGTCATGACCGGCGAAAGAAAAGGTCACATGGTAGGGCGGCCGGATAAGCACGGTTGGATGCGCGAAGGTGACGGTGCCGGAATTCATGCCGGCGGTCGTGACTGGCGCAAAAGGCGCTTGTTCGCGGACCAGCACGGGGCCGCGCGCATCTTCCGTTTCGCTGAGCCGCACGATTTCAAGTCCGGCTGCCGCATTGGGGCCAATCGCCGAGCGGATGAAGGTGACGGAGGTTTCCGTCCCATCGAAAAAAACGAGAGCGTCCGGATCGCCGAGCGAGACATACTGAGCCGCACCCAGATCCGCCGCGATGCGGTCGATCCCGAGGCCAAGGAGGTCGGCGTTCTGGACACGGTTGAAGCCGGTTTTCCAGTTGGCCATCCAATGACCAGTGAGCGTGGCGAGAAGCCCTAAGAGGATGGCCATGAGAACGGCGGACGCCAGCGCTTCGACAAGGGTGAAGCCATCTGTTCCGTCCGCCGGCTCTGGAGAAAGATCATGCCGGCCCTTCATGGGGTGCTGCTGATTTTAACGAGGCGGATGGTTCCCAACTCAAGGCTTGCGCCGCTCGGTGTTTGAACCGATAGAACCACGCTTTGCGGCGTCCAGATCTTGGCCGCGCGGGGGTTCATGTCCGCGCGTTGAAAGGGTGCGACGGTCAGTGACCAGCCGGCGCCTTGCATATCGCCGGTCTGGGTTCCGGGGGACAGGTTGTTCCGATCGGGAAGACCTGTCTCGACCGCCCGCAAGGTTTGCGCGAGGGTGATATGCTGCTCGATCCGGCCGGCGCCCCGAAGATTGCTGGCCATGAGCATGCCGATTGCGGCGAGCGAAATGGCGGTGACGGCCAGCGCCGCTAGAATTTCGATCATGGCGAAACCGGCGCTTTCCTCGTCTTTGACCCCCGTGGGAGCCTCAGAGCTCATTGGCTGGGACAATTTCAACACCCCCCGTCAACCAGCCCACGCGGATCTCATATCCGACACCCGGCCTTGTGAAAATGATCGTGCCGCCGCAAGACATGCCGGAGGGGAGGAACAAGATGACAGTGCCGACCGACTGGCCGCCGCATTGATCGGCGAGCACGGCGTGAAAGGCAATATCGCGTGGCAGTTGCACGACGCGGCCGTTGGCTCCGGAACGGATCGTGCCCGCCGTGAGGCTGAGGCTCGTTGCGACGGCGGTGCCACGGCGGATTGCCGCATTTCGATCCGCCTTGAGTACGGATGCCGCCGCCATGGAATAGGCTTCGAGACCTGAGCGGGTTGTGCCACGCGGCATTGCGGGCAGAACGATGGCCGCGAGGAACGCGAGGATCGCCAGGACGCAAACGGTTTCGAGCAGTGTGATCCCATCCTCGAAGCCTGGCTCGTTCATTTGTTGAGTTCCCAGTTCTTTATATCGGAGCCACTGCCGGTCCCGCCTTCTTGCCCGTCGGAGCCGAGCGAGACGATGTCATAAGGCCCGTGGTCCCCCGGAGATTTATATCTATAGGGATGTCCCCAAGGATCGACCGGCACGGAATTGTTCTTCAGGTATGGTCCATTCCAGCCGGTGAGCCCGCCGGGGCGGCGAACCAGAGCGGCGAGCCCCTCGGAGGAGGTCGGATATCGGCCGATGTCGAGATAAAAAAGATCAAGCGAGCTCGCAAAGCTCTGGATCTGTATGGTCGCGGCCTTGGCCTTGGCCTCACTGAGATAGGTCAGGACGCGCGGTCCCACGAGACCCATGATAAGGCCGATGATGGTGATCACCACCAAAATCTCGATGAGAGTGAAACCTTCCTGCCCGGGGGTCCGCGCCAGCCCAACTTCGGGATCTGCGTTCTGCCGGATGGGCGTTTGTAACGTCGCACCCAAAATCGGCCGATCGCTTGGCCGCCTCATGTTGTTTTGTCTCATTGGAGAGCATCATCCTTTCACGACTTGGTTGCACCAGCAATTCTTGGTTGTCCAGTCCTACCCCACGACTTGACTGACCGACATCAGAGCGGTCATCACCGAAACGATCAATCCGCCGACGATGACGCTGATTGTGATGATGGCGGCGGGGCCTGCTATGCCAACGAGGCGGTCGAGGCTTCGTTGGAGTTTGGCTTCATAGAACTCGGCAATGCGTTGCGCGAGCATTGGCAATTGACCGGAGTCCTCGCCAAGCCGCAAGGTGCGGATAGCGACGGAAGGGAGCACGGCGGTTTTCGCCAGAGCCTCCGAAAGCTTGCCGCCATGGCGGACGACATCGACCGTTGTGGTCCAGGCGCTCGAATGGCCGGTCGTCGCCATCAGATCGGCGAGAATCCGCAAGGTCGTCGCGAGCGGTACGCCGCTTCCCAGAAGAACGCCGAGATTGCGGCAAAAGACGGAAGTGCGGTGAAACTCCAATAGGCGTCCGATGAAAGGCAAGCGGGCCAGCGCCGCCATGAGGGCCCCGCGGACTTTCGGCTGGCGAAAGATTAGAAAGATGCCACCCGCTATGGCGATTACGGCGGCGGCGAGCGCCGCCGTATAGCCGCGCAGAATGTCCGAAAGCCCCAGGAAGAACACCATCACGGGGTCGAGCTTGGCATTGAAATCGCGCAGAACGTCGCCGAACTGGGGCAGCACAAAGCTTAAGAAGAACAGGAGGACAGCCAGCGCCGCAGCGAATACGAAGGCCGGATAGCGCAGGGCATCGGAAAAGCGGCGACGCAGCGCTTCGGCCCTGGTGCGCTCAACGGATAGGACTTCGAGGATGTTGACGAGCGTACCGGATGTTTCGCCCACGCGTACAAGCTCAACATACATCGGCGGGAACAAGGCTGGATGGTGAGAGAGCGCATCGGCGAAATTCTCACCAGACAGAACGGCCGCGGTGAGCTTTCCGACCGTCGGCCGCAGCCGGCCGATATCGCTATCGGAGGAGAGCAGTTCAAGCGCCTCATTGATGCGTGCCCCGGTTTGCAGGAGAAGCGCCAAATCGCCGGTGAAAATCGTCACATCCTCGGGCTTCGGTCGCGACAGGATCGCAAGATCGAGGCGTATGGACGAGGCCCTCCCCTCGCGCTCGTCGCGAACGGTCTCAATCGGAATGAGGCCCAGATACTCGACCCGCTCGGCGACTTCCCGGGCGGAGGATGCCGAGATCGAGCCACTCACCATTTCGCCGTTTTGGGTCAAGGCCCGGTAACGAAACGTCGTCATGCTGGAACACCATAAACACACGTATAGGCGGGGGAGGCCGCGGTCATCCGCTCCATCCGAGCGAAGCGAGGGATGGGCGGATCAAGACGATCAAGTCCGGCCACGACGGCGTTGATGCAAAGGCGCAGCTGAGCGGGCCCCATTATAGACCTTACGGGCATTCCCGCGGGTCCGTGTGACATTTGTTGATCCGGAGGTGCCGAATGGAGAAGCACGAGAAAATACACATTCGAGTCTCCGCGCGGCGCATTGAGTTCATTGCTTTTGGATCTTGCGCATGACGATGTTTTGACTTTTGCTGATCTAAATTACCGTGATCTATCGGACGGTGGTCACCCGCAGCACCTCAGCCGCGGACGTCATGCCGGAACGGCATTTAGCGACCGCATCCTCGATCATCGTCGTCATGCCGGCCCGCCGTGCCGCCCGGTCGAGGGCAAGCGCATCGGCATCCGGCCGGATGAGCTCATAGACTTCGTCCTTCACTTCCATCATTTCGAAGACGCCGCAACGGCCGCGATAGCCCGTGCCGCCACACCGTTCGCAGCTGCCCGGCTCATGGATGCAATCATCGGCGGTGAAGCCTAGCGCGGCATAGCGGGGATCGGCGGCAAGATCGGCATCTGTCAAGGGGCGGGCCTTCTTGCAGCGATCACAGAGAATCCGCACGAGCCGCTGGGCGATCACCGCCCGCAAGGTGGATTTCAAAAGAAAACCCTCGACTCCAAGATCAAGGAGGCGCGGCACGGCAGCTGCCGCGGTCTCGGTGTGGAGGGTCGTCAGCACCAGATGGCCGGTCAAGGCTGCATGGATGGAAATGCTGGCGGTCTCCGGGTCGCGCACCTCGCCAACCATAATGACATCGGGATCCTGGCGGACGAAGGACCGCATCGCGGCGGCGAATGTCAGCCCGATCGACGGCTTGATCTGAGATTGATTGATTCCCTGAATTTCATATTCGACGGGATCCTCGATCGTCAAAATCTTGCGGGACGGCTCGTTCAACATGGAGAGCATCGTGGCGAGCGTCGTCGTCTTGCCGCTGCCGGTCGGTCCGGTGATGATGATCAGGCCGTGCGGAAGGCGAAGGAGGCTGCGCATGGTTTTTTCATCCTTGCCGGAAAGGCCGAGCTTGCCGAGATCGAGCAGGCCTCGATCGCGCGGCAAAAGCCGGATGACAACCGATTCCCCATGCTGAGTGGGCATGGTGGCGATGCGGATATCGATTTCCGAGCGGGCGACTTTCAGCCGCGCCGCGCCATCCTGCGGCAGGCGGCGTTCAGCGATGTTGAGACCGGCCAAAATCTTGATCCGGGAGATCAAGGCCTGCGGCAGAGCCTGGGCGGGTGCGGGCACGGCACGCAGCAAGCCATCGACCCGCATCCGCACGGTGAGACCAGTTCGGAACGGCTCGATGTGAATATCGCTGGCCCGCAGCTCCACGGCCCTTTCGATCAGATCATTGACCGCCCGCACGACCGGCGCGCCGCTCGCGAGATCCCGCAGGCTCTCAATATCATCGGCCACTCGCGCATCGGACGAGCCGTTCTCGGAAACACCGGTCTCTTCCTCGCCGAGCTGCTGGTCAAGGACGGTCGCAATGTCCTCAAATGAGGCGACCTCGACGGCGATCGTACTACCCAACACGATTTGCGCCGCATGAACGGAGGCCGTATCGCTGGGATCGGCGACGGCCAGCCGGTATTGGCCTTGCGGCTGCTCGTAGGGATAGACCGCGGTGTCCCGCAGGAAGCGGGGAGAAAAGCGGTTGGCGAGCGAGGGCGCGGCGATGAGTTGCGGCAGGGAGAGCCGCCTCAAACCATAGAAATGCGCCACTTCATCGGCAAAGCCATGGGCGGTGAGGTCGGTCGCTTCCCAAATCTTGCGCAGCGACCGTTCGCTGGCGGCAAGGCGGACGCCATACTTCTCATAGTCTGGTGGTAGCAGATTCTTGCCAGCCAGATATTTCGCGAAGTCCTCGAAGGCAATCTCCTTCATGCCGATCTGTTCCAGCTCCATCTCTTCGATCCCGTCATGTCATTCATAGCTGGTCCTGGCCCGTTTCGTCATGGGTTTCATCATGAAAATTGATCGGGTTTTGTGGCGTGAGCTTGTCAGAGGCCCGCTCGTTCATGTCGGCACAGGAATGTGTCTTGGAGTTCAGGTGCTTTTCTGGACCGTTCCCGACAAAGGAGGAAGGCAAGGGCGCGGTGCGCAACGGTCCAATTCCTGGAAACGCCACCGGCGGGATAGACTGGGCCGGTGTTACCCGCTCAGTCTATCCCCTATCGATGATGAAAATTTATTGGTTATTAAAGCCTGAAACGCAGGTAGCTTGAGGCGGCCAAATCTTAAAACAAAATGATTTCAATGATATATGGATTCACAAAGCGAAAATAGCGGGTGACATTGGGGCGTAGCTTCATTTTAATTGGCTCT
>DATJTB010000077.1:0-8672 GCA_035503795.1 Methylocella sp.
GGACCAGATCATCGCCGAACATCATCATCGGGCCGATTTCTCGGACTTGTCGTCACGTGATCTTGCGACGCTATGGAGCGCGCCGATCATCCTCACGACAGCCGTCCAGTTTTTTGAAACCCTTGCCGCTAACACACCGGCGCCCCTGCGCAAATTGCACGCGTTGCCTGGTTCCGTCGTATTCTTGGACGAAGCCCATGCGGCTCTGCCCACTTCTCTATGGCCGCAGAATTGGCGCTGGCTTCGCGAGCTCGCCGAGAACTGGTCTTGCTCCTTTGTGCTTGCAAGCGGCTCGCTTGCACGCTTTTGGGAGTTGGACGCTATCGTGGGAGGCGATCACACGAAGCTGCCCGAGCTCGTCCCTCCGGAGCTGACGGCACCATTGCAGCACGCTGAAAGGACACGCGTCGCCTATGCGTCCTGTGGCCGTTTCGACGGACCGGACCAATTGGCGGAAGCTGTCTCGAAGGCGCCGGGGCCGCGGCTACTGATCCTCAACACAGTGCAAAGCGCGGCGGTCATGGCTCGGCACATGAGGGATAAAGGCCACGACGTGCTGCATCTCTCAACTGCATTGTGCCCGAGGGATCGTGACGCGATTTTGAAGCGGGTGGTGGATCGCCTCGCCGTTCGAGAGGATCAGGACTGGACACTCGTGGCAACCAGTATCGTCGAAGCCGGAGTCGATCTCTCCTTCCGAACGGCCTATCGCGAGCGTTTCTCAACCGCGTCACTCATCCAGACAGGCGGCCGAGCCAATCGGCACGGGACAGACGAAACGGTGATCGTCCATGATTTCATTCTATCGTTGACGCAAGGACTTACGAAGAATCCGGCCGCAGCAACATCGGCGGAGGTTGTCGGCGAGATGTTCAGGAAGCAGCGATGGTCGGGCACGATCAATCCGGCGGAGCTTGTGACCTTGGCGATGAAGATGGAAATGCGTCGCGAAACAAAGCGACGTGATGAGCTTGTTCGGGCGGAACGCTATGGGAACTATCCGGAAGTTGCCCTGCTCGGGCGTGTCATTGAGACAGACACGCGATTGGCGGTCGTGGATGCGACACTGCGTGAACAACTCAAAGCTCACGAAAAAGTTTCCTCGCGTGATTTGCTGTCTGGCAGTGTTCAGATCTGGTCAAGCAAGATTCACGCCCTTGGCTTAACGCTCATTTCAAACCGAAAGGAGGTGTATTGGTGGCCTCACCAATATGACCAAGAATTCTTGGGCTACATGGAAGGCGCGCTTCGAATTGGAGATGTTGCCCGAGGCGAGGTGCTGATCGTTTGAGTGAGAGTATCTTCGCCAAACGTCAGCGACGAAAGTTTGGCGACGGCGGTCAGATGATCAGCCAGCAACTGCCAGCGAGACTTGTCGGGATCGGTTAAGGAATGCGCATACCACATTGCGGGGCACTCACTTAAATTGAAGGCTCAGGGACATCCGGCATGATGCTCCTTTTCCCCTTGATTCCAGCTGTCAAGTCCTGACGCGGAAGGAAGCGGGTCGAAAAGACATTCCTTTTCGCTCATCCCACTTTTTGAAGGGCGGCCAGTGTCCTTGGGCTTGTAAGATTTTTTCTCTCGATCGGACAAAAATGTTTCACGTGAAACATTTTTGTAAGGTTTTGCCGGAAGGGAAGCCCTGGGCTATGGTTGCCGAAGCTTTCTTCTCGCGGCGAGAGGATCCGATGCGCTCCGCAGCTCTCATCATCCTGCTTCTGTTCGCGGCCGCCTCCTTCATCGCGATCGAGGACCACCGCTTTTCGCCCATCTGCGCGGCGCCGGGCCGGTCTCTGGCGGAGATCCAGCTGATCTTCGGCGCCTCCCGCAAGGACGCGCCGCCGGTCAGCGATACGGAATGGGCGGGTTTTCTCGCCGAGGAGGTGACACCGCGATTTCCCGATGGCCTGACGGTGCTGACCGGCGCCGGCCAATGGCGTGACAGCCAGGGCACCCTGGTCCGGGAAAGCTCGCGCCTCCTCTTGATCTGGTATGAGCCGCAAGCCGGCGCCAATGAGAAAATCGAAGCCATCCGCACCGCCTACAAAACCCGCTTCGGACAAGAAAGCGTGTTGCGGGCGGATGGCGCCCCGGCCTGTGTCTCATTTTAGCGCTGGTAAAGCCTCAACTTCATTTTTGCCTGCCCGTTCCAGATCCGGTGCCCTTGCCTCCTCGACAAGAAGCGCCAAAGCCTCGTCAAGGGATTTCGATCGCTGGTCCTGCGACCCCAAACGGCGGATCGAGACGCTTCTTTCCGCCGCCTCTTTCCGGCCGACGACGAGCAGCACCGGTACTTTGGCGAGCGAGTGCTCGCGCACTTTATAGGTGATCTTTTCGTTGCGCAGATCGACCTCGGCCCGAAGGCCGAGCTTACGTGCCGCCGTCAGCACTTCATCAGCGTAAACATTGGCCTCGTCGGTGATGGTCGCGACAAAGATCTGCAAAGGCGCGAGCCATAGGGGCAGATGGCCGGCGTAATGCTCGATCAATATGCCGGTGAAGCGCTCCAATGAGCCGAAGACGGCGCGATGGATCATCACCGGCGTTTTCTTCTCACTGTCGGATCCGATATAGAAGGCGCCGAAACGGCCCGGCAGATTGAAATCGATCTGGGTGGTGCCGCATTGCCATTCGCGCCCGATGGCATCGCGCAGCGTGTATTCGAGCTTGGGGCCGTAAAAGGCGCCCTCCCCCGGGTTGATGGCGGTCTTGGCACCGTCCGCCTTCAACCTGTCCAGAATGCGTAAGAGCGCTGCCTCGGCTCGGTCCCAGGCCTCGTTTGAACCCACCCGCTTTTCCGGCCGCGTCGATAATTTGATGACGATGTCTTCAAAGCCGAAATCCCGATAGATGGAGAGGATGAGGGCATTGACCTTGAGGCTTTCTTCCTCGATCTGATCCTCGGTGCAGAAGATATGCGCGTCGTCCTGGGTGAAGGCACGCACCCGCATGAGGCCATGGATCGCACCGGAAGGCTCATAGCGGTGGACGATGCCGAATTCGGCGATCTTCATGGGTAGGTCACGATAGGATTTGAGGCCGTTCTTGAAGATCTGGACATGGCCAGGGCAGTTCATGGGCTTCAGGGCGAAAATGCGCTCATCCTCCGTCTTCGTGATGAACATGTTCTCGCGGAAGGTCTGCCAATGACCGGATGTCTCCCAAAGCGCCCGGTCGAGCACCTGTGGCGTGTTCACCTCGATATAGGAAAGCGCCTGCTGGCGCCGCCGCATGTAGGCGATGAGGCTCTGAAACAAGGTCCAGCCCTTCGGATGCCAAAAGACAGTGCCCGGCCCCTCCTCCTGAAAATGGAACAGATCCATTTCCCGGCCAAGGCGGCGATGGTCGCGCCGCTCGGCTTCTTCGAGCTGTTTCAAATAAGCCGCGAGTTCGGCTTGCGTGGCGAAGGCCGTCGCATAAATGCGCTGCAGCATGGGTTTTGAGGAATCGCCCCGCCAATAGGCCCCGGCCACCCGCATAAGCTTGAAGGCATTGCCGATCTGTCCGGTCGAGGCCATATGCGGGCCGCGGCAGAGATCGAGCCAATCGCCCTGCCTGTAGATCCTCAGTTCCTCGTGCTCCGGAATTGCATCGACGAGTTCGACCTTGAAAGCCTCGCCTTGCGTTTCGAACCAGGCCTTGGCCTGATCACGCGTCCAGATCTCCTTGGTGAAGGGTTTGTTGCGGGCGATGATCTCGGCCATCTTGTTTTCTATCGCCGGGAAATCGTCCGGCGTGAAGGGCTCGGCCCGATAGAAATCATAGTAGAAGCCTTTCTCGATCACCGGCCCGATCGTCACTTGCGTGCCGGGAAAGAGTGTTTGGACCGCTTCGGCCAGAACGTGCGCCGCATCGTGGCGGATAAGATCAAGAGCGCGCGGATCCTCACGGGTGATGAATTCGATGGCTGCGTCGCCCGCCAAAGGATCGGCCAGATCGCGCAATCTGCCGTCGAGGACCATGGCGACCGCGCGCTTGGCAAGGGAAGGTGATAGGCTCTTGGCAATATCGACGCCGCTTGCTCCGTCCTGGAATTTGCGCGAGGCGCCATCTGGAAAAGTGACGGAAATCATCGTTACTCCTTTCTGCTCACTCGCCGGCACATTCGGCGTAAGCTTCCGCACATTGCCTTTTATCGGTTAAGTTTGGTAAAGAATCTTTATAGACCATTTGGGTCATGCTCAATGGCCTTATCAGAAACTGGTGGGGGGAGAGCCATTTGAAAATATTTTTCAGTAACGCGGCAAGCCTCATTATTGGAACAATTGGGGGTTTCCGATGACGCGAGCTTTGCTAAAATATTGTATGTTGCAATATCGCGATTCATATGCTTTACTCTTAATAGCACTCATGCTACTGATTATACGAATATATTTTGATCAATGATATTTTCATAAATTCATGAGAGAACGAGTGAGCACACAATGCCACGCAAAAACCAGCACCTTTTATGCCACTCCTCAGAACGATTAAGAGTTTTTAAAAATCATAGCGTTACGAGCTCCGTATCCAAGCTTTGCGCCGGGGATGGAATCGTGTTGAGCCATCCTTCTAACGAACGGGAAAGGAATCTGCGACACGACGGATGTTAGAGCTTGTCATTTATCACAAATTTCTCTAAAGAGTGACTCATAGTCTTTCCAAGGGCTTTCCCCAGAACGGGCGGACATGACACTCTCAAGAGAATGTTGGTGAAGAAACTGTTCACATATTCAATTTAGCGAAATTCTAAGGTGAAATAATGACTATTTTGGACATGGATTCAGCAGCCAATAGTAAGCTCCAGCTCCGTGCTGAGGAAGAGCATATTCTTGCTTCTTTCACGAAACGCTTGATCGAACTCGCTTCTGTATCGAAATCGGACGGGCGCACGGCTGCCACGACCGCTGCACTCAATGCCATGCGCCTCGCCGCCATCGCGATCGACGGCTATGGCTGCATCGCCGATGTCAACGCCGCCGCCGAAGAGGTTTTCGATCACAATATCAAGATCAAGGATGGACGGCTGTTCGTCAGCGACCCCGAATCCCGGGCGAGCCTCAAAGAGGCGATCGACCAAATGGTCAGCCTGCCCCAGCAGACACCCGTGACTTTGGAGCCGATCGTCATCCCGCGCAAAGACAAGCACCCTGTCATCGTCCGGATCCTGCCCTTTGAAATACCAGCCCGCCCACCGGCCAGGGAAATCCGGGCGATCCTGACGCTGAACGCGCTCGGACCACGGCCAGGCCCGCCCCCAGCCACGCTCGCGAGAACCTTCAAGCTCACCCCTTCCGAAGCCAAGCTCGCCTCCATTATCGCACGTGGCGCACCCCCCGACATTGCCGCGCGGGAATTGAAAATCTCCCGCGAGACGGCCCGCAACCAGTTGAAGTCTGTTTTCGCCAAAACCGACACGCACCGGCAAAGCGAGCTCGTGGCCTTGCTGCTGCAAGTCGAGTGAAGTCCACCGGCGGAGGGGGGTACCGGTTTCTCAAAAAAGCTGACCGGCAGGTTTGTCGCCGCAAGGGCTTCGCCAACAGCAACCCTCGCGCGCTCCAGTCGCTTGGGTCGCGGCTTCACTTCGGTGCCCTTCCGGGCCGGGTGGGGGGTGTAGATCGAGAACTACGCCCGTTCAGATCAGATTTGATGAAGTCAAAGCCCTTTCGACAAACCCAATATTTCAGTCCCAATAATTCAGTCCCAATAATTCAGTCCAAGGCATGGCAATTTATGCCTTTATGATAAAGAACTATATTCTGATGATGTATTCATTTAGATAATACATTTTCAAGGTCTGTTTATCGTGAAGCTCATTGCCGAGTATTGAGTATTGGGCCGAGGCTGAAGGTAAGCCTGAAGGCTTTGACCACTCACGCTTGTCCTGGCAATGGGAATTATTTTAGCCCGCACAACTTGTGTCTTATGGCTTTGAAGCTATCCAGAAGCTCTGGCTTGGACCGCTGAAACGATTCATATGGTTTCTAGCACCAAGTTTTTGCTCTTTGAGTGGATTTCTGGTCGCACACAGTCTTTTACGCAATAATTTGATAATTTGCGATCATTTTTGCTCATCCCGCTCTAAGGTAGATTGCGCTTGCGAGACGGACATCGCCAAGGCAAACAGCCGCCATGAAGTTTGCCACGCCGCTTCCGATCGACGCCGTCCTGGACGAATTGAGAACGACCTTGGCCGCGCGCATGTCAGCCATCCTCGTCGCTCCACCCGGCGCCGGCAAGACGACACGCATCCCTCTCGCATTGATGGACGAAAGCTGGCTCCGGGGTCGAAAGATCCTGGTGTTGGAACCGCGCCGCATTGCCGCGAGGGCCGCCGCCGAGCAGATGGCGCGTATCTTGTCCGAGGCGGTCGGCGAGCAGATCGGATTGCGTGCGCGTATGGTCTCGAAATCGGGGCCGAAAACACGTGTCGAGATCGTCACGGAGGGTGTCTTTACCCGCATGATCCTCGATGATCCGGCGCTTTCCGGCATCGGTGCGGTGCTGTTCGACGAGTTCCACGAGCGCTCGCTCGATGCCGATCTTGGGCTTGCCCTTGCGCTCGACTGCCAGTGCGGCTTGCGGGATGACCTGCGCATCCTGCCGATGTCGGCGACGCTAGACGGCGCTCGGGTCGCGCAACTTCTCGGCCATGCTCCCGCCATCGTGAGCGAAGGCCGCTCGTTCCCGGTCGAGACGCGTTATCTTGGCCGCGATGAGCATGCACGCATCGAAGATCAAATGGCGGACGCGGTGATGCGGGCCTTGCGGACGGAATCCGGCTCGATCCTGGCGTTCCTGCCGGGCCAGGGTGAGATCCGGCGGGTCGAGGAACGCCTGAAGGAGCGCATCAGCGATCCGGCGATCGCGCTTGCCCCCCTTTACGGCGCGATGGACATGAAGGCACAGGACCTTGCGCTCAAGCCAGCCCCCAAGGACCTGCGCAAGGTCGTGCTCGCGACTTCGATCGCCGAAACGTCGATCACCATCGAGGGCGTGCGTGTCGTCATCGACAGCGGTCTTGCGCGCGTTCCGTTTTTCGAGCCGGACGCCGGTGTGACGCGGCTTGAGACTGTGCGCGTGTCGCGTGCCGCCGCCGATCAGCGAAGGGGCCGCGCTGGCCGTACCGAACCCGGCGTCTGCCTCCGCCTGTGGGACGCGCCGCAAACGCAGAGCCTCCCCGCGTTCGCCGAGCCCGAGATTCGCTCGGCCGATCTCACCGCCCTGTTGCTCGACTGCGCGGAATGGGGTGTAACCGATCCGCTCTCGCTGGCTTGGATCGATCCCCCGCCCGCCGCCGCCCTCAACACCGCGCGCGAGGTGCTGATGGAGTTGGATGCACTGGACAAGAGCGGCCGCATCACGGCCATGGGAAGGCGGCTGAGGTCGCTGCCTTTGCCTCCCCGCCTCGCTCGTATGGTGATTTTTGCCGCCGAGCGCGGCCAGGCAGAAGAGGCGGCCGAGATCGCCGCGGTTATCGTGGAGCGTGGTTTAGGCGGCAACGCTCCCGATCTCGCGGATCGGTTGGAAGCCTTCCGCCGCGACCGCTCGCGTCGTGCAACCGACATGCGAAAGCTGGCGATCGGCTGGGCAAGGCTGGCAAGCGCGGATCGCTCGGTGCAAGAGTCTCGTGAGGATCTGTCGATCGCGCATATGCTGGCGTTCGCCTTTCCGAAACGCATCGCTAAGGCACGCGGCACCCTTGGCCAGTTCCTCCTCGCCAATGGCCGCGGCGCCAGTGTCGATTCGACCCATCCCTTGGCGCGATCCCCCTTCCTGGTCTGTGCGGAGTTGTCGGGATCGGCGGCGTCGACGCGCATCCTGCTCGCAGCCGCGGCCGATGAAGCGGACATTCTTGCCGCCGCCGGTCATCGCATCCGCGAGAATGACGAGATCGAGTTCGATCAAAGCGCGGGTGCGCTGAGGTCTCGCCGCGTCCGCCAGCTGGACGCCATTCTGCTCGCGAACGAGCCCAGGGCGGTGGTGGCGAGCGAGGAGACTGCGCGTCTGTTGGCCGACGGCATCGCGAAGCTCGGGATGAGCCGCCTGCCGTGGAGCGCGGCGCAAATCCAACTCCGCGACCGGGTTGATTTCTTGCGCGCGGCCGGAGAGGACGATTGGCCGGACCTGACCGACGCGGCGCTTGCCAAGACGGCCACGCAGTGGCTTGCGCCTTTCCTCGCTGGCAAGACAAAGCTCTCCGAGATCGGCGCCGATGACCTCGCTGCGGCCCTCGACGCGCTGCTGCCATGGGATTTGAAGCGGCGCTTAGAGGAAGAAGCTCCGACGCATTTCGAGGCGCCCACGGGCAGCCGTCACGCCATCGATTACAAGACGGAAGGCGCGCCCGCCCTGCACATCCGCGCGCAGGAGTTGTTTGGGGTGATGCAACATCCTTCGATTGCCAACGGCAAGCTGCCGCTCACGCTCTATTTGCTCTCGCCGGCACACCGGCCGATTCAGATCACGCGTGATCTTCCGGGCTTCTGGAAGGGATCGTGGACAGCGGTCAAGGCCGAGATGAAAAGGCGCTATCCGCGGCACCCCTGGCCCGACGATCCCGCCTCGGCCTTACCCACCTCACGGGCCAAGCCGCGCGGGACGTAATGATGAACCCGCTATTCATACTGAGACATCACTTCATACTGAGATCAAGGGCTCTTGATTTTAGTTATAACAATAGTTATAAC
>DATJTB010000078.1:0-11160 GCA_035503795.1 Methylocella sp.
TTTCGCATCCCGCACTCTAGATCACGATGATCTTGGATCGAATCGATCCAAGATCATGAAACGTGATCGATTCTTATACCTGAGAGCGGGATTTCAGCGAAAAACCGGTACCCACTTTTTCGCATCCCGCTCTATGGCACATAAAAGTGAGAGCTGGACATGGGACATAGAAAGCGGGTGGCTTTGGTCACGGGTGCGAGTTCGGGCTTAGGCAGGGCGATCGCGAATGATCTCCAGGACGGGGGTTTTCGCGTCTATGGGACGTCGCGGAAGGCTGGCGAATCAAACCCCCACGGAAATTTTGAGCTGATCACGATGGATGTCGATCAAGACGCGTCCGTAGAGGCGGCGATCGGCGCCCTGGTTGACCGTGAAGGTCGTCTGGATGTGGTTGTCAGCAATGCCGGCATGGGTATTGCCGGCGCCCTGGAGGACACAAGTTCCGACGAGGCCCTAGCGCAGTTCCAGACAAACTTTTTCGGCAATCACCGCGTTTGCCGGGCCGCGCTTCCCCATCTTCGAGCCCGTGCGCGCGCCCACCTGGTGGTGGTCGGCTCCATAGCCGGCCGAATCGGCGTTCCCTTCCAAGGCATGTATAGCGCAACAAAGTTCGCGTTGGAGGGCTACTGTGAAGCGTTGCGCATGGAACTGCGGGGCTCCAGCGTGCGAGTTGCCTTGATTGAGCCAGGCGATTTCGCCACAGGCTTCACAGCTGCCAGGCGCCAAACGACCGGGAGTGGCAACGGCTCTGCGTATCGCGCGGCTTTCGAGGCAGCTCTGGCGATCATCGAGAAGGATGAAATGAACGGTGCCGATCCCACCCTGGTGAGCAAGGCCGTCTGGCAAATCGTTGAATCCGACCGGCCTGCTCTGCGCAACCTGGTTGGTCCCCTTTCTCAAACCGCGATCGCGCGCGCGAAGCCGTTGTTTCCAGCCGCAGCTTTCGAAGCCCTCATCGCGGACCATTACAAAGTGGCGGGCCAACCAGCTTTGAAAAGTGACCAATCGCCGGCATCCTGAGCGATCTTGCCGAAGATCGGCAGCAGCGTAGCGCGCTTATCGTTCGAGCGATAAGAAATCACGCAAGATCAAGAAGTTGGAGCGAATTCTCGTCGCAAAAGTCTGTCAACTTTTGCGGAATTCGCTATAGCGGCTCGGTTGGGACTCTTCGAGAATCCGGCTCGTCAAATGCCCAAATTTTGTTGGGATTGAGCGGGGCAGGCATCTGGCGGCTGGCGGTTCATGCTTCGAATATTTATCGTATACGGCTACGTTCATCGATTACAGTTTTGGCGGAGACCTTCGGCTTGCGCCCCGTATAGCCAATCATAACGAGCGAGCATGGCTTCCGCGGGCAGCGCTTTGAGGGTCACGTCCCGCAAAAAAGCCGCCGCTCCGCCCAGATGATAGATCCGGCCTTGCCGGCGCGATTCGTTTTGCACCCGTTGCACACGCGGGCGCCGCAGCGTTTCATAGGCCGAAAGGGAAGCCTCCATGTCTTGGCCCGGCTGCAAAATCCGACTGAGGCAAGCCGCATCCTCGATGGCCTGCGCGGCCCCTTGGGCCAGAAATGGCAGCATGGGATGTGCCGCATCGCCGATCAGCACCGCTCGGCCCCGGAAAAAATGCGGCGCGCAAGCACGAACCGCAAGCGGCCATTTCCGCCATTCGCCGGCCGCCGCCAGGAGATCGCGGGCCTCCCGGGGAAAAGCCGCAAAAGTTCCTGGCAAGACTTCCCCGTTTGCGGGAGAAGACCAGAATTCCTCTCCTTCGGGATGGAAATTCTCTTGGGTGATCGCGACCACATTGACGACGGTTCCACCCCGCAAGGGATAGTGAACGAGATGGGCCCGCCGTCCGAGCCAGAGATGAACCTCGGGGCTCTGCCGCATTGGGCTGAGGCGCTTGGCGTCGATCAGCGTGCGCCAGGCGGTCTGTCCGGAGAATTGCAGGTCGTCCCCCGCCAGTTCCTGCCGCACGAAAGACCGCAATCCATCCGCGCCGATCAGGCAATCGCCCCTCACATCGAATGGGGCGGCCCCGCGCGCGAGCGCCACACGGATGTCCGCCTTGCCGCTCGCAAAACCCATCACGGCGGTTCCCGTCTCCAGGCGGATCGTTTTCTGAAGCGCCAGCTCCTCCAAAAGGGCGCGCTGGAGATCGGCCCGGTGCACGACAAGATAGGGAGCGCCCCAGCGCGCCTCGGCGCCCATGAGTGGCAGCAGCGCCAAAGTCTCGCCATCCCGCGCGCGGCGGATCCGGATCCGCTCGGGTGCGAGCGCAAAACGGGTGAGGCGCCGCAAGACGCCGAGCTTGCCTAAGAAACCGCTGGCATTGGGGGAGAGCTGGAGCCCAGCCCCGGTCTCTTCAAGTATAACCGCCTTCTCAAAGAGGCTGATCCGCCAGCCGGCCTTCGCCAGACCCAAGGCTGTCGTGAGCCCGCCGATGCCCGCCCCCGCGATCACGGCATGCGGAAGGGTCATCCCAAGAGAGCCGCGCGGATTCGGGCGATTTCACCCCGCCGCCAATGCGGGCTCAGTCGGATCAAAAGAGCATTCCGCCGGCTCACAGCCGCCATGCAGGCTTGCGTCGTGAACATAATGCGTCGAGCAATAAGGGCAGACGGCGTCTTTGTCATCGCCCATGTCGATAAAAATATGCGGATGGTCGAAAGGCGGCAAAGCCCCGACGCACATGAATTCCCTGGCGCCGACCCGAATTTGCAAAACGCCCGGCTGATTATGAAAATGCGGTGTCGCGTGCGCGGCCATGCCCTCTCCTCGATCCCGATGAACGCGCGGACCTTAAGCCAACAGCGAGGGTTTGGATAGTGCCCGTCCGACCGCTCTTGGGTTCGGGACCTAATCAGTGTAACGATCCGTCGTCACGTCATTACGACCGAACAGGTCCGGCTGCGCCGGCCCGATGACAGGCTCCGCGAAGCAATCTCGGCAGATGCCGAAGCCGCGCATGGTTTGCTTCGAGCGAAACTCCTCGCAATGACGGCGCCACAATTAGGTCCTGGCCCTTGGGTGCTGGGCAATCCAATCAGAATGGGTTCCAGTTCCCGTTCCAGTTGAAGGTGTAGGCGACGACGACACCCGCCGTGAAATTATCCACGGAGCCGATCCGGTTGGGAATTGGGCTGCCGCTGGCGCTGCCCGTATAACGGCTAACGCCGCCGAAAGCCGTGGCGCTCCATGTCGGCGTGAATTGATATTTGATCGAGCCCAAGCCGCCGGCAGAAATCAACCCGCCATATGCCTGATAAGAATAGACATTCGGGTTCAAAGCCGCTTCAGAAGGGGAAACCGAGAAATAGGAACTTGCGAACTGATTGTCGCCGAACTGAAGGCGCGGACCGGCGGCGAAGGTAAAATCTCCATAACGCTGAATGAAATCGAGTTCGATATTCCCGTCGAAACCCTCGGCGCCGCTCACGCCCTCACGGGCTTCAAACCGGGCACGGATGAAATCGGTTGGCCAGAGTTCAAGAAAACCGCCGAGTTCCGCCGTGAAGCCGACATTGTGGAGGCCGAAGAAACTGCTGTTGGTGCCGATCGTCCCGAAGACACTGCCGGGTGAACGTTCGGTAATGAAGCGGGCAACGGGGCCAGCCTTGATCCACGGCAGGTCAAGGAGCGCAATGCCGAGGCCGTCATCCGGGGAAATGAACGGCTCGGGCTCGCCCGGCTGGCGGTAGCCGATATAACCGGTTGGCCAGATCGAAACGCTCTTGGCGCCCGGAAACGAGGTGAACACATTGGGGCCAAGCCCCAGGGTGATGGTCCACCCCTCCGTTGGAGCGGGGGCAGGCGAAAGGTCCGCAGCCATGGCCGGGGAAGAGGCGATCGCAATCGAGCTTGCGAAGAGAAGGCGTTGCGCAATGGACACGGAAACCCCCGAAGCTTAAGCCAAAGGAAGTGTTGTGTATTATGAGCTGGTGGTTTGCGACCCGCCAGTGCATATCTGCAACAGTGGTCGACATAATGAAGGATGTGCCATTAAAACTTATGTGGGCAAAACTTATGCGAGGGCCAAAGAGAGCGGCTGAAGTAAGCGCACATGTTCTCATCCGCGCTTATCAGCTCAGCCTGTCGTCGCTGGTCGGGATGCATTGCCGGCATCTGCCGAGTTGCTCGGCCTATATGGATGAGGCGATCACCCGGCATGGGCTTTGGGCTGGCGTCATTTTGGGCCTTGGCCGCCTTTGCCGCTGCCATCCCTGGGGAAGCGAGGGGTTTGATCCGGTTCCGGAAGTTTTGCCACCCGAAGCGCGCTGGTGGCAACCCTGGAGCTTTGCGCCCCGTTCGCCCCACGAACGGAGGGAGGCCGATTAAGCCGGCAGGCCTCTCTGGAGAAGCGTCAAAGCGACAGCGCAGGCGTTGGACACATTGAGGCTCCTGATGGGGCCCGGCATGTCGAGCCGCACAACCATGTCGCAATTTTCCCGGCTGAGGCGGCGCAAGCCCTTGCCTTCGCCGCCAAGGACAAGGGCCAGCGGGCGGCGTAGCTCAATCGCCGCAAGATCGGTTGCGGCTGCCGAGTCCAGCCCAAGGCGCAGATAGCCCCAATCGCCCAAATCAGCGAGCGCACGGGCGAGATTGACCACCCGGATGACGGCCACATGCTCGACCCCGCCGGATGCGGCCTTGGCCATTGTGCCGGAGAATTCCGGCGCATGGCGCTCGGTGGTGATGACCGCGTCAACACCGAAGGCCGCAGCCAATCGCAGAATGGCGCCGACATTATGCGGATCCGTGAGTTGATCGAGCACCACCACCAGCTTCTGCCCCGACTCAAGGTTGGAAAGGTCGGCCGAAGGCAGGCCCCGCGTCGCCAGCGCGACGCCCTGATGGACGGCATTTGGTCCGAGCCGGCGCGAAAGATCCTGTATCGTCACGATCTGAGGAACGAGCCCCGCCGCGGCAATCTCGGTTTCGAGCCGCTCCGCGGCCGGTTGTGTCACGTAAAGAGCGAGGTGTCGCCGTGCCTTATTGCGCAAGGCTTCGCGCACCGCATGGAAGCCATAGAGAATCAACGCATTTTTTGGAAATCCTTGAAGCTCCCCCTGAGGAAGCCCGGGACGTGGAGATTTTATCGGATGTGAGTGGCTCAGAAAAAATGAACCTGTCGCGGGAGGCGGGGCTTTTGGTTTGTGTTTAGCCTTGAAATGATTGGCTTTGTCCCGCGTCACACCGGATCGTCCAAAGTTGAGCCTGTTCCTTGACGTTCGCGCGGCGCGCAATTGAGCGGAAATTCAACCAAGATGAGGACAGGCGCGCCCTGTCAAGGGCAAGAATTTTTCTTTCTAACAATTGACAGGCGGTGCCGATCGCTTTTTTTCCGGCTGATGCTTCCTGAGCCAGCCGAAATCCAATTTTCGCTGGAATTATACAATCATTAGGAGTTCACCGTGCTAGCCATCAAAATCTTGTGGTGAACAAATAAGGATTTGCTGGTGGTGATCGATTCGGGCGTGATTCGTTCGTCTCCCGTTCAAGCCGCGAAACGCCCTGGAGATCCAGGCTTATTTGGGACGGAGTTTATCCTGTCAAGAATTGCATTTTTGACCCTGCTGTCAGGTCGGATCAGGATGATTATTGTCTATTTATCTCAGATGAAAGTGTTTCATATCCTCTGAATGCGCCGGCATTCCGATAGAACTGTTCGCTTCCGGAAAGAGAAAACGGCTCTATAGATCAAATCCAAAATCATGAAACATGATCGATTCTCGTAAGTTAGAGCGGGATGCGAGCGCAAAACCGCTTCCGACGTTTGCTCATCCCGCTCTAGACTGCCGGATTGGCAAGCGTCCTGCCCTAGTTTAAAGCATTTCCCGTTTCGATCGAAACGGGAAATGCTTTACAGTCTCGATTGGTGATAGGTGGCATTTTCTGGCCGCGAAGAGTAGATGTTTCCTTGAGATTCATTGAGAGCCCATCGGATTGTTTTCGGTTGTTGGGCTCAGTTTTAGCCGGGTTGACTGATGAATATCCCTGTCCCGGCCCATCCGTCCTTTGCGAGACAGAGCACCCGTGGCGTGACGGTTCTGCTTGGACCGACCAACACGGGCAAGACTCATTACGCCATCGAGCGCATGCTTTCCCACACGAGTGGAATGATCGGTTTGCCGCTAAGGCTCTTGGCGCGCGAGGTCTATCATCGCACGGTTGAAAGAGCCGGTGCCGATGCGGTCGCGCTGATCACGGGTGAGGAGAAAATCAAGCCGCCGGCGCCGCGTTACTGGATTGCGACCGTCGAGGCGATGCCACGCGATCTCGAACTTGCCTTTGTGGCGGTTGATGAAATCCAGTTGGCGGCCGATTTGGATCGAGGTCATATCTTCACCGACCGCATTCTGACCTTGCGTGGCCGCGAGGAGACTTTGCTCATTGGCGCTGCCACCATGCAACGGACGGTGCGCGACCTCATGCCGGGGGTGCGCCTCATCGAGCGGCCGCGCCTTTCGACTCTGAGTTTTGCCGGCCAGAAGAAAATATCCCATCTGCCGCGGCGCAGCGCGATCGTCGCTTTTTCGGCCGAGGATGTTTACTCCATCGCCGAATGGATCCGGCGCCAATGTGGTGGCGCGGCGGTTGTTCTTGGTGCACTCTCGCCGCGCACGCGGAACGCCCAGGTGGACATGTTCCAAAATGGGCTTGTCGACTATATCGTCGCGACGGATGCCATTGGCATGGGTCTTAACCTCGACGTCGATCACATTGCCTTCGCGGCCGATCGCAAGTTTGACGGTTGGCAATATCGCCGCCTGACCGCTGCCGAATTCGGCCAGATCGCGGGGCGGGCGGGCCGCCATCTCCGCGACGGAACCTTCGGCACGACCGGGCGCTGTCCGCCATTCGATGCCGCGCTCGTCGAGGCGCTGGAGAGCCATCGTTTCGACCCGGTTTTGATGTTGCAGTGGCGAAATCCCCATCTCGATTTTTCCTCCATCGCCGCTCTTTCCGCCTCGCTCGATGCTCTACCGAAGGCGCCAGGCCTCACTCGTGCACCGCTCTGCGAAGATCAGATCGCGCTCGAATTCGCGGCCCGCGACGAAGGGGTGAGACGCACGACCAAAACCCGGGCTGATGTGGCATGTCTTTGGGAGTGCTGCCAAATCCCAGATTATCGCAAGCTGTCGCCGGCTGCGCACGGCGAAATCGTTGTTTCAATATTCAACTTCGTCAAGAACAAGGGGCATATCCCGGATGACTGGTTTGCCCGTCACATTGCAGCGCAAGATCGTACGGAAGGCAGTCTCGAAATGATCGCGGCGCGCCTTGCCGAAATCCGCACGTGGACCTTTATCGCCAATCATTCCGGCTGGTTGCGGAATCCAGGCCATTGGCAGAGTGCCGCGCGTCAGGTAGAGGACAATCTGTCGGACGCCTTGCATGAACGTCTCGCCCAAAGATTTGTCGACCGCCGGACGAGTGTTCTCATGCGCCGCCTAAGGGAGAACGCCATGTTGGAAGCCGAAATCACCCCCAGTGGTGATGTGGTGGTGGAAGGCCAGCACGTCGGCCAGCTCAATGGATTTCGTTTCACCCCGGATCCGGAGGCGGTCGGCGAAGCCGCCAAAGCCCTCAACGCCGCGGCCCAAAAAGCCCTGGCGAGTGAGATCGAAGGACGCGCCAGTCGGGTGAGCGAGGCGGTCGATGATGCGTTCATTCTCGCCAATGACGGCATCATCCGTTGGCTCGGGGAGCCGATCGGGAAGCTCCTTGCAGGCGCGCATGTGCTCACGCCGCAGGTGATGATTTTGGCCGATGAGCAATTGTCCGGCCAAGCCCTTGATATGGTCCAGCGTCGTCTCGACCTCTGGCTTTCTCAGCATGTCAAGAAACTGCTCGGCCCGCTCCAGGATTTGGAGATCGGTGAGGGCCTTGAAGGCATAGCGCGCGGAATAGCATTTCAGATCGCCGAATCGCTTGGTGTACTTGATCGGACAAGGGTTGCGGAGGAGGTCAAAGGTCTTTCCCAGGAGGCACGTGCCGCTTTGCGGAAATTCGGCATCCGCTTCGGAGCTTACCATCTCTATCTACCCGGCTTGATCAAGCCGGCGCCGCGGGCGCTCGCGGCCCAGCTCTTCGCCTTGAAGCATGGTGGCAATGAAACGCTCAGGGGGCTTGATGAAGTCCTGCATCTGGCGGCCTCCGGACGCACTTCGCTAATCGCCGACAAGAACGTGCAGAAGAACCTATATCGCGCAGCGGGGTTTCGGATTTGCGGGGAGCGGGCCGTGCGTGTCGACATATTGGAACGGCTCGCTGATCTGATCCGCCCGGCGATCAGCTATCGGCCGGGCCTTACGCCGGGCGAACCGCCACCAGGGGCCGCCGATGGCGATGGCTTTGTCGTAACCGTTGCAATGACCTCGCTCGCCGGCTGCTCGGGGGAAAATTTCGCTTCGATCTTGCGCGCGCTCGGCTACGTCTCCGCTCAGCGAAAGGGCCCGCCCATCACTTTACCGCTCATTCCGGCGGCTGCAACCGAACCGCAAAAAACCGTTCCGTCCTCAGGAGACGAAGCAGAGTCCTTGGGGAATGAAAAAGCGGCGCCGGTTGAAAGCGCCACAAATCCTCAGATGGAAGCCCTATCCGAATCCAATGCGGATCATGATGCGTTGGGAGAAACACAACTGTCCTTGTGTGAGACCAAGGAACCCACACAAGACAATCTGCCGGTCTCGACGGTGATCGCGACGACCCAAGAAGCTGAAAAGGTTCAAGAAACGGGTGCGGAGGGCGCTGAGAGCCCGTTCGCGATCAAGGATGCCGTTGAAGAGACGGTGATCGAAATCTGGCATCCACACCGTCCGCATCATAACCGCCGTCCGGACCTCCGAGCGGTCAAGAAGCCATTCGAGCGGATCAAGGCTTCCGCTCCATCATGCGTCGAGACGACAGGAGAGGCGCAATCTGCATCGCCTTGTGAGGCGGTGCGGCGTGACATTGCACCGGCTCTGCAAGCACGGGAAGCCGTCCAGAGCCGCAGTTTCAAAGCGAAGAATGAAAGCCATCGGGGTAGTGGCGATCAGAAGCCCCGGTTCACCGGACAGCGTGGACGCAAACAGGCGGCCGGTCCCAGTCGCGGCAGCACGGAACGTGCCGAACAACTTGTGGCGAAGGAAAAGCGGCAAAGCGAGCGTCAGCCAGATCCGGACTCGCCTTTCGCCAAGCTCTTGATCCTCAAGGCTCAGCTCGAAGAAAAAGGCAGGCGGGAAAAAGATAACCCGGAGAGATGAGGATCGAGAGGGGTTTTCTTGGCCGCTGCAGGCTTGAGCTTCCAGAGCAAAGAAATGCATGCTGGGCGTTGGCCATGTAAAGGCCACGAACGGGCTCCAGGCTTCAGATTTGGCGCAGGCATTGGGAAATTGGCCAATGGCTGGCAAGGAAACTGAGTTTTACATTGAGCTCATGCCATCTGATCGCTGATACCCAGACTCGCAAGCGCAAGGCTGTTTGCAGGGTGATCGGAAGCGTGTTCTTTTTTGCCTTGTCTGCTCCAGCCTTTCCCCAACAGGTGGATTGCACACGCCTTGCCGCGCAGATCAGCACCGCCACTGAAAAAAAACCAAAAGCGTCCGGTCCCTATGCCGCTGGATTGGCGAAACTTCGGGAGGAGCTCGACCGGACGATCCAATATGCGCGCTCGCTGCGCTGTGATCAGCCTCGATTCCCGCTATTCAATGATGGATCGGCCGCATGTGTCAGCCTAAACGCGCGGATCCAGCAATTGCAGTCCACGATCGCGCAATATCAAAATGCGAATGACGCAAGTGGAAGTGATGCTGTGCGCCAGCAGCTTATCGCCAGCTACAACGCCCATTGCCGGGGCGGCGGGCAGACGGCGGAACGCCCGCCTGGGTTTCTCGAACAGCTCTTTGGCGCCCTTTTGCCGAACACAAATCCGGCCTCGCCGCCACCACAACAACAAGAAATACCGCCGGTGGTTGGAGAAGAGCCGACAAAGCCACACGGCGGATCACAGGCGGTCTGCGTTCGCAGCTGTGACGGCGGGTTCTTTCCCTTGAGCCTCTCTCCGCGCGACAGCGATCCCGGCCAACTCGCCAGCCTTTGCCAGGTGCTGTGTCCTAACGCTGAGGTCAGCGTCTATACGCGCTCACCCAATCGAGAAATCAGCTCGGCCGTCTCGCTCGAAGGGGAAACTCCCTATTCCGAGATGCCCAATGCGTTGAAGTTCGAGAAGCATTTCGATCCGGCGTGCACCTGCAAGCCGCCTGGGAAGAGCTGGGCTGAGGCTCTCGCCGGTGCCGAGGAGGTTCTGGGCCGCGCCCGCAAGGGCGACGTCCTGGTGACCCCGGAAACGTCCGTCGAGCTTGCCAAGCCAAGCTCCGAAACGGGGATACGGCCCAAATCCGTCCACGAGTCCGGAGCCGATGGGCTTGGAGCGGACAAGGAAGAGGCGACGCAGGACATCACCGGCCCGGATGGCGTCAGGCGACGCGTCCGGATAATCGTGCCGCCGCTTTAGCCCTGCCGATAAGGGGCAGCAGCGCCGCGAGTTCGGGTCCACTTTCATGGCCGGTCAAAGCCAGCCGCAAGGGATGATAGAGGGCGCGGCCCTTGCGCTTGGTGATGGCTTTCAGCCTTTCCGTCCAATTCGTCCAGCTCTGTTCATCCCAAGGCTCTTCGGGCAGGTTTTGAAGAGCGGTCAGCAGAAAGGCTTCATCCTCGATGATGGGTGTGAGCTCCCCTTCGACGACCCGCCACCAGCTGACGATGTCGAGAAAGGTTGTGAGGTTACCGCGCGTTGCAAGCCAGAAAGGCTTGGCTTTGTAGCCGGCGATATCGTGCGCTTCGAGCCTTTCGCGCATGGCCTCGAAATCGAGGCCATGCAAGGTCCGCGCTGACAGGGTGGCGAGCTCGGCAGGATCGAAGCGCGCCACGGTCCGGGAGAGTTCCTTGAGATCAAGCAGGTGAGCGAGGTCATCAAGGCTTTGAACCGGCTGCAAGGCGACGGACGATCCGGTCAGTACAGCCGCTGCAGCGACGGCGAGAGATTCGATCCCCGCTTCCCTGAGACCTCCGATCGACAAAGCGCCCGAGCGCTTCGACAAGGCTTCGCCGCTCACCGCAGCGAGGAGATTGTGATGTCCAAAAGCCGGCACGCGTTCCGGCCCTGCCAACA
>DATJTB010000079.1:0-4619 GCA_035503795.1 Methylocella sp.
GCTCGCTCGGCCGCCTCGAAGCGATCGCGGCATTTCTGGCGGCCTGGCAGGATACTCCGAGCCCGGCGGTCCGTCGGCCCATGGTCCTCATTTTTGCCGCCAATCACGGGATCGCAGCAAAGGGAGTCTCCGCCTATCCCTCCTCAGTCACGCGCGCCATGCTGGATAATTTCGCCAAGGGGGGGGCCGCTATAAATCAGCTTTGCAGCACCTTTGAATTGGGTTTGCGGATCTACGAGTTAGCACTCGACCGGCCGACGAAGGATTTGACAAGGGACCCAGCCTTGGATGAGCAGGAGCTCAATGAGGCCTTTACCATGGGGAGGGGCGCCGTCACTGGCGGCCTCGATCTCATTTGCCTCGGCGAAATGGGGATCGGCAACACGACGAGCGCGGCAGCGATGTATCATGCGCTCTACGGCGGTGCAGCTGCCGATTGGGTCGGGCGTGGCACCGGCCTTGATGAGGAGGGTCTCAAGCGCAAGATTGCATTGGTTGAGGTTGCTGTAGCCCACCACCGGCCGCATCTTGCCGATCCGCTCGAAGTGCTACGCCGGCTTGGCGGACGCGAAATCGCAGCGATGGCCGGCGTGATCGTGGCGGCTCGGCAGGCCCGCATTCCCGTCATTCTCGACGGCTACGTCGTCTGTGCGGCGGCAGCCGTTCTCGCGGCGCTCAATGGAACGGCGCTCGATCATTGCCTTGCCGGGCATCGTTCGACCGAGGGGGCCCACGCGGAGGTGCTGCGGCGGCTGGGCAAGGAGCCGCTGCTCGATCTTGGTCTGCGACTCGGTGAAGGATCAGGTGCCGCCCTGGCCTTTGCCATCGTCAAGGCGGCGATCGCCTGTCACAATGGGATGGCCACTTTCGAGGAAGCCCAAGTGGCGCAAAAGATGGGAAGCTGAAAGGTCCGCCTTCAAAGCCCGGCATTCTTGGCGCTCACTCTGGCGAGCGCCGCCCAATCGCTTTCCGCGCCACCCTGCGCAAGACCTGAGAGAAAATGATCACGCAAGAGGCTCGCGACCGGCAGCGGCACATGCAACGCTTCGGCGGCGGCAAGCGCGAGCCTTATATCCTTGAGCCCGAGCGGCATTTTGAAGCCAGCTGGCTCATAGGTCTCGTTTGCGATGATCTCTCCATAGGTCTTATAGACCGGGGCCGCGAAGAGCGAGCCGGTCAGGATTTCAACGAAGCGGTGCGGGTCAATCCCCGCCTTGCGAACCAGTGCGATGCCTTCGCCGAGACTCTCGATGACGGAACCGATGAGGAAATTGCCAGCGAGCTTGACCAGGTTGGCGTCGGCCGGCCGCTCACTGAGATTGAAACTCCTCTGGCCAATGGCCTCAAAGAGAGGCTGGCATTTGACCAGCGCCGCGTTGGGGCCGGCTGCGACAATGAAAAGAGCGGCGGCGGCCGCCACTTCCGGCCGGCCGAACACGGTGGCCACAGCAAATACCTGGCCGCGCGACAGATGGCTTTGCAAAAGCCGCTCCGAGAGAACGACACTGATCGTGGTGATGGACAGATGGATGGAGCCGCCGGGAAGCGAATCCAATATACCACCCACGCCGAAGACCACGCTTTCAACCGCCGCATCATCGGTGAGCAAAGTGATGAGGACTTCGGCCTGGCAGACCTCGGCTACGGTCCGCGCGATCCTGGATCCTTCGCCGGCCAAGGCCTCAGCCTTGGCTCGGGTGCGGTTATAGACTGTGAGGCGATGGCCAGCTTTGAGGAGATTGCGCGCAATGGGCATCCCCATTTGGCCAAGGCCGATCATGCCGATCTCCATTAAACTCTCCTGTCCAAGCTTGCCAGCCTTGATCCGTTCCGAGCTATTGCGGGCGGACATGAAAACAAGTCAAGATAGCGGTCTGGACGATCATGTTGGCCACCCCGCCGGCCACCGACCACCCTCCAAGGTTGACTGGAAGCATTCACCGAGAAAGTCCTTGCCGTGAACGAAAAAATATTCATCCGGGTCCAGGCCGGGCTTTTCGAACCGGCGGCCGAAGCGGCAAAACTGACCGAGGGGCGATGCGACATCGGCGCGCTCGTCACCTTCACCGGGCTTTGCCGCGACGAGGCGGGTACATTGGCGGCGCTCGAAATCGAGCATTACCCCGGCATGGCGGAAGAGGAGATTGGCCGCGTCGCGGAAGAAGCGGCGTCACGCTGGCCGCTCGATGGCATCCTCATCGTTCACCGCTTTGGGATGATCCGGCCGGGTGAGCCGATCGTCCTCGTCGTCACCGCGTCCGCCCATCGCAGCGAGGCTTTTGCCGCCGCTGCCTTTCTCATGGATTATCTGAAAACCAGGGCGCCCTTCTGGAAGAAGCAGCATCTGCATGAAAGGCCGGCCGAATGGGTGAAGGCCAAGGCGGAAGATGATGCCGCCGCCGAAAAATGGCGCAAATGACCCTTTTGTCTGTCTTTTGCTTTAGGCTGGCAAAGCTGTTCGGGGAAGAGCCACTTATTTGACCTCGACGGTTCCAAGCATGCCGGCATCCCGATGGCCCGGAATTAAGCACGCAAATTCGAAATGACCAGCCTTGTTGAACTTCCAGATGATCTCGGCTGTATCACTTGGGGCGACGCGGGTCGCGTTTGGATCATCATGTTCCATCTCGGGATTTATTTCCATCGCTTTTGCGTGCTTTAAATTTTCTTCGGTCGATGCCAGCACGAATTCGTGATCGAGTTCACCGCTATTGCGGATCACGAATTTGATTGTTTCATCTTGGTTGATTTCGATTCGATCCGGAACGTAAAGCATTTTGCCGTCACGTTCTTCCATGATGATCTGAATGGTCCTCGATAGCTCTTTCGGATCCCCCGGCTCGCCAGCGGAAAACGTCTCATGCTCATGCGCCTCATGTTCGTGGCTGTGAGCGGCAGGCTCAGCTATCGCGATTGGGGGCGCGAGGCTCGCCGCAGTCAGAATCGTCATTGTGGCAATTGCGCTTGGCCTCATCATCACTTCCTTGCTCCTTTAAAACCTTGGTATGTCCGGAAAGGCGAGTTTGCCGCCATGCACATGCATGTGGCCGAATTCGGCGCATCGGTGCAGTTCCGGAAAGACTTTGCCGGGGTTTAAAAGCTGCTTCTCATCAAAAGCGCATTTGACCGCGATTTGCTGGGCGAGATCGATTTCCGAGAACATCTCGCCCATCAGATCGCGCTTCTCGATGCCGACCCCGTGCTCGCCAGTGAGCACGCCGCCATGCTGGACGCAGAGCCGCAGAATATCGGCGCCGAATTGTTCCGCGCGATCGAGCTCGCCCGGCTGGCTCGCGTCATAAAGAATGAGCGGGTGTAGATTGCCGTCGCCCGCGTGAAACACATTGGCGACACGCAGCCCGTAGTGTTCGGAAAGCTCGGACATGCCATGCAGCACGGCAGGTAATTCCTTGCGCGGAATGGTCCCGTCCATGCAAAGATAATCGGCCGAGAGCCGGCCAACCGCCGGAAAGGCCGCCTTGCGGCCGGCCCAGAAGGTGAGGCGCTCGGCGTCGGAATTGGAAATCCGGCAATGAGTGGCACCCTGTTGTTTCGCAATCGCCTCGACGAGTCCGACGAGATGATCCACTTCGACCGGAGGCCCGTCGAGCTCGATGATGAGAACCGCTTCCGCCTCCAGCGGATAGCCGGCATGAACGAAATCCTCGACCGCAGCGACAGCCGGTTTGTCCATCATCTCCATGCCGCCAGGAATGATTCCAGCGGCAATGATGCCGGCGACGCAGGCGCCTGCCTTTGCACTCGAATCGAAAGCGATGAGAAGCGCGCGGGCGGATTCCGGCGCGCGCAGAATGCGCACCGTCACCTCGGTGACGATCCCAAGCATGCCTTCCGAGCCGGTGACCAGTGCCATGAGATCATAGCCCGACTGATCGAGGTGACGCCCGCCGAGCCTGACAATCTCGCCATTCATCAGGACCATTTCGAGCCCGAGCAGGTTGTTGGTCGTGAGGCCATATTTGAGGCAATGCACGCCACCCGAATTTTCCGCCACATTACCGCCGATCGAGCAGGCGATCTGCGAAGAGGGGTCCGGCGCGTAATAAAAGCCATGCGCCTCGACCGCCTTGGTGATGGCGAGATTGGTCACGCCCGGCTCGACCACCGCGAGGCGGTTGGCATAATCGATCTCCTTCACCTTGTTGAATTTCATCATCGAGATGAGCACGCCGTCCTCGAGCGGCAGCGCGCCGCCCGAAAGCGACGTGCCGGCGCCGCGCGCCACCACCTTCACATTATTGACGTGGCAGAAGCCGAGGATTTTCTGGACCTGCTCTGTGGTTTCCGGCAGGACGACGACGAGCGGCAAGGCACGATAGGCGGTGAAGGCATCGGTCTCATAGGGACGCCGGCCGATTTCTGGTTCGATCACCCCTTCGTCCGGCACGATTTTCCGCAAAGCGGCGACGATCTCGCTGCGTTTCGCCAGAGTGGACTTGTCGATCTCCATGGGTTTCAACACTTGCGGCCTTTTGTTGTTGATTTTTTGGAACAGACGATTTCAAGCGGGCGTCGATTGGATCCTGTCCCCAGCCGCCGGCATTGTGAACCGCAGCCGCCTCACAGTTTAGGCTTCGCCCATATGGCTCTGATCTCCT
>DATJTB010000080.1:0-12318 GCA_035503795.1 Methylocella sp.
GAATTGGCCGAAGTTGTTGCGTAAGTGGAGGGCGCAAGGCCGCTGTGGCGCAAAGCGCCAGTCGCGGCCAAGGCCAGCTTGAGGTCGGCAACCATGGCCGCAATGCCGGTCAATTTGGCGGTAAGATCAATCCGGTAACTCGCCGGACCGATCGTCCCAGCCGCCTGCACCTCCCCAATATGAAAGCCAACAAGGCTGACCGAATAGCGCCCCCGGAATTCATCGGCTCTGGCAAGGGGTGATCCGGCTATAACAGCTGCAAAGAAACCAAGCGCTCGCCCGCGCCACCCGGACAAGGGCTTTCTCAACCTTGGAACCATTCGCCGTGCCGCCTTGAGTTTTAGAGCATTTTCCTGCGAAGGAAGTGCCGTTCAGGCAGGAAAGACCTTGAAGCATGACAAGAATGACCTGAACCGGCAAGGCTTATTCTTGCCGATCCGACAGGGAGCGATCGAACAAGGCAAGCGAACTTCATCGGCGCTGCCAAATTTGAAAGTACTTGAGCGCTTCCAGGCCAATCGTGAAGCGGTCGTTGCCAAGCTTCGATTTGAACTTGCTTGCGAATTGGCGCTATGTGGAAAAGAAGCCCCAAGCTCGGCCGCTGCGCGGGACCAGACAAGAATAATGCCGGGATGGAAAGACGGCTTTGTCGGCCGCTCTTCAAGATGAAGAGGGTGGTGGGTGGCGTCGGTGCTGATGGCTCGCAAACGGCATGAGCCTGAGTTCAGCCGCCAGCGTGATAGGAGTTGGCACAAAGGGGGCCCCTCACGGCCCTCGTCTTGAAAAAACTCCAAGGCCGCCTGAAGATTTTAGTGGGAGATAGGGCTTTGCCTAGCCGCGTCCAGCGGCGCGCTTTCCAAGCATTGGAATAGAAAGCGCGCGTCGCCAGCGCCCCTAGCAAGGGGTCCATACCCTCCACTCCCTTCCACCGACTCAGTCTTCCGCCGGGGATGTGGATTTTTTTGGACCGCCATGCGAGGCATGCCCGCCCTTGCGACCGGCTTCCGAGGCCAGCACGTGATTGCGCGAAAAGCTCCGTTTATTTGGATTGACGCTTTGTCCGCCCTTGCGCCCGGCCTCCGCAGCAAGCCGCGGGTTCTGCGAAAAACTTCGTTTTTCGTGCGGGACACTTTCGCCGCCCTTACGTGCTATCGCTCTTTGCTTCTCCGGGTCCATGGAGGCGAATCCTCGGGTCGAGGTTGACGATTTCTTGGATGAATCAATCGAAGCGCTCATAGTTCCTCTCTCAATATTAGAAACGTGGCCCTTGGCCTTATCTAGGTAATTTTTGGTGCCGGTAAAGGTTGCTCAGCTAAATTCAAGTTCATGTGAGTGGAGTAGCACTCTCTTTCCAATCGCGGCCCAAATCAACATATGATTTATTGCAGCGGTTAATTCTGGTTCCACTTCTGTATGTCGGGTATCATCCGCCGACTAAGTATATGAAAATACTAAATTACTCATCACTTTTGATTTTAGGGGCGTCCTCCAACTCAAATTCATTCTTTATTGCTGTGGAACAAGGTTCCCTGCTTGGCTTGATCTACACAATTCTTAAATTTAAAAACAGATCCCTGACGGGAGCTTGAGTGTCCAATGTCTCAAGCGTACCCAATCGACAATTTGCGCTCTCAGCTCGCTTCCCTCTGAGAGGTGCGATTGTGATGACTTCTTAAAAATTAATGGAATTATGGCATTAAATTTTTTTTATACAAGGATCGAGGATTCCTTTTGAGGCTTTTCGGAAAAACGGAAAAACCCGCCGAAACAAGACTTGCCACATGCGAGATACGGCTGGCTGGCCACTGTGACAATTGATCGCTCCACAAAACCGCTTCACGCCTTGACTTATCAGTCCCGGCCGCGGCCTGCGTGGGCGGCCCCGGAGGTCGGCACGCGCCTGCCGCTTCGTTACAAAATGTGAGCTGAAGAAAATCCATGCCTTACCCCAGCACGGCCGGCGGCACCCATTATGTGTTCGAGGATTTGCGCACGCTCATGGCGCGGGCTTCCCCTGGTCGGGCGGGTGACCGGCTCGCCTTGCTGGCCGCGGAAAGCTCGCAGGAACGCACGGCGGCGCGCATGGCGCTCGCCGATCTGCCGCTCGCCCGCTTTCTGGATGAGGCTCTGGTGCCCTACGAAAGCGACGAGGTGACGCGACTCATTCTCGATGGCCATGACCGCCAGGCTTTTGCGCCCATAGCCTCCCTGACCGTCGGCGAATTCCGCGATTTCCTTCTATCGGATGAATCCGATGGTGCGACGCTTGCCGCTCTCGTCCCGGCGATCACGCCTGAGATGGCGGCCGCCGTGTCGAAACTCATGCGCAACCAGGATCTCATCGTGGCGGCAAAAAAAATCTCGGTGGTGACGCGGTTTCGTACCACGATCGGCCTGCCTGGCCGCTTGAGCGTGCGCATCCAGCCCAATCACCCCTCCGATGATCTTGCCGGCATTGGCGCCGCGATCCTGGACGGGCTAATGTATGGCTGCGGCGATGCCTGCATCGGGATCAATCCAGCCTCCGACAGCGCGAAGCAGGCCCTTCTTTTGCTCGAGCGGATCGACGAATTGCGCCAGCGTTTCGAGATCCCCGTTCAATCCTGCGTACTCGCCCACGTCACCACGCTCCTGCGGATCATCGAAGGAAACGGCCCAGTCGATCTCCTATTTCAGTCGATCGCCGGCTCTGAGGCAGCGAACCGCGCCTTCGGCGTCGATCTTTCTCTCCTTGATGAAGCGCATGTGGGGGTCCGCTCGCTTAAGCGGGCGGCAGAAGGCGCCAATCTCATGTATTTCGAGACCGGTCAGGGCGCCGCGCTCTCGGCCGAGGCGCATCATGGCGTCGATCAGCAGACCATGGAAGCGCGTGCCTATGCGGTGGCCCGTCGCTATGCGCCGCTGCTCGTCAATACGGTCGTCGGCTTCATCGGCCCGGAATATCTCTATGACGGCAAGGAAATCATCCGCGCCGGGCTCGAAGATCATTTCTGCGGCAAGCTGATGGGCCTGCCTATGGGCGTTGATGTCTGTTATACCAATCATGCCGAAGCCGATCAGGACGATATGGACTCGTTGCTCACCCTCCTCGGCGTTGCCGGCTGCAACTATATCATGGGCGTGCCCGGTGCCGACGACATCATGCTCGGCTACCAATCGACCTCCTACCATGATGCGCTCTATGTCCGCTCAGTGCTGGGGCTGCGGCCGGCCCCGGAGTTCGAAGCATGGCTGAAAGCCTTCGGCATCATGGATGAAGCGGCCCGCGTGCGGCCGAGCGCCTCAGGCGCCGCCGCCCGCCTCCTGATGGATGCGCGATGAGCCGGGTGACGGGGGATTTTTGGGATTTTCTACGCGACGTCACGCCGGCCCGCGTCGCGCTCGGCCGGGCCGGCAATGGACTGCCGACCGCCCGCCTCCTCGAATTCGAACTGGCTCATGCCGCCGCCCGCGACGCCGTCTGGGCGCCGCTCGACACGGCGGCGATTCTCACCGAGCTTGCGGCTTGGCGTCCCGTCCTCGTGCTAAGCGCAGCTCCAGACCGGGTGACATTCCTGCAAAGGCCTGACCTCGGCCGTCTTTTGGCGCGGGAATCCGAAGCTTGTCTGACACCGGGTCCTTTTGATGCGAGCCTCATCCTCGCCGATGGCCTTTCCGCCAAGGCGGTCGCGGCGCAGGCGGTGGGCCTCGCCAAGAAGCTTCTGAGCACATCGGAATTCGTTTTCGCCCCGCCGGTTGTCGCACGGCAAGCCAGGGTGGCTTTGGGCGATGAAATCGCGGCGCGGCAAGGGGCAAGGCTGGCTGTCGTCCTGATCGGCGAGCGGCCAGGCCTCTCGGCCAATGACAGTGTGGGGGCCTATATCACCTTTGCGCCGAAACCCGGCGTGACGCGCGATTCCGACCGAAATTGCGTCTCGAACATTCGAGCGCAGGGGCTTTCCCTGGAAGAAGCCAGCCGGCGGATCCTCGCCATCATGGGGCTCGCTCGCGCGCTCCAATTGAGCGGCACATGTCTCAAGGAAGATGAAGCCCTGGCATTGCTCGCGGCGAAGCAGCGATGAATGAAATGGGTCATGTCGCCCGTTTTGGTCATCAAAGGCGCAGAGATGCCGGCTCTTCGGAAATTGGCGAACTCGCTCCGGATCGAATTCTCGAAGGCGCCCATCCTAACCGGCGGCGCCACACTAATGCGGGATGAGCAAACGTGTGAAGCGGTTTTGCGCTCCGCATCCCGCTCTAAATGACGAGAATCGATCACGATTCATGATTTTGGATCGATTCGATCCAAAATCATCGTGATCTAAACAGCTGATATGCAATCCTATGCTTTGATCGAGCAGGAGCATTCCGAGACCATCCTTCTCCATCCCTTCTCCATCAGGATCTCGGCGACATACTGCTTAAATGCAGGCGCCAGGTTCTGAGACCCGAGCGTGGATTGAGGCCTTCCTCGATCCTGACAAATCCTTCCTTCTCATAAAAGCGCAAGGCGCGCGGATTGTCCTGATTGACTTCGAGAATGAGACCCAGGGGCGAAATTTTGCGCGCCGCTTCGAGGAGAAGGTGCGCGACGCCCTGCCCCTTCGCTTGTGGCGCAACGGCCAGCTGATCGAGATAGGATGTCGCAGGATCGACGTTGACGAATCCCGAGAGTTGTGCCGCGCTGTCGAAGGCGCAGATCGTCTTGGCCCCCGCCGCTTCGAGTGTCGCCAGATGTTCGAGAAACCAGGCTTGCCGCGCGGAAAAATCGATCTCTGGCATCGCCTCCTGCCAGCTTGCGACCCAAAGGGAGGCGAGAGAAGCGAGATCGCGTTCCTCACGCAGCCGCAAGCGAAAAGATGTCGGCATGTAGCTCTTGTCCTCATGCGGCGTTGAGACCTGCTATCCGACGCGCATTGGGCAGCAAGAAGACATTCCGCGACGGTGATTTCACCGGATTTTTGCTGCGCCGCAGTTGAACTGGCTCGGGCTTTCTTTATGATGCTCTAGCGCGGTGTCTGCTCGAACGGAATCGTTCGAGCGATAATAAATCGCGCAAGATCGAGAAGCTGGAGCCAATTCTCGTCGCAAAAGTCTGTCAACTTTTGCGGAATTCGCTCTTGTCCATCGCTCAAGAGGTTGCGATCACAGAGATGACCGAAGCGCAGCTTGACCGGAATTCGACTGTTGCGATCATTGGCGCAGGTCAAGGCGGCGGCGAGACGGCGACGCTTTTGCGGCAAAACGGCTTTGCTGGCCGCATCCTCCTCATCGGTGACGAGCCTTGCCTTCCCTACATGCGGCCGCCCTTGTCGAAGGCTTATCTCGCCCGAGAGGTCACCAAGGATGCACTGGTCTATAAATCCGCGGCGGCGTATGAAAAGGCTGGCGTGGAGTTGCGCCTCGGCGAGCGGGTCGAGAAAATCGATCCCCAGGGCAAAAAGCTATTGCTCGATGATGGCGCGGGCTTCACCTATGACAAGCTCGTGATCGCGACGGGTGGCCGAGCGAGGCCCTTGCCGGTGCCCGGTGCCGGTTTGCGGAATATATTGTTCCTGCGCAGCATCGCTGATGTCGAAACCCTACAGCCGCTTCTGGTCAGCGGCCGGCGGCTCATCATCGTCGGTGGTGGCTATATCGGGCTTGAGGTCGCGGCCGTCGCCGTCAAGCGCGGTCTGATTGTAACGGTGCTTGAAAGCGCGCCGCGCGTGCTTGCCAGGGTCACCGCGCCAGCGCTTTCGGAGTTTTATGAGCGAGTCCATCAGGAAGAGGGCGTCGATATAAGGACAGGCGCGACGGTAACCGGCTTCCTGGCCAGCCATGAGGATGGGGCGGTCGGCCTCGTGACTTGCGCGAATGGAGAGAGTTTTCCCGCCGATTTCGTCCTCATCGGAATAGGCCTCATTCCCAACACGGAGCTGGCCACTGACGCGGGGCTTGAGGTCGATGACGGGATTGTCGTCGATCACGAAAGCCGCAGCAGCGACAGGGATATTTATGCGATCGGCGATTGTGCGAGTCACGCCCATCATGGGTTCCTGCATCGCAAGATCCGCCTCGAATCCGTGCCGAACGCACTGGAACAGGCGAGAGCCGTAGCGGCTTCGATCACCGGGCGGCCAATTCCAGCAGCGACAGCCCCCTGGTTCTGGTCCGATCAATATCACCTTAAGCTGCAGATGGTTGGCCTCTCCGACGGCTATGAGAAGCTGGTGATCCGAGGCAATCCGCTAGCCTCCTCCTTCATCGTCTTTTATCTCAAGGCGGACGGGATCATCGCGGCCGATGCGGTCAACCGGCCCGGCGAGTTCATGGCGGCCAAGCGGCTCGTCGGGGAGCGGATGGCCATTGACCCGGCCCGCCTCGCCGATGATCTGATCCCGATCAAAGCCCTGATGATGGAGGCCGCGCCCGCGTAACGCCCGGCATCTCAGCCGAGTTTCACTGCGCTATAGGCAACGGTCTCATAGGGAAAGGCCACTTCGCTTTTGCCGGCGAGTTCTTCCGTCGTGTTGATCACATCCCAGATTTGCGCAGCGACCTTTGCCTGTTCGTCCGCGGGAAGGGCGGCGATGAAACTGACGGAAAGGATCCGCTCGACGATGACCTCCTGCGGCACGCCGACATGCCGATGCGGGAACCGCCGTTCGGCGAGAGATCCAAAACCTTCGGCCGGAAAGACCTTCTGCCACTCGAGCTTATGATGCCTCGGCGCGTCCCCTTCATAGGGCCGCATGACGTCGGAGAGGGCAGCAACCCATTTCACGCTCTCATCGCGCTTATTCCAGATGAGGCCCAAAATACCTTTCGGCCTGAGAACTCGGCGGATTTCGGCGAGAGCCTGTGGCGTGGCGAACCAATGGAAGGCTTGCGCGCAAGTCACGGCATCCACGGCCTCAGCCTCCAGCGGAATGGTCTGCGCCGTGCCTCCCCTTACGGTGATCCCTGGATGCTGCCCGAGAAGTTCAGACCGCATCGCTGCGACAGGCTCCACGGCTATGATCGAGGCGCCCGTGGCCGCGAGGCTCGGAATGAATTTTCCGGTACCGGCGCCGAGATCTAGAACGGCCTTGCCGGGCGCCAGATGAAGATCGTCTCTCAGCCATCCTATGGCTTCGAAGGGATAATCCGGCCGCCCCGTGACATAGCTTGACGCGGACCTTTCAAAGCCGCAGGCGGCGGCGGGGTGAATGTTTATCATGATTGCAAGGCTTTCTCTGCAACGCCCTTTCGTCCGCTCTTTTCTATTTCAAGCTTGATCACTCAATGTAAAATGCAGCCTTTCACCCACCAGTCAGGGTGGGCTTGCGACAGCGCTTTTCGCGCCCGGACGAGAGAATGCCGGTCCTTGAAGATCGCAAAGCAGGTCGCGCCGGATCCCGACATGCGGGCGAGCTGGGCGCCTGGCGCGGCCGACATCACCGCCAGCACATCACCAATCAGCGGAAGCAAACGACAAGCAGCGAACTCCATATCATTGCGGGCCTTGCGCAACAGGTCGATCAAGCCTTCCGCCGATGGCTTAGGGCCGATCGCCGGATGGCCACCAAATCGGCTCGCCTCTCCGGGAACGAGTTTCAGCTGGGCAAAAACCGCTTTGGTCTCGACTGGAACCATCGGGTTGACCAGAAGCCCGAAGAGCGGTGGCAGCTCGGGCAACGGACTCAGCTGGTCGCCGATCCCACGCATCATCCTCGCCTTGCGATGAAGGCACACGGGCACGTCGGCACCGGTCAATCGGGCGGCTTCATGAAGACCGACATCGTCGAAGGCGATTTGATTAGCCTTGGCGAGCAGCCGCAGAGCTGCGGCGGCATCCGATGAGCCGCCACCAAGGCCTGCCGCGACCGGCAGGTGCTTGACGAGATGAAAAGCGCCCAGCTTTGCCGATGGAAAGCGGGCCGCAAAATGGCGCGTGGCTGTAAGAACGAGATTGCCCTCAACCGTGCCAGCTGCGGGCGCGGTTGGCCCCTCGATATAGAGCGACACGGGCGATCCCGGTTGGAACGCCAGGCGATCGCCGCTGCGCGAAAAAGCAACGAGGCTTTCGAGATCGTGAAAACCATCGGCCCGCCGCCCGAGAATATGCAGCGTCAAGTTGATCTTAGCGGGGGCACGTTCGACAAGAAGCAAGGCAAAAAGTCTTGAGAGCGGACAAAAAAACTCGCATGTCGAGGTAGCGCGTCCTCGGAGTCGAACGCTCGTAGTAGGTTGGCGGCTGAAGTTCGGGCCTCGCCAAGCGGGCGCCTCTCATACCTTTGACGAACTCGGATGAGGGAAGAAGCAAATCCTCCAAGCCCGGCTGAATGGCTTCGCAGATACAGATGGCCTTCCTTTGCAAGACGATCTCAGCCACCGTTCTTCTTTTGCGCGGTTGCGTCTTTCTTTTCCTCAGCCTGAGCCGCCGCGGGCTTGGGCTCGTCGTCAAGACCGTGTTCGATCTTCTCCAGAATCCTGGCCTTATCTTCCGGTTCCGGGCCGAGGTCGCGCGCGTGATTCCACTGGAAGTGCGCTTCAAGCTTGCGGCCGACCCGCCAGTAGGCATCGCCAAGATGGTCATTAATGACCGGATCGGAAGCCTCAAGATCAATAGCTCGTTCAAGCTGCCTGACGGCCTCATCATTGCGGCCGAGCCGGTAGTTTGCCCAGCCGAGACTATCAACAATGTAGCCGTCCTTCGGCCGCAATTCGACCGCCCGTTCCAGCATTTTGAAGGCCTCATCGAGATTGAGGCCCTGATCAACCCAGCTATAGCCGAGGTAGTTCATGACTCGCGGTTCATTGGGGTTAAGAGCCAGCGCCTGCAAAAGATCGGCTTCGGCTTCCGGCCAGCGTTTAGCCCGTTCATAGGAGATGCCGCGGAAATAATAGAGCAGCCAATCGCTGTTCTCCGGCGGGCTCTTGCCCGCCAAAGCTAGCGTATAGGTTTCGATCGCCTCCTCATAATGCTTGTGGGCGCGCTGCAGATTGCCAAGCGCCGAGAGTGCGTCCACATTCTTGGGATTGTCATCGACGACCCGCTTGAGATATTTGTCCGCCTCGTCCTGGCGGCCCAGGGTTTCGAGGACCTGCGCCGTCTGAATGTCAGCCACCGTGCGCAGAGGATCATTCTCCGGCACCAGCCCATAAACACCGATGGCTTGTTCGTTCTGCTTCATCCCTGCGCAGAGATCCCCGAGCGTGATGATCGCCAGGCTGTTTTGGGGCGTGAGATAGAGCGCAAGGCGCAGATAGATCGTGGCGTCGATCTCATCGCCCTGCTGACTCGCGGCGGCGCCAAGGCCGTAAAGCACTTCGGCCGCTCCTTCCTGCGCATTTTTGACAAGCGGCCCGATCGGCTTGCCAGCCTTGATGTCAGCAAGGGCCGCAGTGACGATGGGGTGGTTCGGATGACCCTGGTCAAAAGCCTGATAGGTGCGGATGGCTCCGTCCCGATCTCCGTTGCGCAGCATGATGCGAGCATGGGCATCGACCAGACGCAAAGCATCCTTGTCGACCGCATAGGCGGCCTTGCTGCGCCGCAGGGCTTCGGCGCGGTTATTGGCCGCGTCCGCAATCAGAGCAGCATGAAAGTCACGGAAGACCGCCAGATTCTCACCACGGAGCCGATCGACGAGCACGAAGGCCTGCTGCGAATTGCCGCTCCCGGCATAGGTCCATGCGGCGAGCAAAATGCTGGCGAGGTCGTGGCTCTGCCGGTTGCCCTTGCCGAGATAGCTGCGCGCGGCAACAAAGCGCTTGGCCTTAATCGCTTGAATGCCCAGTGCAAGATGCGCCAGATTGTTGTTGGGATCGTGAGCCAGCAGCCTTTCGGCAAGGCCGAACGCATCCTGCATATTACCGTTAGAGACCGCCGCAACAAAAGCACTTTCAATCAGATTGCTGTTGCGCGGATCGAATCGTAAGGCCTCGCGGAAAAAAGTCGCTTCCGCCACCGTATCATGCTCTTCGCTGGCGACGCGGGCGGCAAGATAATTCCCGGCTGGGCTTTCTCCGACCTCAAAGGGCTGCGCAATCGCCAAATTTTCCCGGCTGCTGGCTTGCGCACTGGCAAGCCCCGCAGAAACGACCAAAGTCATGAAAAGGACGGCGGCCAAAATATGATGTCCGGTATCCTGGCGGCAATTGCCACGGTCCTTGCGAGCTGACTCGATCTTTATCGGCATGCGGGATGGCTTTCCGTGCAAAAGGCGATTTTCGCATCTCTTGGTTTGGGTTATTTTCAAGTTCTGAACTGTGTTCTGACCAAAATGGCCATTTTAGGTCTAAATACCTAAAACGGATCGGGGCCCGGGAAAAATTGCACCATTCTGGTTATTCGTTCAGTTGGCAAAAGCCGACAACTCAGCCGATCCGCTTTGCCAAGATCTAGTTTAATAGACATGATGCCCAATCACCTGCGTCTTTTCAAGTCTTCCTGCCAAACGCCTTGAATTAAGATGCGCGCGGAAGGCAAAACTGGCGCGCCAAGTCAATTCGGGCCGGCAAACTGAGCTTTAAGCTGGAAGATCCACGGGCTCGGCGAGAGGAAGGGCTCGTTAGATCACGATGATTTTGGATTGAATCGATCGATCCAAAATCATGAAACGCGATCGATTCTCATAGTTTAGAGCGGGATGCGAGCGCAAAACCGCTTCACACTTTTGCTCATCCCGCTTTAACCCTCCGTGCCGGCTCATTTGGCCGTCGCTGACTCTGGACTCGGCAACTCTGTTGCTGCCTCACAGAGCGGCGATGAGATCGGGGTGACATCGCTATCCATACGTCGCCACCCGTGCCAAAGCTTCGGCGTTGAGCGGGGCCGTATCTCAATATGCGCGATGCTTTATGACCTCAAAACATGTTTGCAAGAGGATATAGAAATCGAGCCGCAGCGACCAGTTATTGATGTACCAAAGATCATGCTCGACACGTTCAGCCATGTTTTCGACGCCCGGCGTTTCCCCTCTCAACCCATTGATCTGAGCCCAGCCCGTAATGCCCGGCTTGAATTGCTGGCGTAAGGCATATTTTTGGATTTTGGCCTCATATTCAATGTCATGCGCAAGTGCATGCGGACGCGGTCCGACAAGTGACATCTCCCCTCGGAGAACATTGATGAGCTGTGGGAGTTCATCAATACTCATGCTGCGCAGAAATTGACCGATCCGGGTTACGCGATGATCGCCAACACGAGCTTGAGTGATATTTGACCCATCTTCAAGAACGGTCATCGAACGAAATTTGAAGATAACGAACGGTACGGCGTTCAAGCCGTTTCGTCTTTGCCGGAAGATCACGGGGCCCGGGCTGTCGAGCTTAATCAGGACCGCAATCATTAGCAGTAATGGCAAAAGAAGAATGATTGCAGCAGAGGAAAGAATAATGTCACAGGCCCTCTTAATCGCTTTCCGGATCCCGAACGCGCCCGAAGTCGATGGCGTCTCTTGAACGGCGATCGCGCTCGTGGGTCGACCCCGTCCTCCCTCGAGACTGTGATCAGGTAAAGCGGGCATGGAGCAATCAACTTCCTGCCTAAGGCAAGTGTGATCGTTAATTGCGGAAAGCCGGCTTAAGGTTCAAGAGGTAGGATGGGGTATCAGGCGGGGACCAGAGCTAAGCCATCCGTCTAGGTTGGATGAGCTTTATAAATACCTGCGACCGGCAGGATCCTTTCATTGGAGAGATCCTGCTGATTCGTCCGGCAGACTTGGGATGAGTCCTGGTCGAAGATCCGGGCACAAAACCGCAAGTGACAACCATCGAGACGGGATGCGAGCGAAAAGCCGGTACCCACTTTTGCTCATCCCGCTTTAGCGCTTGCACCCTTAAGAGGTCCATGAAGTGGGCAGCCGTTACCGTGACAGCGCGAAGTGGCCGTGGCGCTCTTTAAGCTTTGCCGCGATCTTGGGTTCCGCCGGATCACTGTTGCGTGAAGGATCGAGGGTATCGAAGCACTCCCTCGGTTGCGATCACTCCCATCGATTCATCCATCGATTCAATCGATTTCCAAATCGCGCTTGCCGCGCGTAGCAATCTTCGATCCACGCACTGGGGAAACATTGGCGAATGAGCCATGCCGACCCTCGTGCAGGGTCAAATGAGAGAGGCTAATCACATGAGCTTAGTAACTGGAACAACGCGCGCCGGCGAGGCTGCGGCCGTCGCCGAGGCCCCCCTTCTTGACGGAAGGCTATCGATCTTCGCGACGCTCGCCATCTGCACCTTCTATGTTGGCGTGCGTACCTATGAGCAGGTGTTTGGCTGGTACGCGGGCCTCGATTCCTTCGCGCCCGAGTTCACCACCTATTGGATGACCATCCTCTACATCGAGGAGCCGGTCGAACTCATCTCCTTCCT
>DATJTB010000081.1:0-5580 GCA_035503795.1 Methylocella sp.
CGAGATTGCCTTGGAGGACGAGATGCGGCTCGAAGGCTCTTGCAGCCCATTGCGGATCAATCGTCGGATCAAGTCCGAGCGCCGTCAATTGCATACATTCGGCATAAGGCTTAAGAGCCGCCCCCACCCCCCTCGGAAAGCCGATGACCCTGGCCGAAGGATGCCGCTGACGCAAGCCGGCGATAATGGCCGCAACCGGTGCAACACACCATTGTTCGAGCTCCGACGCCGGGAGAACGCCGGCCCAACTGTCAAATATCTGCACTGCTTCGGCCCCGGCCTCGATCTGCCAGGCCAGATAATCAATTGAGACCCGAACCAAGCGATCGATCAGCGCCTGAAGGAGCTTCGGGTCCCGATAGGCCAGAAGCCGAGCCGGCGCCTGATCCGGCGTGCTTTGTCCGGCGATCATATAGCAGGCAAGCGTCCAGGGTGCACCACAGAACCCGATGAAAGCCACCGACTCCGGGAGCTGAGCCTTGACACGACTGATCGTCTCCAGAATGGGGGAAAAGCAGTCTTGATCGATGGTCTCTGCAAGCTTGGCAAAATCGCGCGCGTTCAAGATGGGCGTGAGTTTCGGGCCCTCGCCGCTTTCGAAATGGACTTCCTGGCCAAGCTTGTCCGGCACGACCAGAATATCACTGAAGAGAATTGCCGCATCAAGGCTGAAGCGTCTGATGGGTTGCAGAGTGGCTTCGGCCGCCAAGGAAGGTGCATAGCAAAACCCCAGGAAACTTTCGGCTTTCGCTCTCAGTTCACGATATTCCGGCAGATAGCGGCCCGCCTGGCGCATCAACCAAACCGGGGGCGGAAACAAAACCTGACCATCCAGAACGTTCAGCAAAGGCTTGGCCATGTGAGGTTGGGAAGGAGGCAAGAACAAGACCCTCAAAAATTCTAAAATCAATCTTTTCTCAAATTTTGTTTTAATTGATTGAGGGGGGAACAGGGTTCATTCCATATTTTCCACAATCATTCTTGGTCTTTGCCGTTTATGCGTTTTTTCAACAACCAAGCCGCGCTTTGTCTTCATACAAGGATTTTATGAGGGATTTAAAGGAACTAGCAACCTTTGCCTCGATTCAATTCAAGGGATTTCCGGCCATCCCACAGCTTCACAGTTTCGATCTGCGTTGAATTCAATCTTGAATCGAAGGGGAATGGTGATGGAGCTTTTCCTCATCGAAAGGATTGCCATGCGGGCTTTTCGCCGGTTATCCCGAAGAACCTACAATTGGCTTCTGAATTTAGGGCATAACGGAGCAGGAACGACGGGCGTGGGACGGCAATATTTTCATCTTCATCTTGTTTCGGACGCGACAGGGGAGACCTTAATTGCGGCAAGTCGCGCTGTTGCGGCGCAATATGAGGGGGTTTCCTCCATCGAGCATGTCTATCCCCTGATCCGGAGCAAGGGCCAATTGGATCGGGCCATCGCCGAGATCGAGGAGGCGCCCGGTATTGTCTTGTTCACCCTGGTCGATCAGCAATTGGCCGAAGAGCTTCAAGCCGCCTGCACCAAGGCGGGAGTTCCTTGTCTTTCCGTCTTGCAGCCGATCTTGGATCTCTTTCAGTCCTATATCGGAACGGCCATGCGCCTGCGGCCGGGCGCGCAGCATATGCTCAATGCGGATTATTTTCGCCGCATCGAAGCCTTGAATTTCACCGTTTTGCATGATGATGGACAGCAGGCGGAAAATTTCGAAGAGGCTGATGTCGTCTTGATGGGGGTCAGCCGGACGTCAAAGACACCAACGAGCATCTACCTGGCGAATCGCGGGATCAAGGCGGCCAATATTCCTCTGGTGCCGGCTATTCCCTTACCGGATTCGGTCTTGGGCCTAAAGAAGCCATTGGTCGTAGGCCTTGTGGCTTCAGCAGAACGGATCGTGCAAATAAGGGAGAACCGCCTTCTGGCTTTGAAGGCCGATCCGGATTCGCCTTATGTCGATCGGCTCCTGGTAGCGGAAGAGATAAGACGAGCGCGCAAGATTTGCGCCGCGCAGGGCTGGCCCGTGATCGATGTGACGCTTCGCTCGATCGAGGAAACAGCGGCCGCAGTGATCGATCTCATCAAGATTCACCATTTGAAACACGCTGCCGCGTCATGACCGCACTTTGGCGCGGCGCCTCCCCATTGGTTCTCGCCTCGAAAAGCCTCGCTCGTCAGCGGCTTTTAGCGGCAGCGTGTATCCCTTTTGAAAGCCAGTCGGCGAGCATCGACGAGCGTGCGATCGAAGCGGGACTCCTTGCGGAAGGGGCTGATGCGAGAAGAATTGCACTCGAGCTGGCCCGGGCAAAAGCCCTTGAGGTCAGCGGACTGAAGCCAGGGCGGCTCATCGTTGGAGCCGACCAGACCCTCTCCCTCGATGGCCGCATCCTTGGCAAACCGGCGGATCGGGCAGCCGCAATGAAGCAGCTTGCCGCACTGTCCGGACGAACCCACTGGCTTTATTCGGCTTGTTGCGTCGCCAGGGACGGATTGATTCTGTCGGCGAATGTCGATCAGGCCGAACTTATCTGCCGGCAAATGTCGCCGGCCTTCATGGCGATGTTCCTGAGTCAGTCGGATGAGGCCTTGTTGTCGAGCGCCGGCGGCTATCAGCTCGAGAACCTCGGCATTCATCTGTTTGACCGGATCACTGGAGATCACGCAACGATTCTTGGGCTACCTTTGCTGCCGCTTTTGAAATTCTTGCGCGAAGAAGGGAGCCTCCTCGCTTGAGCTCGTCGGGCCGGTCATTGCCCAAAGCCTGCGTGATCGGCTGGCCTGTCGCTCATTCGCGCTCGCCCTTGATTCATCGCTTTTGGCTCGATGAACTTAACATCTTCGGAACCTACGAACTCGCCGCGGTCTCGCCTGAGGCTTTTCCAGCTTTTCTAAAAAATCTGTCAGAACACGGTTTTGTCGGTGCCAACGTCACCCTGCCGCATAAAGAGAGAGCCTTTCTTCTCTGTGATGAAAGACTTCCGGCCGCGCAGCGTCTCAAGGCCGTAAATACGGTCTGGATAGAGAGAGGAAAACTCTACGGCGACAATACCGATGTGGCAGGCTTTCTCAGTGCGCTCGATCAGGAGGCGCCCGGATGGTCTTCGAGGCCAGCTTCCGCCCTTATCATTGGGGCTGGCGGCGCAGCACGGGCGATCGTCTTTGCGCTTCTTTCCCGGGGCTTTCCGCGGATTTATCTTCTGAACCGTTCTCCCGAACGGGCAAAGAAGCTCGCCGAAGACTTCGGCGAGGCGATCAAACTAGTCGACAGCACGGATCTTCCGGTCGTCATGCGCGAAGCCGAGGTTCTGGTCAACACGACTTCTCTCGGCATGACGGGGCAACCCCCGCTCAATCTCGATCTGAGCCCCTTGCCCGCGACCGCTCTCGTCCATGATATCGTTTATGCGCCGCTGAAAACAGACCTGATAAAGGGTGCGGAGGCGCGTGGCCTCAAAGTCGTTCCTGGCCTTGGCATGTTGCTCCACCAGGCGGTGCCAGGTTTTGCTCGCTGGTTCGGTCGAACACCGGAAGTGACCGAGGCCTTGCGCCACCGGATCGAAGCGGATATTGCCGCCGGGCCTTAGATCATGCGGGGTTCAATTGGGTTCGACGGGATTGTGCATCATTTGCGAAATATCCTCGATGCCAATTCCGCGAGAAGCAGATCGATTCTGACAATAAGCGCAACCGATGTTTATCCTGGGACTCACCGGCTCGATCGGGATGGGAAAAACCACGACCGCGGCCATGTTTGCGGCCGAAGGAATCCCGGTTTTCGATTCCGATGCCGAGGTCCATAAGCTTTATCGTGGAGCCGCGGCGCCAGCGATTGAAGCGGCTTTTCCTGGCGTGACCGAGAACGGCGTTGTTGATCGCCGCCTGCTAGCCGAAAAAGTTCTCGCGAATCCCGCCGCCCTCAAAAAACTTGAAGCGATCGCCCATCCCCTGGTTGGCGAACGCTGGCGCGCTTTTGTTGCGAATGAAGTCAAAAAAGGATCTGCAATCGTCGTTCTGGATGTTCCGCTTTTGTTCGAAGCGGGCCTTGATCGCGAGGTTGACGCGGTGGTTCTTGTTACGGCTCCGGAAGCTGTGCAAAAGGCGCGGGTCATTGAGCGACCCGGCATGACGTCGGAACGTCTATCGGTCATATTGGCGCGGCAGACGCCGGATCAGGAAAAACGCGCGAGATCCCATTTCATCATCGACACGAGCCGCGGCTTTTCGAGTGCTAAGAGAGAGGTTCAAGCCATATTGCGGGCGTTGGCCGGAGCCAAGAACAAGAGCCGTGGATCTTGGTCTTAATCCAATCTTGCGAGAGCGCTTTCAAGCGAAGTGAATAGGTCTAGCCAAGGCAAAAGCTGCAGGGAACAGCAAGCAAGATGCGCGAACTTATACTCGATACGGAGACCACCGGGCTCGATCCGGCAAATGGCCATCGCATTGTCGAGATCGGCTGCGTCGAGCTGCTCAATATGATCCCAACGGGGGAGAGTTTTCACCTCTATCTCAATCCGGAACGCGATATGCCGGAAGAGGCGTTTCGTGTGCACGGCCTTTCGAATGCTTTTCTGGCCGATAAACCTCTCTTCGCGCAGATCGCCGGGGATTTGTTGAAATTCATCGGCGACGCCAGGATCGTCGCGCATAATGCCGAGTTCGATCTGCAATTTCTGAATATGGAGCTTGATCGGCTCGGCCTGCCACTGTTGACCAAAGACCGGGTAATCGACACTTTGGCCCTGTCACGGCGAAAATTTCCAGGTGCCGGCAACAGTCTTGATGCGCTCTGCGCGCGTTTTGGGATCGACACCTCGCGGCGAGCCCAGCATGGCGCGCTCCTTGACGCCGAGCTGCTCGCCGAAGTCTACGCCGAACTAAGTGGCGGACGACAGGCGGCTCTCGTCTTTGGCGAGGGTGGGAGCGGAAAAGGGCGTAAGGACGCCATGCTTGTCGCTCAAAGGCCGCAGCCTTTGCCGTTCCATCTCGACGGGACAGAACTTGGCTGCCACCGTGCCTTTATCGCAACGCTTGGTCCAGCTCCGATTTGGTACCAATATTGGCAGAAGGTCCAACCGGCGGCCAAAAGAATATCAGCCTGACGCCTGCCTATTAAAATCCGTCTTTATCAGCAAGAACTTGTTGACAATCCGTCAACGCGTCCATGTGAAAAATGTCTCGATTCCGGCGGGACTTCCTCCAAGTCAAATCCGTCTCGCTTTTCGAAAGGTCCATTGCCGATCAGCTAGAAGGGGATCAGCAAAAGTGTGAAGCGGTTTTGCGCTCGCATCCCGCTCTAAATGACGCGAATCGATCACGATGATGATTTTGGGCCGATTAGACCCAAAATCATCATCGTGATCTAGGCATCTAAAGCGCATGGGTGTGGACATGTGGAACCAACGACGGGGACACAATGGATATTGCCTTTATCGGCCACGGCTATCATGAGAAGACAAAATCATCGGCCTTTTTTCTGAATTTGCTCCGGCCGCATCGATTGACCCTTTACTTCGACTACGTCTTCAGGGGGGGAGGCGGCGTCGATATCGAAGGCATCCTGAATGCCGATTACGATTTGATCATCG
>DATJTB010000082.1:0-6769 GCA_035503795.1 Methylocella sp.
GCCGCCTGTGGTCCGCGATCCTTGACAGCCCCTTTCTGAAACGCTGGGGATGGCCGTGCGATCAATGGTTTGGTGGCAAGCTCCGGGCTTGCCACCAGGCGGTCTTTTCTCACGATGTTAGGAGCGGTTCTGGACGCGGCCTAGCGTTGAGTGTCTGCCCTGGAATCTTCGCAGAGCCCGTCATCGCGCCGGCGAAGCCGGACCCGCTGGCTCGCAATAACGGTCTGGAAACAACAGTGTCATTAGGTTCTGACCCGCGTGAGGTGGCAAAGCCGGGGTCGGCGGACGGGTCGAGACGGGCGTAAGCCGAAATGCATACTGACCCGCTACCGAACGATAATTTGACTGGCCAGGACCGGCGGGCCGAGGCATAATCTCAATCGATCACGGGCCGATGCGTTTCACATCGGTCCCCTTCGAGACATGAGAGCCGGATTCGTGACGCGCAAACCCTTCCTTTCCACGGCATGGCTCTGGCCGCTCCTTCTGGTTTCGGCGAGCCTTTTCTTCAGTCTCGGCATCGCCTGCGCCGTGCCGCTCGCCGCTTTCGCTGCCCTCGGGGCGCTCACCCTCCCCCCGCGCGCAGCCTACGGACTGATCGGTGCCGTCTGGCTCACCAATCAGATCGTCGGCTACCTTTTTCTTTCCTATCCACTCGATTTCAGCACTTTGGCTTGGGGTTTTGCGCTGGCGGCGGCAGGCCTTTGCGCGGCCTTCGCCGCGCTCGCCGTGCGGTCTCGCCTATCGACGGCCGGCATTCTTGGTGCGGGGGCGGTCTTTCTCTCTGCCTTCGCCGCCTATGAAGGTCTTCTCTTCGCGCTCACCCTCGCCTTTGAGGACGATCTTTCGACCTATGAGCCGGCGGTTGTCGGCCGCGTTCTGGCAATCAACGCGACCGCCTTCGCGATTTTTCTTCTGCTCCATCGTTTTGCCTCGGCCCTCGGCACAGGAACCGAGTCTGGGGGCGAGATCACTTTGTGCCGCGCGCAACAGCGGCCCTTCTCGATCTGACGGATAAGGCTCTCCGCCTCATCTCTTCATGTTCCGTCTTCCGGCTCGCCTTGTCCGCGCCATTTGCGCCAACCATTCTGAACGAGCCGAAACAAGCCCCATAACACCGCGGCGACGAAGAGGATAAGAATGAGATTATGCATAATGATGGGGAGGAGACCCGAAATATAGGCGATAAATCCAACGAGCTTGCCGAGGATAGAGCCAAAAAAATCGGCCATTTCAGTCATTCCTCCCTCAGATGGGCGCGGCCTTCCTTAGAACATTCTTCGCGCCGGTTAAATAGCCCGGCAGGGCGTCCGGTTCCAAATATGATCCAGGGGCCATGACGGGTCCCCACCTTGGCGGCGGCGATTCCTTGTAAGGTTTTGTAAGGTTTTGGCTTGCGATCGGTCAAAAATGTTTCACGTGAAACATTTTTGACCGATTCACCGCCGTTTCGGTCAAATCGATGACTCATCCCGCTCTAGCGCGCTTTCCGCTCGAACGGAATCGTTCGAGCGATAAGAAATCGCGCAAGAAGTTGGAGCGAATTCTCGTCGCAAAAGTCCGTCAACTTTTGCGGAATTCGCTCTAGCTAGCCGGCAAGGGCGCCGGGGGGCGCCTTCTGCCGCTTGACCATCAGCTTGTTGAGCGAGGCGATGTAGGCGCGCGCCGAGGCAACGAGCGTATCGGGATCGGCTCCCTTGGCGGTGACCGATTTGCCATCCTCGGCGAGCCGCACCGAGACCTCGGCCTGGGCATCCGTGCCCTGGGTCACGGCATGCACCTGATAAAGCTCGAGCACCGCCTTATGCGGCACCAAGGCGTGGATGGCGTTGAAAATCGCATCAACGGGCCCATTGCCGGTCGCCTGATGAGTGTAACGCTCGCCATCGATTTCGAGGGTCAAAGCGGCCGTCTGCGGCCCGTTGGTGCCGGCGATCACGGTCAGGTACATGAGCTTGATGCGGTCATGCGCATGAGCAATCTCGTCATCGACGAGCGCCGCCAAGTCTTCGTCGTAGACGATTTTCTTGCGGTCGGCGAGTTCCTTGAAGCGGGCGAACGCTTCTTCGAGCGCATTCTCGCCGAGCTCATAGCCGAGCTCCCTCAGCTTTTCCTTGAAGGCGTGCCGGCCGGAATGCTTGCCCATGACCAGCGAGGTCTTGCTCACGCCGACACTCTCAGGCGTCATGATCTCATAGGTCCCGGCATTCTTCAGCATGCCATCCTGGTGGATGCCGCTCTCATGGGCGAAGGCGTTCCGCCCGACGATCGCCTTGTTATACTGCACCGGGAAAGAGCTGACCGCGGAAACGAGCTTCGAGGCGCGGGTCAGCATGGTCGAATCGATTTGAGTGTAATAAGGCATCTTGTCGCCCCGCACCCGCAGCGCCATCACCACTTCTTCCATGGCGGCATTGCCGGCCCGCTCGCCCATGCCGTTGATCGTGCATTCGACCTGCCGCGCGCCGCCCTCGATGCCGGCGAGCGTATTGGCGACGGCAAGGCCGAGGTCATTGTGACAATGGACCGAAAAGATCGCCTTGTCGGAGTTCGGCACACGGCTCCGCACGGTCTCGAAGAGCGCCCGGTATTCCTGCGGCACTGCGTAGCCGACCGTGTCGGGAATATTGATGGTGGTGGCGCCAGCGGCAATCGCCGCCTCGACGCAGCGGCAGAGAAAATCGATCTCGGAGCGGGTGCCGTCCTCCGCCGACCACTCGACATCGGCGACAAGATTGCGGGCCCGCGCGACGCTCGCCGTGATCATTTCAAGAACCTGCCCCGGCTCCTTCTGCAGCTTGTGTTTCATATGGAGCGGCGAGGTCGAGATGAAGACATGGATGCGAGGGCGCGCCGCCTGCCGCAGCGCCTCGGCGCAACGGTCGATGTCCTTCGCGGCGGAGCGCGCCAAGCCCGCGACGCTCGCCCGCTTCACTCGTTTGGCGATGGCCGAGACCGCCTCGAAATCCCCCTCGGAGGTGACCGGAAAACCGGCCTCGATGATGTCGACGCCCATCGCATCGAGGAGGTCGGCGACTTGGAGTTTCTCCTCGAAGGTCATGGAGGCGCCGGGTGATTGCTCGCCGTCGCGCAGGGTCGTGTCGAAAATGACGATCGCGTTGGAATTCTGCCGGACGGGACCGGCTGTTGGATGGGATGGAGTCTCAGTCATGGCTTTTGTCCAGGCTTTCGCGGGACGATCATCGCTAGGTTTTCAAGACAAATATAGGTCTTTTGCGGATGAAAGTCCTGAGTGGCGGGTTCGGTCTTGTGGCACCCCTGAGCGCCCAGGCGAAGCCCGGCCGGCTCTCAGGGGCCGGTAAGCCGAAGAATGTTCCGCGCAGCCGACAGCGACCGGACCGAAGGCGATGGCCTGACCGCGTCAAAGGGAGGACAATTGAAGGTCAAAGCTGGCATGTCCAAAGCTCTAACGGAGGCAGCCGAAAAATGCAAGCGAGGGCGAGGGTTCGCGAGGGTTTGACGTCGGAAACCAATCAGTTTCAGATCTCATGGCCGCGTTTCTTCATCTCGGCCCGCACCCGGCTCATCATGTCGGTTGAGACCTTGCCTTGCCAGCCTTGCATGGCGGTGACGGCTTCGGTCAGAAAGGCGGGCTGTGTCTCGACATATTTCTTTCCGGAGGGGCTGTCGAAGAAGGCAACCGCCGCCTTCAGATCCGGCTCGCTCATCTGCTTCACGTAGATCTGCGCGGCGATGTCGATCATCTCATTGACTTCATTTTCGAATTCCGGTTTGAGCTGGATCAGGACAGCTTTGAGATCCTGGGCGATTTCCGGCCGCGTCTGCGTCAGCGACTGCGCGATCTGGTCCATGAATTGCGGAATGATGACGCCGAAGGAACGCGACATGCCGCTCGCGATGACAAGGGCGCGGGCGGCAGCGAGATGCGAGGGACTTGGCGCGGTCGAGCCGGGCCCCGTCTGTGCCGGCGGCGTGCTGCTTGCGGGCTGTTGCGCCGATGCGGCTTCAGCTAGGAGGAGGGCGGAGGCAAGGCTGAAGCCCAGTGTCAAGCCTGTCATTGCAAAAGCCGCGCGCACGCCAAACCTCCATAGATGGATCCAGACGGCAGGAGCCGAGATCTTAACCGGGCGTCAATCCAGCGTGCCGAATATCTCAACTCCTGTGGGGCTCGCGCTGATCACCGCATGGGCGATCCCGATGAAGAGCCCATGCTCGACTACGCCAGGAATGGCAGCGAGGCGATCGGCCAACCGATCCGGCTCGGGAATGGCGCCAAAGAAACCGTCGACGAGATAATGTCCATTGTCGGTGACATAGGGCTGGCCACTCGGCGTCTTGCGCAGGACCACCTCGCCCTCGGTGCCGCTCTTCTGCGCCGCGGCCAGAATCATCCGCCTGGTGACCTCGAGGCCGAAGACATTCACTTCGATCGGCAAGGGGAATTTGCCCAGCACTGAAACGAATTTCGAGGAATCGGCGATCACCACCATGCGCCTTGCTGCCATGGCGACGATTTTCTCGCGCAGATGGGCGCCGCCGCCGCCCTTGATGAGGCGCAATTGCGAATCGAATTCGTCGGCACCATCGACGGTTAGATCGAGTTCCGGCAGCTCATCGATCGACGCCAGCGGTATGGAATGAAGTCTTGCCAGCGTCCGGCTGCGCTCCGAGGTTGGCACGCACAGGACATCGAGGCCTTCCGCCACGCGGGCCCCAAGCAGAGCGATGAACTGCGCCGCCGTCGTCCCGGTTCCGAGGCCAAGCCGCATGCCCGGCACCACAAGTTCGAGGGCCTTTGCGGCAGCTAGTCGCTTGGCTTCTTCAGGATGATATTCGAGCATGGGCAAATCAAGGCGAAGCATGGGAAGCCGCAAACCCGGTTAGTCCCTTGCGGCGGGCTTCGTCAACCCCAGGGAAAGTGCTGTCTTCACCTCTCCCGGTTTATTATTTTCAGGATCGGGCTTATGAAGGCCCATCCGCTCAATCGCGCGAAACGAGCAGGAGGAGGCGCAGGCATGGCAACAGAGGCACCTCGGATCGAATTGGGCCTCAGGGCACCGGACTTTGATCTTCCCGCCACCGATGGCCGCACTTACGCCTTCAAGGATGTGGCCGGCGAGAAGGGGACGGTGATCGTCTTCATCTGCAACCACTGTCCTTATGTCAAAGCGGTGATCGACCGGCTGGCCGCGGACGCGCGGCTCCTCATCAAGGAAGGATTTGGCTTTGCCGGGATCTGCTCCAACGATGCGAAGGACTATCCGGAAGATTCCTTCGAGAATATGAAACGATTCGCCAAGGCCCATGACCTGCCGTTCCCCTATCTCCATGATGAAAGCCAGGATGTGGCGCGCGCCTATGGCGCCGTCTGCACACCGGATTATTTCGGCTATGACAAAGGGGGACTTCTGAAATATCGCGGCCGCCTGGATGAGGGCCGCACGGAGCCGCCGAGGCACGGCGCAAGACGCGAGCTCGTCGAGGCGATGCGTATGATCGCGGCAAGCGGCGCCGCAGCTCCCGAGCAGATTCCTTCGATCGGCTGCTCGATCAAGTGGAAGGCGGCCTGAGGTTCACAGGGCGAGCCAAACGTTTGCAGTGCAACAAAGGAAGGGGCTGGACGAAATCCTTCGTCGTGCTAGAATTTCAACATGGCTGAGAAAAAGCAAACCTACACCCTCATTCTCGCATTTGGCATGGCGGTGCTGGCCGCACTCTTCGGCCATCTCCTACTTTCCGTGCCGCTTTTGATCATTGCGGGGATCATCTTTGCTTGGGGGCTCGAACCCAAGCGCACGGAGGAGTTTTTCGGCCGGCTTCCCTATGGGGAATATGTTGTCAAGGCGCTCGCCAAGCTGGATGCTCTGCTTCCCCGCCAAAATTGAATTGACGGCTTGGCGTCCATGATTCGGGCCGCACGTTTCAGATAAGTCTTCCCTAATAATCTCACTTTCCGGCAGCTGTCAGTGGCCGCGCGTGACTGTTGCGCAAATGCCACAGCCTTAAATGTTTTTGTGCTTCGCGAAAAATTAGCGAAGTTTTGACGAAATGCTGGGCCAATTCTCGTTCAGGTTTATTCAGACGGAATGAACCAGGCGCTCTTCAGTGGAGCGGAGTGATCTCCGATTCACGAATGTGCCGACCTCCAGGCTTGGCCCATGCCCTCAATAAGGGGGAGCTGCGCTCTGGTGGCTTCGATCAAGAGACGGGGGTTTTGGCGCGATGCGAATTGAAGCTTTTCGCATGAATGCTTCGAAAGAACAGGCAGTTTCTTTGAAGTTCATGCTGTAACCGGAGGTCATCCGTATGTGTGTCGTACCGTCAGTGATCGTTCTCCTCATCACGGCCTTCATTGTATTTTACCGCGAGATCATCTCTTTTTCTCTACCTGTCTCGAAATTCTGGCGTGATTTACTGCGCTCTAGCCGGGTTTCCGCTGGCCGCTCCCGCCGTCAACCTGCCTGAGACCGAAGACCGGGGCCAAGGAGCCCGGACTTGTTTCATTTCGGTCACGCGCGTCGGCGCCTTGCGAAATTGTAGGGCATATGGCTGAGGCTTCATTGAATAGACCGCCGCGGAACATGGGATCCGGAGTGAGTGCATTCCGTACGGAGATCTCCATCAGGTCGCCGCAATTTGCCTCGACGATTCCTTCGAAGGGCCTGAGCCGCAGGCCTCGATCCAGGCGCCTGATTAAGGAAAATACTCGACAAACGGGCCGCGTTTGCGGGAAATAGCCAGCACTGAGAGCCTTGATCCTAAAAAGGGCAGCTTGTGCCATTTTAGA
>DATJTB010000083.1:0-30969 GCA_035503795.1 Methylocella sp.
CAAGCTCGGTTATGAGCGCCGCCCGGTCTGCCTTGGCCAGAGCCTGCTCGGCTTCGTCCAGAGCCGGCAGGCCTGTTGCATCGAGAAGCGCGGTCGCTGCTTTGTCAATTTGACCCTGAAGTTCCGCTTTCGTCGCCACATTTTGCAGAGCGGTTCCAGCCTCGGCAAGTGAAGCCGCGCCGAAAAAGGTCAAGAGTTGCGTCTTGCGCCGCTCATGAATGGCTTGCGTTTCGCCATGCGCCTGCAAGCGTCTTCGGGCGTCATTGAGTTCCTGTTCCTTCGCCTCGCGCGCGGCCTTTGCCGATCGTGCCTGCTGGATCAGGGCCCCGATGATTGAATGCAGTTCAAGCGGCGTTGCCTTTTCTGAAAAAAGGTTCAAATCATTTGCGATCTCGGCAAGCGCTTCGGCAAATTTCGCCTGATCGGCTTCCATGGCTTCAACGCGATAGGCAAGGCTTGCCTTGTTCTCTAGGGCCGGGCCAAGCCCGGCCAAACCCACCAGGATTTCACGAACCACCGAGAGTTGCGGTATCGTCCCCTTCTCTCCAAGCCAGCAGCCCGAGCACGCCAGCGACCAGCCGGCGCTCCATGAGCGATCGGCAGTCATGGCCTTTCTTTCTTTGTGCTCACGTGTGTCCAAATCCCGTTGACGCTCCTCAACGGCTTCGTGAAGCTTGATCAGCTCGGATTCATGATCGAGTTTGGTTCGCGCCAAGGCCAAAAGGTCTTCGAAGGCAGCGTCTGTCTTATAGGGGAGGCCGGCCGCGCTCAGGGCCGCTGCGAGCTTCCGGCGGGCCTTATCCGCATCGGCTTCGGCCCGACGAAGCTCGCCTTCCGCACTCCGCACCGAGCTCCACGCTTCGAGGGCCTTGGTGCGGGACGAAAGCCACGACTCGACTTTCAGTAGGGACAAAGGCTCTCCCAGTTCCGGAGCAAATGTGCGGAGGCTCGCTCCAATCTCATCGTGAAGTTTTTGGAGCGCTGTCTTCGCTTCTTCTTCCAGCGCTTGAGCACGGCGCAGCTTTGCCTCGACCATGATGAGCTTTTGGCTGGCATGATGACGCTTGGCGACCTCCGCCATGTGCGTGAAGCGGGTCGTCGTAATCCGGTCATCCTCTCGCATGGCCGTTTCGAATTCATCCGCTGATCGCAGATCGAGCTTCTGGCGATGCGCGGCCCAGCTGCTTTCCCGTGCTCTGCGGACGCGGTCTGCCTCCTCATTGCTGACCACACCGATGGTGTGATCAATAGCCGTGCGCTCGGCTTCGAGGTCCAGCTGCTCAGCGGTCAAGGATTCGACGGCAGCCTTGCGCCGAAAAATTTCTTGTTCGGCGGCCGTGAGTGCGACCTTCCAGTGCTCGATGACGGCTTGATCCGGGACGGTAAGCTCGGTGAGTGAGCGCGGATCGTCTTGCCAGGGACGCAACACGCTAAGCCGGTTTTCCAGGGCCTCCCGACGCGCCGCCAGCTCGCTTTCCAAAAGCTGCAGGCGCGCGGAATGATCGCCCGCCTGCAGTTTCGTCACGCAGGCTTCGAGGGCGGCCATGCCGGCTCTTGCGTCCTTCCACCTTTCTCTATCTTCGCCCTCCGCAGAGAGTTTTGCCTGTGCCTCGGCGAGCCTCTGGCGGGCTTGCGCGACTTCGTCTTGCGCTGATGTCAGGGCCGCATCGATGCCGGATCGGGCTTCCATCAAGCACCGCAAGGGGCCGAGCACATTGGCGCTCAGGATGAGCCGCGCCGGATCCGCCTCGTCCTTGCAATCGATGCGGTCAAGGATGCCGGCGATCGCATGCTCGGATGCTTGTAAATCCATGCGGCGGTTGTCCAGATCATCATCGGCGGTCAGATAGCGCGCTCGAAGTCCGTCGAGCGCGGCAAATTTCTCCGCCTGCTCCAGGACCTTTTCATCCACGACAATGGCTTCATGTGTGGCGGTCAATTTTTCAATTTCCGCCGCGAGGCTTTGCTCCTGGACCGCCAGTTCGATATCATCCTTTTGCAACGCAGGAAAATCTCTGTTCCAGCCGGGCGGCGGTTCAGGCAGGCTTACAAAGGGCTTGATCGTTGCACGCAGGACGTGCAATTCACTCAAGCGAGGCAAGGCATTCAGAAGCCTCTGGATCTCTTCGATACGGGCGTGGATTCGTCCGCGCTCACCAATGGCAGCCTCATATTGCGATTTTGCGCGATCACGGCTCTCGACCAGCTTGGCATAGTGCGAGGCCTGAGTGTCTAGACTTTCGCGCTCGACTTTCAATTCGGCCAGCCGTTTTTTAAGGTCGGAGAGCTCTCCGCTCCGCGCGCGATATTTATAGAATTCATGGGCTTCGGTGCGCAGCTCTTCAAGATGCGTACTCAGCTCGGCAAGGCCGGCGCTTGCCGAGAAGAGAAGCTGGCCGAGGTCACCTTGGCTTGCGAGAATGCTTTCGCCGCCCGCCTCTAGGGTTTGATCGTCGAGTGAAAACATAGTGCGATAGGACTCGCGATCGATCCCGCTCAGTTCCGTGAGGACGTCGCTTTCGGGGACCGGCTGCTCATTTGCGTCGAGCAGGCTATTCTGAGGCCGCTTGAGTCGAATGAGTTCCCGCTCGCCGGTGCCAAGATCTAAAGCCGCGCTGATGCGCATATTTTTATAGGAATGAAGGAAGTCAAAGCGGCTGCGTGGCTCGATCCCGTAGAGGAGGTCGAGATAGCCCGCAAAAGCCGTCGATTTCCCGGCTTCATTCGGTCCATAGACGATATGCAGGTCCGGCTCGTTTGGCGATGTCTCGCCGAAATCGAGGCGATAATCGGTGAATTTGCCATAGCGAATGAGGTCAAGCCGCTTGAGCCGCATCCGCGCTTCTCTCGTCACCGGCCATGGCATGAAGCCTTGCGAGGACATCCAGCGCGCCTTCCTTCGTCAGCCTTCGGATCGCGGCCTCGAACGCGGCTTCATCCACACCGAAAATATCTCGGCATTCCGCTGGTAATTGGTCTTTCAGCTCCTCGATGATCTTGCCCGCTTCGATCTGAAAAGCGGGGGACTTCAAGACCTCATCTTCAATCAGGCGACGCAGCTCCGTCCGTGGATCGCCGGGTAGAGCGTTGAATCCGCCGGGGGCATGACAATCGATTTCGATTTTCTCGATCCAACATGATCCTATCCCTGCGGCGCGCTGTTCAAGCTCGGCTTCCAGGAGATGAGCATCGCGGCGGATGCGCCAAGCGAGCGGCGTTCTTCCTTTCAGGCGCAGACGAACAACCAATTGCTCCGACGGCACGGCGCGCCGCGCCTCCGCGATGGCCCGGCTCATGTCCTTCACGAGGAAGGGCCAATCATCGATCTTTGTGACGTCAACCGTGAGGCGCTCGAACTGCGCGAGGCTGATCAGGCGCTCCTCGGTATGAACCGAGCGATCGTCCTTGATCGTGACGAGGGTGACCGATTTGGGTCCGGCCTCGTTGATGTCGCGGCCTTGTGGGATGCCGGGCATCACGATCGTGCAAGCCCCGCTCTCGACCCTGCGCTTGTGGATGTGGCCGAGCGCCCAATAGGTGAAGCCCGAGGCCTCGAGATCGGCAAGCTTGCAGGGCGAATAGGGATCGTGGCCCGGCGCGCCATCGAGGCTCGTATGCAGAAGACCGATATTGATCGCGCCTTCGACAGGCGGTTTGTACTTGCCGAGCAGGTTCTCGAGTGCCTGCGGCTGTTTGAAGCTCAGACCATGAATGAAGACCGGACAATCCGCCGTGGACCGTGCGATCTCGACGGCTTCCGCACGGCCGCCAAACACTTTGACCGAATCCGGAAAAACCAGCTCATAGGTGATTTTGGAAAGCGCATCGTGGTTGCCGCGGATGATGAAGCACGCAGTGCCGGCTTGATCCAGTCGCCGGATCTGATCGGCGAGAAAGCGCGCGGTCTTCATCGAGGTCTGCTCGCCGTCGTAAAGATCGCCGGCAAGCAGCAGGGCATCCACCTGCTCTTCAAGGCAAAGATCGATGATCCGCACGAAGGCCCGCCGCGTGGCGTTGGCGATCAGATTGGAAAGCTCAGGGTCACGCAAAGCGAGCGACCGCAGCGGCGAGTCGAGATGAATATCCGCCGAGTGAATGAAGCGGTAGGCCAAGATTGGGCTTCCTGTGATGAGAGTAAAGTCCGGCTCTGCGATGCTTTCGTGTATTGAAATATGAAATATCACATCGTCGAAACACAGCTTTAAAGCGCGTTTCCCACTTCTATTCCCACTGCTATCGAATCAGGAAACGCTCCCGAGCGGCACGCGCTCAAATCGAATCAGACCTCTAATTAAAACCGCCGACTTCCGACCAATTTCAAGATTTGATATCGAGCGATCAGACCGAAAGCACGCGATGTTGTGGATAAACGCCCGGCGCGCGCACCTGCGGATTGTAAGAATGGACAGTCGCGTTAGCGAGGCGCTGAAAAGCGATTTGGCTTGAAGTCCAGCAAACCTACACGCCCGCCCAGGGGCCGGAAGTCCCAGCCCTTGTAAGGTCGGGCCTCGAAACCGGACAAAAATGTTTCACGTGAAACATTTTTGTCCGATTGAGCTAAAAATTTTCAAGGAGAACGCGCGGACGTCACAGCGGAATATTGCCGTGCTTCTTCCAGGGGTTTGGCCGGCGCTTGCCGTGGAGCAGCGAGAGCGCCCGAATGAGGCGTGGACGGGTTTCACGCGGGAAAATGACATCGTCGATATGAAAACCCTCGGCGGCGGCATAGGGCGAGAGGCAGCGCTCTTCGTAGTCTCGCATCCGCTCGGCGATTTTTTCCGCCTCCTGCGTCTCGCCTTCATAGAGGATTTCGACCGCGCTCTTGGCGCTCATCAAGCCGATGCGCGCGCCAGGCCACGCATAGCTGATGTCGCCGCGCAGAGGTTTCGAGGCCATCACGGCGTAAGCCCCGCCGAATGCCTTGCGGGTGATCAGCGTGACCTTCGGAACGCTCGCTTCCGCATAGGCATAAAGCAGCTTGGCCGCCTCTTTGATGAGGCCGCCGTGTTCCTGCCCGGTCCCCGGCAGAAAGCCGGGCACATCGACGAAGGTGACGATCGGAATATGGAAACCATCACAAAAGCGCACGAAACGGGCGGCCTTGCGCGAGGCATCGGCATCGAGCGTGCCGGCGAGCACCAGAGGCTGGTTGGCGACAAAACCGACGACGCGCCCATCGAGCCTGCCAAAGCCGATGATGATATTGCGGGCATGAGCCGCCTGGATCTCGAAGAAATCCCCCTCATCCACCGTCTTCGCGATGAGCTCTTTCATGTCATAGGGCTTTGCCGAATCGGCCGGGGCGAGACGATCGAGCGAAGCCTCGCAACGCCCGGCATCATCGAAGCTCGGCCAGCTTGGGACTTCATCCTGGTTCGACGCCGGCAGAAAATCGATCAGCCGACGCATCTGCCGCAGGGCTTCGATCTCATTCTCATAAGCGCCATCGGCCAGCCCGCTTTGGGTGGTGTGAACCGCGGCGCCGCCCAATTCCTCGGCGCTCACGTGCTCATCCCGGACCTCCCGCACGACATCGGGGCCGGTGACGAACATGACGCTCGTGTCCTTCACCATGAAGGTGAAATCGCCGAGCGCCGGCGCCAGACTGTCGGCGCCCACACAAGGCCCCAGGATGAGGGAGATTTGCGGCACGACGCCTGATAGGCTCACATGACGCTGCAACACGTCGGCAAGACCGGCGAGTGCCGCGAGCCCTTCCTGAACGCGCAGGCCCGCCGAATCGTAAAGCCCAATCAAAGGCGCTTTGTTATGGAGCGCCATCTCCTGCAAACGGGCGATCTTCAGCGCATGCGCCTCGGAGAGTGAACCGCCGAGAACGGTATAATCCTTGGCAAAGACGAAGATTTTGCGGCCATTGACCATGCCCCAACCGGTAACGACGCCCTCCGCGGGACCGGGTTTCTGGTCCGCGCCGAGATGGCTGGCGCGCGGCTTGACGAAGAGGCCGAATTCCTCGAACGAGCCCGCGTCGGTGAGGATTTCGATCCGTTCCCGCGCCGTGAGTTTCCCGGCCGCGTGCTGGGCCGCGATCGCTCCTTGAGCCCCGCCGGCGAGCGCCTCCATGCGACGCTTCACCATTTCTCAAGGTCCGCATTCATCGAGCCAACAGAAGCACGGTGGCCAATGGGCCATGGATCTGCCAGAAGAAAAAATGAGAACCAAGCCGACTACGTCCGATGAAGGTAAGCGTCATGATCTCCGAGCCACCCGGTTTCGTCAATTACGCCCCGCGGCGATTGTTGCAGGCGGAAGGATTGTTCGTCGCGGCTGCGTCCATTCTCGCTTTCAGCCGTAGCGGCGCCTCCTGGTGGTTTTTTGCGGCGCTCATCCTCGCGCCTGATCTGTCGATCCTTTTCTATCTCTTTGGCGCACGGCTCGGCGCTTTCGCCTATAATACCGTGCATGTCTATCTGGGGCCACTCCTCCTTCTCGGCCATGCGACCCTCTCGGGATCGCCAACGGCGCTCGCCATTGCCCTGATCTGGAGCGCCCATATCGGGATTGATCGTGCCCTGGGCTTTGGGCTGAAATATCGCGACGGCTTCCGCTCCACTCATCTTGGCCGCATCGGCGGCTAGGCGTCGGGCTAGAGCGGGATGAGCAAAACCGTGAAGCGGTTTTGCGCTCGCATTCCGCTCTCAATTGCGAGAATCGATCACGTTTCATGATTTTGGATCGATTCGATCCAAAATCATCATGATCTAAACGTCCTGGAGAAGTCGCCATAGCGAAGCGGCGGCGGACATTTCCTCCCATTGCCTGGTGCGGCGCTCCAGCGCCTGGGCGTCCTGACCCCAGTGAGCCATTTCGAAATCCTCATCGACATGCGCCGCCCGCCAAGCTTCTTCCACGCGCATGCCGCCATGCGCCACGGCCAGCGCGATGAGAACGGATCCCGTTAGCGTCGTCATGACGGAGACCGCTGCAAGCGCGAAGGGCAAAACCCTACCTGCGGCGACTTCAGCGACCGCTGCCCGCACCGCCGCTTTCGCCGGTTCCGGCTGCTCGATGAACATGACTCCCTCGGCACAAAGAAAATGCGCACCGAGCTTTTGGCCCACGAAGGCAAGGACGGGGTCCCAGGCTCGCGATTGCGCAAGGACCAGCGCTTCGGGTTCGCCAGCCCGGTAGCAGACGAGATCGGACCCCGCATATTTGGCGATCTCCGCAATCGTGGCTTCCAGGTTGTGAGCAACTGAATCGGTCGCGGAATGGACGATCCGGGTCAAAGGCATTCTGGCCGGATCGATAAGCTCATCGACGGCCTGCCATTCCGCGGCGAGCGCCCCTGCTGCGGCCCGGCTCGGCAAGGCGAGCGGCTTTCCGCCCGGCGTCTTCGCCAGACGGCCATCGAGCAGAAGGACGAATTGGCCCTCCCGTTCTCGCGCTTCGGCTTCCTTGTAGAAACGCCGTGGCAAGGCGTTGGAGAGATCCCGGCGGGCCAGTAGAAAAGGATCGGGTGGCGTTTGCCTGTGCGACGCCCCGTCTCCCGCATCGGGTTTCCCATTGACCATGACGCTCGGCGTTGCCCTCTAGATCACGAGGATTTTCGATCGAATCGATCCAAAATCATGAAACGTCATCGATTCTCGTAACTTAGAGCGGGATGCGAGCGCAAAACCGCTTCACACTTTTTGCTCATCCCGCTCTAGAACGGCTGAGCCCGGCACATAGGCACAGAATCGAAAAAGATTGAAGTCCCACTTCCGGCGCCTGTCGATGGAAAATTATGAAGCCGGTGCGAGGCTCATGATTTCGAGCGGCATTAGCGCGACGTCCGCATCCACCGGATATCGAGGTCCCGGGCTTTCTTGCGCAAGGTGTTGCGGTTCAGCCCCAAAAGCTCGGCGGCCTTGATCTGATTGCCGCGGGTCGCGGCGAGAGCAGCGGAGATCATCGGATATTCGATCTCGCGCAGGATCCGGTGATAGAGCCCTGGCGGGGGCAGGCTCGCGCCATGCGTCTCAAAGAGATCGGCGAGGTGGCGCTCCATGGCGGCAGCGAGCGTCTCCTGCCGTTGAGACTCGGGTGGCTGCGCCAAATTGGCGCCGGGCAGGCTGCGGAGGCCTGGCGTGTCGATACGGAGCTCAAGATCGACCAACTGCGCGGTGATCACCTCTTGCGGATAAAGCACGGCAAGGCGCCGCGTCAGATTTTCAAGCTCGCGAATATTGCCGGGCCAGCTATAGCGCTTGAGGCGCTCCAATGCCTCGGGCTCGATGCGCTTCAACGGCAGGCCCTCGGCGGCGGCCAGCACGAAGAAATGCTGGGCGAGATCGGGAATATCCTCGATCCGCTCGCGCAGCGGCGGCAGCCGCAAGGGCACGACATTCAACCGGAAAAAGAGGTCTTCGCGAAACAGCGCCAGGCGGATCTGAACGTCAAGATTTTTATTCGTCGCGGCAATGATGCGGACATTGGTCTTGATCGGCGTGCGCCCGCCGACTGTTGTATATTCGCCCTGCTGGAGGACCCTTAAGAGCCGCGTCTGCGCCTCCATCGGCATGTCACCGATTTCATCGAGGAACAGCGTGCCGCCTTCAGCCTGTTCGAACCGCCCGGCCGAACGCTGGTTCGCGCCGGTAAAGGCACCTTTCTCATGGCCGAACAATTCGCTCTCGATGAGATCGCGAGGGATGGCTGCCATGTTGATTGCGACGAAAGGCCCCTTCTTGCGCTTGCCGAAATCATGCAGGGCGCACGCCACGAGCTCCTTTCCGGTGCCGGATTCCCCGGTGATCATGACGGTGAGATCGGTCTGCATCAGCCGCGCCAGGGTGCGATAGATTTCCTGCATGGCAGGCGAGCGCCCGACGAGCGGCATGCCCTCCAACTCCATATTCGGCACCGCGCTCGCCCGGTTTTTCGGCTCTGCCATGGCGCGGCCCACGATCGAAACCAGTTCGCGCAAGTCGAAGGGTTTGGGCAGGTAATCATAGGCGCCGCGCTCAGAAGCCTTGATCGCCGTCATGAAGGTATTTTGCGCGCTCATCACGATGATCGGCAGGTCGGGGCGCAGTTTTTTCATCTTCGGCAGAAGCTCGAAGGCATTCTCATCCGGCATCACCACGTCGGTGATGACAAGGTCGCCCTCGCCCGACTCGACCCATCGCCAGAGGGTCGCGGCATTGCCGGTTGTTCGCACATCATAGCCGGCCCGTGACAGGGCCTGGCTAAGGACCGTTCTGATGGCTGTATCATCATCCGCAACGAGGATATTGCCAACCGCCATCAACATGCACCTCCCTGAGAGGACGCTCCGCCCCCATCTTTGCGACAAGCTTTGCGCATTTCCCCGCGCAATGGGTCAAGCAGCATCACCAGCCGCGACCGCGCTTCGTCCCTTTGCCGTCAGGAGCAACATACATAGGCATGAGAATCCGGAACGTCGTTCGGCGGAATGCAGATTCGCATTCGATCGTGCCCCCATGATCGCCAATGATCTTCGCAACCAAAGCAAGCCCCAGGCCAGTCCCCGTGACTTTGGTGGTGACGAAAGGATCATAGAGATAAGGCAGGAGATCGGGCGGCACGCCGCAGCCGTTGTCACGCACGCAAAATTCGAGCGGCAAGCTCACCGGCGCTTTCGAGCCGGCGATCTGCAGACGCACCCCGGGCCGGAAGGCGGTCGAAAACTCAATCGTGCCGTCGCCACGTGATTCGCCGATCGCCTCGGCGGCATTTTTAACGAGGTTGAGAAAAATTTGAATTAATTGATCCCGGTTGCCGAGCACCGCCGGCAAGGAAGGGTCATAATTCTCGATAAAGCGGATGTGTCGGGCAAAACCGGCCTGCGAGACTTTTTTCACATGGTCGAGCACGGAATGAATGTTGATCTTCTCGCGCTCGGTCACCCGCCCTTCGGAGAAGGCGCTCATCCGATCGACGAGCTTCACGATCCGGTCGGTTTCATCGCAGATGAGCCGCGTCAGGGCGCGATCCTCATCGGTGGCATCATTTTCGAGCAACTGCGCCGCTCCTCTGATACCGGAGAGCGGGTTCTTCACTTCATGCGCCAGCACGGAGGCTATGGCGGCCACCGAGCGCCCGGCATCGCGATAGGTGAGCTGGCGGCTCATCTTCTCGGAAAGAAACCGCTCCTGCAGCATGAGGGCGATCCCATCCTCGGGGTCCTGCAGCGGTGCCAGGAAAACATCGACGAGCCGATCCTGGCGAGGCTTCATGAGGTTCAAATTGAACCGGTACTCGTTGATCACCGCTTCTTGCGCGCGCACTTGTGCGATGAGTCCGTGCAGCGGTGAATCGACGCCCACGAGCTGGGCAAGGCGATGCTGGCGCAGAGCGGCCCGGCTCATGCCGAAAAAGACTTCCGCCGCGGCATTGGCGTTGGCGATCGTTCCATCCGGCCGGATCGCGACGATCGGATGCGGAAGCGCGTTCAGGAGCTTGGCCGCATCGGCCGCTTCCGCTTCTGCGCTGCGCGATGGCCGCTCTGCAAAAAAGGGTACGCTCATGCCGCTTCCCTCATCCGGGTCTGATCGAATATGAGGGCAAGGAGCGCGTGGATCTCCTTCGGACATTCAAGCCTGAGCAAACTCTGCCGCAAGGCCGAGTCCTTTGCAATGCCGGCCCTCTCGGCATAAGCGGCGAGATGCTTGCGCGCTTCCTTCACCCCCCGGCTGACACCGTGAATTCCCAGCAAGGTTTCGAAATGTTCAAGCGCCACACTGCGCCGCAGATCAGCGCAAGGGCTGTCCTGCGCTTCACGCCCGGCCAGGAAACGCGCGACCTCGCCGACGAGCCAGGGTTGCCCGATGGCCGCCCGGCCGATCATCACGGCATCGGCGCCAGATTGCGCCAGCATCTCAGCTGCCGCTGCGCGGCTCGTGCAATCGCCGTTGGCGACAACAGGTATAGAGACGGCCCTCTTTACGGCGCCGATCGCCCGCCAATCCGCGTGCCCCGTAAAGAACTGAGCCCGTGTGCGACCATGGACGGTGAGCATCGCCACCCCCTCGGCTTCTGCCAGTCGTCCAAGCTCCGCCGCGTTCAGACTTTGCTCATCCCAGCCAAGTCGCATTTTCAGGCTGACCGGAATGCGCACGGCCTTGACCGTGGCGCGGATGAGCTCAATCGCGAGCTTCAGATCGCGCATCAAATGCGAGCCTGCGTAGCCGTGGGTGACGGCCTTGGCTGGACAGCCCATGTTGATGTCGACGAGCGCGGCACCGGCGCTCTCGGCGCAGCAGGCGGCCTCGGCCATGAGATTAGGATTGCAGCCGGCGATCTGCACGGCAAAGAGCGCAAGCCCATGGCCATCCGCCTTGAGGCGATTGGCGGCATCGCCGCGGCTGAAATGTCCTGCCGCCACCATCTCGGTGACCGTCAAACCGGCGCCAAATTGATGCGCCAGACGCCGCATGCCAATATCGCTTATCCCAGCCATGGGGGCCAGAAAAGCACGTCCCCTGAGGGAAACGCCGCCAATTGTGAGACTGGCTCCAATATTGCCCATCTTATTAGCATTCATCATCATGCTTACATTATAATCATTTTTTGCGACGCAACAAAATAAAATTTGCTTATTTTCGTATCAGCCAAGAGAAAATTGACCCAGGATGAAAAAATAAGCAGGAATTAGGGCCCCTTCAAGAACCCAAGGCCAAGGATCAATTCGAAGAAAGGTCTTATGACGCCAGCATCGGATTTGGCCATTCTCGTTGTCGCGGCCGGGCGCGGATCCCGGGTCGGCGGCGAGGTTCCCAAGCAATATCGCCTTCTCGCGGCTCGGCCGCTCATCACTCATACATTGGCCGGGCTTTCGGCGGCTGCGCCAGAAGCGCGTCTTCTCCCCGTTATCCACAATGACGATCTGGAGCTTTATGACGGCCTTAAGCCGCTCGTGGCGGGTGTCCGGCTTGGCCCTCCGGCGTTTGGCGGGGCCACAAGACAGGCGAGTGTCCGCAACGGGCTCGAGGCGCTTGCCCGGCTTGCCCCGCCCAAACTCGTGCTTATTCATGATGCGGCGCGCCCCTTTGTGAGCAAAGCCCTGGTCGAGCGGGCCGTTGCCGCCGGCGCGACGCATGGCGCCGCCATTCCTGGCGTGCCGCTTTCGGACACCATCAAGGTACTCGATGCGGAGGATTTCGTTGCCGCCAGTCCGCCCCGTGCCACATTGCGCGCTGTGCAAACGCCCCAAGCCTTTCATTTCGACTTGATCCTAGCCGCGCACCGGGCCGCCCTGGCGCAGGGGATTCTGGATCTGACGGATGATGCGGCGGTGGCCGAATGGGCCGGCCATCGGGTTCACGTTTTCGAGGGCGACGAGGCCAATATGAAAGTGACTTCGGCAAAGGATCTCGCCGTCGCCGAGGCGCGGCTCCTCGGCGATCTCGCCGACATCCGGACTGGGCAAGGCTATGATGTGCATGCCTTCGGGCCGGGCGATCACATCCATCTCGGCGGTGTCAAGATCGCCCATGATCACGGCCTCATCGGCCATTCCGATGCCGATGTCTTGAGCCATGCCATCACCGATGCGCTGCTTGGCGCCCTGGCCGAGGGCGATATCGGTAGTCACTTTCCGCCGAGTGACCCGCAATGGAAGGGCGCCGCCTCCCGCATTTTCCTTTCCGCGGCGGCGGCCAAGATCAGAGCCCGCGGGGGACTCATCGCCCATATCGACGCCACGGTTGTGTGCGAGCGGCCGAAAATCGGCCCGCATCGAGACGTGATCCGGGAGAGCCTTGCGGCCATCCTCGAAATCCCCGCCGCGCGGGTGGCGGTCAAGGCCACGACGTCGGAGCGCCTGGGATTCACCGGCCGGGAGGAAGGTATGGCGGCGCTCGCTCTCGCCACCCTGCGCCTGCCGCTCTAACCTCATGCGGGAATACACCGGAGAGGCTTCGCCTCGCTTGGATCCATCTCATGATCGCGGGTCACTGGAGCGGCATGCGAATAAATGGCTTCTGGTTTTTCGCTCAAATCCCGGCTCTCGTTGATAATCGATCATGTCGCGATTTTGGCTCGACAGGATCCAAATCATCTTGATCTGGGCGGCATGGTCTCGATCTGGCTCTCTTCGCCAAGGCCTTTCGTTCTATTCCAAGAAATGACTTATGAGAGAGAAGCAGAGTTCCACTCCGCTGCGAGGCGCTATGTTCAAGAAGATCCCCATCTCCAACCGGGGCGAGATTGCCTGCCGGATCATCTGGACGGAGGTTCCGATGGGAGTTACGCTTGGCCGTAGACTAGTGTCGGCTTGATGGTAGCTTTCGGAGGGCGGTCGATATCCGACAAGACGAATGATAAGGACAAGGCGGCAGAACAGAAACGCGAATATGAAGATCGCTTTCTCTTAATTAAGCCTTCTTAAGTCCACGACATTATTAGCCGGCGTCTCACCCAGGTTATCGCAATGCTGAGTGGCATGGTTCAGTGGAAGCCGCATAGCGGCCTCTAGTGTACATTTAAAATTACTCAATCAAAAGCTTCGTCATGTTTAATTCGAGGCTATATATGCCATACGAACAATCACAGAAACTAATTGATGTTGGTCTAGGTTATATGGGACATTTTAAGATGTCACCGAATGATCCATGGTTTCAAAAATCGAGTCCCTGGATTCAATGGAAGAAAGAGCATTCTAGTGCGATCAGCCAGTTTCGTCAGGTGGAAGACTTCTTGGTCAACAAAATGCTTTTCGTTGGAAAGGTGCGCCAGGCTGATGGGAGCATTCCCAAACGGGGTGAACTTAAAACGCCTGCGTCAGTTGAATTTCTTTTCGTCCCAGGACAAGAAAACAGTAGTATTAATTTAAACTTCAATGTAGTTTTCACTTTTTATCATAAGTACGAAGGGCTAATTGTATTTCTATATGCAAATGTCTCAGAGATATCAGTTGACCATCTAATAATATTGAGAGAAATACATTGGTATTCAGCGGATAACCACAGTTGGAAAATTTCATATAGAGATCCAATTACTGGTGTTTCTAAGCCTATGGAGTCATTGCGACATCTGATAAGTAGTATACTTGAAGACGTTTTATGCCCATGGGTGGTACATTCTGCTAAGCAATGCCCACAGCTGTTTAGTCTAATAGAACTTCGAAGAACGGCACCAGCATGGGGTTTTATGAATGACTCGCCAATACAGCAACGGCTAACGCCGAATGAACACTGGGGCTTGTTGAGTGGTGATGAAGGCTATCGTCTTATCGGTCAGCCAGATTTTGATGAAATACTACAGTTTAATGGACGACGTTACTTTTCCTACCACTTTTCACCAACAAATTGCATTGCTTTCTATTGGAACGACATGGGTGAAAGGAAAAGCAGTTGGGCGGATTGGTATCGTGAAAATATTGCTAATATACCCATGCTTGACAGTTATATTAGACTCAATCCTCAGGTTCCTTGCTTGGCGGATGGAATACCGCTTCTTATAGAGCTATGTTTGCTTAGATATGTACAACTGACCAATCTTCATAGTGTTTTAGAAAGTGAACTTTATTCTTCAACGCGTTGTAAAGCATTATCCTTGTTCCGGCTACCGCTCTGGTTCTCCCAAAACGTTTTCGGATTAAAATCGGAGCTTGAGAAATCTCAGTCCAGGTTAGAGCAACTAGATTTATATCAAGATAGTGCTTTATGGATCGTAGGTGGAAGATATACTGATATATTATTCGGCTATTCTGCTGTTAGGGAACGTGTCGAACGTATGCTAAAGACATACCAACAAGTTGAATCTGAAAAAATGCGGTTCACTCTGCAAGTAGTTGGTTTGTTGATCGCAATTTTATCATCTATAATTGGTGTCCCAAAACTCTGGGAGATGTTGCGGCCTCATTAAGGAGGCTACATTTCTTAGCTTTGAACAAACCATAGCCAGGAGAAACAAATAAGGTGCGTGTTGTTCACGTAACCGCGGCTCGCCGACCCGGATTTGATCACGGTGTAGTATTGGGAGGGTTGGAGCGTTTTTTACAAGAACTCATTCCAGCAGAGCAGGCCTTAGGTCTTGATGTCGGGGTCTTGGAGATAAGCCTTGAAGCACTTGCTGCCTCGTCAGATGCGGTCTCACAATATGATTGGGGCAAGGTATCAGCAATAGGACGTGAAGTTCTTGGGACGTTTAGAGCTGATGTTTTTCATTTCCACGACTGGTATGGCGGAGTAGTTTTGGAATTCCTTTATCGCCAAGGAATTCGCAGTTTAGTCGTTTCTTCTCATCTTCCTCTGCGACGGGGATTCACCTATCGGGACGTCGGATTGAGTTGGGAAGCAAAATCCTTAGTGGAGAACCGTTGTCTGCAGGCTGCTCCCTATATCACCGTACCATCGAGCTATGCAAAGCATTTTCTCATCAACGAGTATGGGTTATTCGCCGAACGAATTAGCGTCATTCAACATGGCGTAAATGGCTCTACATTTTATCCTAGAAGGCGGTCATTCGCTGAAGAGGCTCCTCGCTTAATAGCCGTTGGTCGATTTACAGATCAAAAAGGATTTGAGCTTCTAGTTCGCGCATTTAAATTGATTCTGTCGGTCGAACCTGATGCGCGTTTAACCATTGTCGGTCATGGGGAGAAGCGGGACGGACTCTGCCATTTGATCAATGATCTGAATCTGAATAAATCAGTCGCAGTTTTGGATGGCAAGTCGAAAATTGAACTCGCATCCCTGTACTCTGATTCTACCTTACTAATTATCCCATCGCAATTCGAACCCTTTGGTCTAGTTGGCCTCGAGGCGATGGCATGCGGATGTCCAGTGTTAGCGATAGCCCCAACGGGAGCATCCGAATATCTGACAGCAGAGGAGCTAACAAACGCATACTCGATCAGGCAGCTTGCGGAGGCGATCTGTAGCCGTATTCTGGTACTCCGAGAGCAAACAGCATCACGACACTTAGTGCAGTTGCGAACAAAAGAATGGACATGGCAGCGGGCAGCTATAGCATACCGAGAACTATATAATAGGTGCTTAGTATGAATGCATATCGATTACACTTAATATGGTTCTTGCATCAGCCATTTTTTATTTCAGACGAAGAACTTTCATGGCGGGTAGATTCAACATATTTCCCATTACTGGAGGCGTTAAGAGATCGGTCCATCAAGTGCTCCGTGGGCGTAACAGGCTCTCTGCTAGAGCGATGCGCCCAATTACGGCCTGATTTTATTGAAGCATTGCTGGAAGCAATTCAAGGTGACTGGATCATGCTGCTGGGTACGGCTGCATATCATCCGATCTTACCGTGGCTTTCCACTCAATCAGCGCGTGCACAAATTCTTGTCGATCGGGAAGTAAAGGCGCGACTTGGTTTGCCAACTTCGAATGTATTTTGGCCTACGGAACTTGCATGGTCAATGCGGGTTGGGGCACTCGCGATTGAGTTAGGCTATGAAACTGTTGTGATTGATAACTGTTCACGCGACGCGGCCAATATCGTGCCGCGATGGCGTAGTGATTCGGGTGGCCTTTATCCTGTCGTCAATGTTGATCAACCATTGGGGATAGCCTCGAAAATCAGTACTGTTGTCAGTTCCAGTGGTGCTTGTCCCTCCTTAAACCTCTGGGTCAGAGAGCGGGCTCTATCGAATGCCTTGCTTGAGACGATGCATTCTGATGAGGAGCGTGCAACACATTATTTTGATATCTTCTCTGCTGCACTGGAATCTACATTTGCACGCGCTAAGGACCCCTCCGCACCCCTTGTTCTTGCAGATGACCCAGAAAGATACTTGCCAAACGGACTAACTCGTCTTCAAGGTCTGCTAGACACTGCGATTAGCACCTCGGTCGAATTTGTTTCACCACGAGAGTTCATTTCCGGTCCGTGCCAAAACTTTCTTAGTTATGTGCCAGCCGGAACTATGGAAGACTCAGACTGGATGTGGTCGGCTACCACTGACGATCAATGGTTTAGGCGTTACCTTGACCAATTGACGCTCAGGGTTGAGACAGCGTGTGATTTACTCTGCCCAAAAACGGAAAAAGAACACGATATCAGGAGGAAACTATTACGTGTCCAAGATTCAGGATTTTATTTCTGGCATTATGTTTCTCGCACACGGCGTGACTTTTATCTTAACCTTGTCGAAATTGAAGACTGGCTTAATAAGCTTCCACCAAAACATAAGTTATGAGTGGGGATACTTATTATGCACCATTACGAGCGACCAGCAAAAAAGGTATCGTGTGGAGGCCAAATCGAGGCGCCCCTAAATCAATCACTGAGCTTACACGGAATTGATTCCATCGTTCTTTCGATGCTGCCTTGTGTCTCTCTGACTTCTGACGAACAGCGATCTATGTAAACTCGCCTGCCCCTCTAACCTCACGCGAGATCGAGAAGGGGGATGAGCAAAAGTGTGAAGCGGTTTTGCGCTCGCATCCCGCTAGGTCAAAGTTATTTATCATATCCTGTTTCTATTCTTGAGTATACGCTAAAAGTGAAAATGCTGAATTGTCCGCCGACGAAAGAAGCTGTCAAATAGATGACGACCAGGACCGCGAAAAATTTTGGCACAAATGTAAGGGTCATCTCCTGCACCTGGGTCAAGGCTTGCAGCAGCGCGATGATCACGCCGACGACCATCGCGACGCCAACCGCCGGGCCGGCGCCGACGATCGCCATCCAAATTGCGGCGCGAGCCAGATCGAGTGCGTCGGCTTCGTTCATCAGGACCCGATTGTCGCGCCGGTGCTCAACTGGATCTGCTGGCCGTTGGAAAGAGTGGCGGTCGTACCGCTGCTGTTGACCGTAACGGAGGTCACGGTGCCTGAGATCGTTCCATCGCTCGAGGTGATCGACTTCCCGATAAGTTGCTCCGCCTGAGTAAGTGACGTGGCCGTGAGCAGCGATGAAAGGTTCGTGTTGGTCTGTACGGCCTGTCCAACCTCAGAAATCGTCGCAAGCTGCGTCACCATCGCCGAGGGGTCCATCGGCTGGGTCGGATCTTGATTCTGCAGTTCTGCGACCAAGATGGAAATGAATGAATTATAGCTTAGGGTCGGAGTGCTCCCTGCCGCCGAGCTCGTCGAAGTCGTGCTGGAGGCGGAAGTGGCGGGCTGAGCAGGGGTTATGCTGGAGACAGTCATCAGGAGGCTCCTTCAGGCGGGCGTAGGTTCTTTATGCTGCATGATCTCGCGCAACTCCTCATCCTCCACGGGGAAGAGCGCCCGCAAGGTCTTCAGCGATTCGAAATTGCGCGTGCGATCGATTAATGAGCTCACTTTTTGTAGGCCAGAAAGGAGTTCTGGCGCGGTGTAGATGCTTTCGGCGCCACGGATCAGATTGCGTGCGAGCGCGGCGGCTTGCTCGGAAGCCGAAGGATCCATCAGCATGATCTGGATCGCGAAGTAGATGCGCCGCATGGGCGTGGTCGCATCCTTCGTTTGCATGACGTGGTTTTCGAGGAGAAACGTCGCCTCGTTGAGAAGCTCGAGTGTAGTCTTTCGATCGACGCGAATGACCGCGCCGTTGACGTAGATTTTCTCGTGCGCGCGCAGAAAGATGTTCATGCTTGCCCTATATCAGACCGTCTCGAATAATCTCGTTGATTTCGATGATCGGCATGAGGTCCGTCTTATTTCGTTCGCTGAGTTCATCCATCTCCCTCATCATCCACAGGCCGATTGACACGATGCCAGCGCGTAGATCAGCGGGTAGTTCGTTTCCTGGGCTCTGGAGATCATCGAGCAGGATAAACCACAGCTTGCGCAGCCAAAAGAGGGCCTCGATCGCTTCGCGCGAATTGACGCCTGTTTCCCGCGCGCTTTTCAACAGTGTGATGACCTTGTCGAAGGCGCGCCGTTCTCTTTCTCGCATCATTTGCGGGGATTCTTCAGCGACTTCGTTGTAATAGAATTCGTACATGGCGCAGACCCTTAGGGAAGCAGGTATTGGGCGAGGCTCAGCTTCTGTAATTGGGCGGTCAACTGATAGGCCGTCTGCAGTTGTGTTGATAGCGCGCTAAGGTTCGTAGCGACCTGGGCAGAATCCACGTTGTCGAGATCCCCGATCTGAGTTTGCATGAGGGTCAATTGCGAGGCCATCATGGCATTGGCATCCGTGATTTGCGCTTGGGTTGTCCCAATTGAAGCCTGCATGGATGTTATGTCGTTGAGGCCCTGGCCGAGCAGCGAGGAAGCAGCGGTTACGACGGTCTGCTGCGCAGCTGTGCTCAGCGAAGCGCCGCCGAATGCAGCGAGCATTGCATAGGCCTCAGTGACTTCTTGAACACCCGGCTGATTGGCGCTCGTCGTCGTTTCAACGGTTTGCCCGGGCGCAACTTGGGCGGTGGAATTCGCGCTCGAGGCGGACGACCAGTTTTGGCTCCATGAAGCGCCTTGAAACAGATTTGCGAACGCGCCAGTGAGAAAATTCTGCAAGTCGGAGGGTGAAATTGTGGACACGCCTGAACTATTCAGGCTTATACCGAAGGTCGTTTGGAAGGCCTGGTCAATGGCGGCCATGCCTGGAGACGAAGATAAGTAGTCAGACATTGGCGGGACTGCGACGTTTTGACCCGCGAAAACATATTGTCCATTGGATGTCGTGTTGACGAGTGGGACGAGCTGTTGCAGTCCGTTCACGCCTTGGCTTTGCAAGGAAACCCCGGAAGTCTGGTTTGATGTCCAGCTTGCGAGGTTCTGAAGCGTGGTCTGCGCTCCCTGCGCAATCGAGTTGAGCGCGTCCTGGGTCGTCGTCAGATTCGTCGAAATGACCGAGTTTGCACTCGTCATGGCTTGAAGAGCGTCGCTCTGATTTCTCAAGGAAAGCTCGAAGCCGGCTTGTTCGCCGAGTTGGAGGCCTAGGTCGGCGTATTGTCCCGTCGTGGCTTCGACCCCATCTTGGGAAAGAGCAGTCTGGATCTTCTGTACGGGTTCCAGCAACGAGGTCCCGAGCGTGAAGGTGGAGACAGAGGAGAGCGTCATGGCCTTAGACCGCGTCCAGCAGGGCTGAGAACATGTCCGTGGCCGTCGTTAGCAGTTTGGCTGTTGTTGTGTAGGAGTTCTCAATCGTGAGCATGTTGGTCAGTTCCGTATCGAGATTGACGCCGGTCGCATTGGAAAGAGCCGAACTCGCTTGGGAGGCCAGCGTGTTTTGGTAGTCAGCTTGGTTGGTGGCCTGCTGATTCTGTCCCTGCAACCACGAGACCGATGCGTTGGCGTAACTGGAGAGACTCTGCGAGGCCGGCAGTCCAGCGGTGGGATCGAAGGACAGCGTGGCGCTGAGGCCATTGATGAGTTGCTGGATACGACCCGTGTAACCTGCCGCTCCGGTCTTATTGTATGTATATATGGGCGATCCGGGATCTGAGATGCCGCCGTCACGCAGCAAATTCAGGTTGCCGCCTTGCGTTGGATCAACGTTCGGATTGACTTCTATGACGCTCGACAGTCCCGTGGCATTGGCGAGCGAAGGCACGCCGGTTGCGCCAGGAAACGTGAAGAGACCTGGGAGGTTAGGCTGGGTTGGGTTGGCTGATTGGTCGCTTTCGCTGAAAGTTTGAATGAGGCCCCCTGCGATCTGATCGAGTTGGGCCTGATATTCAGGCGCGACGGTGTCGCGCAACTGCGCCAGACCTGCGAGAGCCCCGGATTCGATCGCCATCGGCGCATTGGCGCCGGTAATCGCCACTCCGTCGACGGTAACGGCGGAGCCGGTCGCTCCCGCCGTCAAATTTGGGGTAGGAGTGAAGCTGAGTGACCGTGCGTTTCCCTGGAATAAGGTCACGCCGCTATCGGTGTAAATCGACATGGATCCATCGGGATTGTTTACTGTCGTAATGCCAATCTGCTGAGAAAGTTGATTTAAGATGGAGTCGCGCTGATCCTCCACACTGCCCACATTGGCGCCCGTCTTTAGTCCCGAGACAACTTGCGTGTTGAGCGACTGGAACTGGTTCAGCAATGAATTGATGGTGTTGACCGTGCTACTTATGTCAGCGTCAGCTTGGGAGCGAACCTGCTGGACCGTCGCGGACGCGTTGTTCAATGAGGCGGTCAGATTGCCCGCCGCAGTCACGACGGCTTGGGCCAGATTGGTGTCCGAGGGAGACGCCTCATAGGTTTGGAGAGCGTTCTGGAGGTTCTCCAGCATGGCCGATGGAGAATCCCCATTGGCGGTTGCGCCGGAGGTTGATGAAGCCGATGTGCTGTCGCTGACCGTTTGAGCAAGAGTCGCCAGTCCGCTGGCCAGCGCTTGCTGGGAAGACGACAGGGAATTGGCGCTCAACATCTGTTCGGTCAAGGCGTTGTTCGCGACACGAGTGACCGACTCGACATCCACACCGCCCGACGGGTCCGCGACCAGGTTTGTCACCTCGCGCGAATAGCCCTGCGTTCCAGCGTTGGCCACGTTCTGCGCGATAACCGCTGACTGCGCCGCATTCGTCGCGAAGGCGGAACCTATGATGTTGAAGGCGTCTGTGAGATTCATCAAGGCTTCGCCGATTTAGACAGCTACCGTAAGCTTAAGGGTGCAGCTGATTGAGTACGTCGTACAAATTCGCGCCGGTCTGAAACGCCTTGGAGTTCGCCTCGTAGGCGCTTTGCGCCTGAATCATCTCAGTCAACTCGGTTGCCAGATCGACTGTCGAGCTTTCGAGCGCCGAAGGCACCAAGCTGCCCAGCCCGTCGTTGCCAGGGTTTCCAAGTGAGATCGCACCCGATTCGGAATTAGGGGAGAGGCAGCCACCGTCCAACGAAGTTAGATTGTTTGGGCTCGGGACGTTGCCAAGCGGAACTTGATAGCCGATCTGCGATGTGCCGTCGCTATATTGATAGGATAGGGCGCCATTGGCGCTGAACGTCACGCCGGTGAGTGACGCGGGCGGATTTCCGTTCGCTGATGCTTGGCTCACGTTGAAAGCGCTTGCGACCTGCGTCATATTGCTCAAATCGAGGCTCATTTTTTGTCCGTTAGGAATAGCCACAGTAATTGGCGAGCCGCTCGTGAGGGTTCCGTTGGTCGCGCTGAAGGTGAGATTTTCCGTCGCCAAGGGCCCGGCGGAATAGGGGAAGCTCCCTCCGGCCGCGGCGTCGGCGTGATCGAAGACATCGACCTCCCAGGTGTTAGAGCCAGTGTTCGTGAAATAGATGTCGAGCGTATGCGCTTGGCCGAGGTTGTCGTATGTCACGACGGAAGTTTGATCGGTGTAAACCGATGAGGCGGAGTTGACGGATGGAAGTTTTGCGGCCGCTACGGGCACTGCGGTGGAGGGCAGGTTCGCGACCAGCGAGCCCGAGCTTGTCGGGGTCGCCGACTCCCCCGCAGCGTTCACGTTTACCTTTTGAAGGCTCGAGAGACTCTCGTTCGTAGGAGCGGTTGCGCCGGACGCGACGCTGTATCCCATGAGATAATAGCCTGCCGAATTTACCAGGTCGCCGGAGGCGTTAGGGGTAAAAGAGCCGTTGCGTGTCAGGTAAATATCGCCAGACGAATCCGAGACGACAAAAAAGCCTGTTCCCTGGACCGCGAGATCGGTGCTCGTGGAAGTGCTGACAACGCTTCCTTGAAGGGCGTTCAATGTTTGCATCGACGTTGTGACGCCCATACCTGGGTCGTTCGGACTCGCAATTTCGTCGACGAGCGCCGTAAAATCCGTTTCGACATTTTTGTAGCCAGTCGTATTGGAATTGGCGATGTTCTGCGAAATTGTAGACAGCCACTGTGTGTCAGCCAACATGCCCGACGCGCTTGTATTCATTACGGACATAATACTTCTCCCTTCTCCGTGCGATTAATCAAACACGGCATCCTTGCGCGAGTCTGAATTTTGCGTGGTGGCGTGGGGAGCTCTCTTTCGTCTGCGTGGATCCTAAACATTTACATTACGGGGATCCTAAACATTTGCATAAAATGTAACTGAGAAGCGGCGGCCGGCGGTGTCCGCCGAGCGCACGAGATTCACGCAAGCCTAGCCCGTCAAAATTGCTTCCTGAATTTAGAGGGGATACGAATGACGCTTGCCACCCCAAATACCTTAAAGCCGATCGTCCAAGAAAAAAGCAGCGGCGGGAAAGATGTCGCCTTCGCCGTCGGAATCGTTGGCATCCTTTGTCTGTTCTTCCTCCCCGTGCCCGCCTTGATGATTGATTTTGGCCTCGCGCTTTCGATAGCGCTTTCAGTTCTCATCCTGATGGTGGCCCTGTGGATCCAAAAGCCACTCGAATTTTCGGCATTTCCTACTGTGCTGCTGGTCGCCACGGTTCTCAGATTGGCGCTCAACATCTCAACGACGCGCCTCATACTCTCTCACGGAGAGGAGGGAACGACCGCTGCGGGCTATGTCATTGGGGGGTTTGCAAGCCTGGTGATGAGTGGGGATTTCGTCATCGGCATTATCGTTTTTCTTATCTTAATCACGATTAACTTCCTTGTTATTACCAAGGGCGCGACGCGAATCGCTGAAGTGGGCGCTCGATTCACGCTCGACGCCATCCCGGGTAAGCAGATGGCGATTGACGCAGATCTTTCCGCGGGACTAATAGATGAAAAAATCGCGCAGCAGCGTCGGCGGGAGCTTGAAGAAGAGAGCTCCTTTTTCGGTTCGATGGACGGCGCATCGAAGTTTGTTCGTGGCGATGCCATTGCCGGACTTATCATCCTCGCGGTAAATGTCTTTGGCGGCATTGTAATCGGAGTCACGCGCCATGGTCTGAGCCTCGCTACGGCAGCCGATGTGTTCACCAAGCTTTCGGTGGGCGATGGGTTGGTCTCGCAGGTACCGGCTCTGATCATTTCGCTCGCTGCCGGACTGCTGGTGGCGAAGGGCGGAACGCGGGGCTCGGCGGATAAGGCCGTGCTGGGTCAGCTCGGTAATTATCCCAACGCGCTTTTCCTTGCTGCTCTGTTGATGTTTCTCCTCGGCGTAGTGCCAGGATTGCCGTTCCTTCCCTTCGCCTTTTTGGGCGGCCTCATGGCCTTTGTCGGCGCGACTATTCCCGCCCGGCTCGCGCGACTGCAAGCCGCTCAAGCGGCGGAGCAGGCGGCAGCGGAGGAATGCGCACGCGCCGAGACGCGAAACTCCATCAAAGAGGAACTCAAATCGCCTGCGCTCGAGCTCTGCTTGAGCAAGGAACTCGCGCTCAAATTATTGCCGCGATATACCGAGATAGCGTCGAGAGTTAATAAGATTAGACGCAAATTCGCGCGCAAATACGGTTTCGTTGTTCCTGAGATTAAACTCACGGATGATATAAGGAACGCAAGCAGAGCCTATCAAATTCGCATCCATGGTACCGTCGTCGCTGCGGCGGAGCTGCGCGCCAATGAATATCTAGTGATCGTGGGAGACGGTCGGGCGCCCAGTGTGCCAGGGGAGGAAGTCCGCGAACCTGCGTTCGGCATGAGGGCCGTATCAATCCCCGAAGCTTTCCTCAACGAAGTCAAGCGCGAGGGGTTCAAGCCGATCGATTCGATCTCGGTGGTGCTCACGCATCTGAGCGAGGTCATACTCAATAATCTCGGTCAGCTTCTGTCATACAAGGACATGCGCGCGCTACTGAGCGGTTTGGATGCCGATTATAAACGTTTGCTTGACGACATCTGCCCGTCCCAGATTTCATATTCGGGATTGCAAGCGGTGCTCAAACTTTTGCTTGCCGAGGGAGTGTCGATCCGCAACTTGAACTTGGTTCTGGAAGCGGTCGCGGAAGTCGCGCCGCTCGTGAGGCGTCCCGAGCAGATTGTCGAGCACGTCCGCATTCGCATGGCGCAGCAGATCTGCGGAGATCTCCTTGACGAGGGAAAACTGAAAGTGCTTCGGCCTGGTGCGCGTTGGGACGCCGTATTTCATCAGGGATTGCGGCGGGATGCCAAGGGCGAAATTATCGAATTTGATATTGACCACAAGCAAATGGAGCAATTTGCGGTTGAAGTTTCGGCGGCAATCAAAAAATATATGGATGGAAAGAATTCAATTGTACTGGTTACTACAGCTGAAACGCGTATATATATTCGGATGATCATCGAGCGCATGTTTCCCCGTCTCCCGGTATTGTCGCAACTCGAAATTGCGCGAGGAATCGAGATCTTGTCGCTTGGCACGATTTCATGATGGATTTGAGTTCCACTCTGCACAGCATCGGCGAGGGCTCGGCGACAAAATTGTCCCTTACCTTTGTTGTCTTGTTCTCCCGAATCGGCGCATGCTTGATGCTCGCGCCCGGAATTGGAGCAGTACAAGTACCGGTCCAAATAAGGCTGTACGTTGCTCTTTTGACGACTTTCGCGCTTACGCCGTTGTTGTCTGAAAAGGTTCCACCGACCGTTCTCGTGAATGATCCCTTCGAGCTGGCGCGAGTCATCGTGGTGGAAAGCCTATTCGGCGGATTAATCGGATTTCTTGGCCGTTCTTTTTTGCTGGCGTTGGAGACAGTTTCTCTTGGCGTCGCGACCATGCTTGGTTTCTCCAATCCCTTTGGGATTGAGATCGAGCCAAACGAGATGCTCCCACCGCTGACCACCTTCATCTCGATTGCGGCGACTGCGCTGATTTTTTTCACGGACGCGCATTGGGAGATATTGCGTGGGGTCGTCGGCTCCTATTCGGTATTTCCTATTGGCGAAGGTTTGCACGCTGATATGTCGCTCCGACAGATCGTTACCCTTCTGGCGAGGTCGTTTTTACTGAGCTTGCGAGTGGCGTCTCCTTTTTTCATTTACGCGGTCACCGTGAATCTGGCGATGGGCCTCATCAGCAGGCTGACGCCACAAATCTTAATATTTTACATATCGACGCCATTCATTCTCTTTGGAGGGCTATTCCTGCTCTATTTCACAATCTCACTCATGCTGAGCATTTTCAATGCCGGCTTAGCGGACTGGCTTATGACTGGGGAGTAAGGTGTGAAAAACCGAGTTAAGACTCTAGACCGGTTACGGAGGCTCCAGAAGGATCTGTATGATATTTCAATGTGGCGATTGAATTCCCTGGAGAGCAAGCTACAAACTTTGGAGGCTCTGCGCCACGAGCTGATCAATGTTAAGGGAAGCAATCCTATGTATGATGGCGCTTCGGGGATCCTAGGCACTGCGCGGTTGCGGTCCATCGAGCGCGACGTTGCATTGATCAGCGAGAGCCGGCATATCCTGATCAAGCACGTTCTCAATCAAGGTGGGCGCTTTCGAATGGCGGAACGACTTTTGAAGAAGGCCGATGCGGACTATCGCTCTCACGTGGATCGCTCAGAACTGTCTGAGATCATCGAAAAGGCGCTTCAAAATAAACCGTCCAGTTAGGCGTAAGGGACGAAGGAGATCATGCGTGTCCAAACAGCTGCTCTGGAGCAACGATGTCGATACGCCCACCCTCAGACATTATTCTTGATGTCGCCAAGAACGCCGACTCCAGTAGGGAGGCTGCGGCGGTTCGCAGATTGGAGTCGCTCGCTAACGGTAACGACGAACGCGGCGAGACTTTCGCCGCCACGCTTGATCAGTTTGCTTCCGCGCCAAAGGTTATCGCGCAGACTGTCAACGCTCCGACGGCGACCATATCCGGTCATGCGAAGACCGCTCCGAAAAGCGGCGATCGTCTGATGAAGGTGGCGCAAGACTTCGAGGCGTCTCTATTGAGCCCCTTCGTGAACGAGATGATGCCGAAGGACTCGTCGGCCTACTTCGGGCAAGGGAACACGGGTGATATATGGAAGTCCATGCTGTCCGAGCAGATCGCCCATCAGCTCGCCAAATCGGGAACGCTCGGACTTGCGCGACACCTCTTTGCAACGCATCCCATCGAAAGCCTGCGGGGTCATCGCGGAGAGACGCCCGGTTCGACAGATACCGTTGAGCAAACCGCTCAAACAAGCTCTCAGCTCCTCTCCATGCCAATTAGCGTTGAAATCGCGTCGAGGACGCACCGCATATGAGATTTTCGTCGCCGCGGCCTCCGGCCTCTGGCGCAGATGGCGCTTCGGGATGCGGGGAAGGCGTGCTTAACGTCATCAAACAGGTGACCGAGCTGGTGCGCTCCGAGAATATAGAGATTGGCGAGCGTCGCGGCGTGAACCACCACGACTATAATCTCAAGAAAAGCCAGGCACTGGTGGCGTTGAATCGCCTCTCTCCTCTATTCGCTCACCTGGAGCCAAATCCAGTGCTTCGGGCGGCCTTGCTGGATATGCGCCGCGAGCTGGAGATCAACTGGCGACTGCTTGATCTCCAGCTTCGCGCCGCGCGAGCCGTATCGGATCTCATCACACGGGCAATCTGCGAGGGTCAATCTGACGGCACCTATTCGGCGCTTCCGTGGAAGGACGACAGATGATCCGTCTCATCCTCATCGGGATGTGGGCCAGTCTAATAACGATTACGTCGAGCTATGGCGTTACCTACTTTCGCCAGATGCAGGCGAAAAAAGCGGCAGCAGCCGCGAGCTCGACGTTGGAAACCCGCAAGACTAAAGAGATAAATGTTCCGAAAGTGCGTGACGGCGCAGTGAAGGGATATGTTGTAATGCAGTTTTCCTACGTTATCGACGTCGCCCTCCTGAAAAGCCCATCGGTTTCTCCCGACGCCTTTGTCGTCGACGAGGCGTTTCGCTATATTTACGACGACGATTCGATTGATTTTAGGCATCTGGAAAAAGTCGATTTACACGCGTTGGCGGCGACCGTCGTCATGAATGTGAACGCGCGCTTGAAGGCAGAAATCTTGAAGGACATCGCCTTCGATGAATTTACATTCATGCCGTCCAGGGAGTCTCCGATGTGAGGTGGATCGAAGCTGTCTTGCATGAACTTATGTCGTCCGAGCACGCTAGAGAGTTTCCCTGCTTCGTTATGGAAAATTTGAGTTGAGCAATCCGAACAAGCTTGATTTAAATATATGGCGTTTTTGTCCGGGAGGGGTTACTTTTTTTTAGAAAATTCTGTTTACGTTGGACTGGCCAGACAACTTCGTTCTCGCATTGTCTAAAGTGGTTTGGCGAATGCTCGGCGAATATGTGGAGCAGATGCTCCATTAAGCGGCATTACGCCTCTTCGTCGACTCGGTGAGAATCCGAATGTTCTTCCAGCAAACTTAGCTCACCGAACGGAGTTCCCACAATGCTTTCGATTAACACCAATTCCTCGGCTTTGACCGCCTTGCAAGCGCTGGAGCTGACGCAGCAGGATTTGAATGAGACGCAGAGCCAAGTCTCGACAGGCTACGCGGTCAACACGGCGGCGGACAACGCGAGCTATTGGTCGATCGCGACCCAACTGAGGTCGGATACCGGCGTCGTCACCGCGGCGAACAGCGCCTTGTCCCAGAGCCAAGCTGTTTTAAGCACCGCCAGCTCCGCGATTAGTTCTATCCTCACCACGATCAACTCAATCCAGACGACCCTCACCCAGGCCACCAATCCCGGAGCGAACATCACTGACATTAACACCTCGCTGGCTTCGCTCGGGCAGCAATTGGCGGACGCGGTGAACAGTGCTTCGTTCAACGGGCTGAACATTCTGAACGGCACACAGACGACGCCGCTCAACTTCGTCTCTGGCTTTAACGCGACTTCAACGGGCGGCACCTTTGACACGATCAACCTTACCCCGCAGGCTCTGACCGGCGCTGCTGGCGTCACTACGACGACCCAGGAGCCCAACATTACTGATGCGACGACAATTGCGGCACTAGAGGCCCTCGCGCCAAGCCCCAACGGCACCACCCTGTCTCCCACGACGGAACTTGTCACTAATGACGCAGCAAACACAGGCGTTATTACCATCCAGAGCGAGGCTCTGGATGGCACAACAACTTTAACTACATACCAAATGCTTGACGCCAATGGCAATGACACCACAACCGGCGGTGCGGCTGTGGCGGCGCTCGGCGTTACGGTCCAGACAACCACGGGGACGGGTTTGCTCACGCAGAACGGTATTGATATCACCAACAGCACCAACGCCCTGCAGGTAACCTCCAACGGCTCGAACGCTCAAGCCCTGCTGACAGCGGTCGATCAAGCGCAAGCTGCTCTGACCGATTATTCGGCCACCATCGGCGCGACCCAGGACCGCATGACGTCGATTTCGAACTTCAACAACGACCTTACGACAAACTATGCGAATGGCATTAGTGCGCTCGTCGACGCGGACATGAATGTCGCCTCCACCCGCCTGCAGGCCCTGCAGACGCAGGAGCAACTGGGCATCCAGTCGCTCTCGATCGCTAATTCGAACAGCCAGCTGATCCTCAAGCTGTTCGGCGACTAGCGCGCTTTCCGCTCGAACGGAATCGTTCGAGCGATAAGAAATCGCGCAAGATCAAGAAGTTGGAGCGAATTCTCGCCGCAAAAGTCTGTCAACTTTTGCGGAATTCGCTCTAAGGTCAAAATCAGCGGCGGCGAGTCGCCGTCGCATCTTGTCTACGCGCGCGGAACGGCGCCTTACTTAGTTGCTCTTCCTGGCGGATAGACCGACGGCCGCTGCCGTGGTCTGGGTTGTCAATCCGCCAGTCTGCGACTTTCCCTTCGGGTCTAGATCACGATGATTTTGGGTCAAATCGAGCCAAAATTGTGAAACGTCATCGATTCTTAATATCTTAGAGCGGGATTTCAGCGAGGTTGGGGGTTCGAGTCCCTCCCGGCCCACCATCGCTGGTACGTGCATCACTAAACCTCTATGCCATCCTTTCGCGCATGACGAAGGCGACGACCGCGGCGCCCCGATGGCAGCGATTGCCCAAGCTGCCCCGAAAAGATCGGCGATAATGCCCGCAGCAAGCGCGCCGATGGCGTAGCTCAGGTCGCGCCAAATCCGATAAACGCTGAGCGACTGTGCACGCCAGGATGGGTGCGAGGCGTCCGAAACGGCCGCAATCGAATTCGGATAGAGCATAGCCGTTCCTATACCGAGGAGAACGCTGGCAACATACCACCACGAAGGGCTTTGCGTCGTCGCCGTTAGCAAAAGAGCAGCAGCCTGCACCCACATCGGACGACGCTGGAGCGATCGTCAAGCGGGCCGGCATCGTATTGTCGTCGGGGGGCGCTATTGGCACCCGTACGATCTGTCTTGAGGCACGCCTTACCAAGCCAACCGTCTGGCTTGGCAAGCCGCCTACGCGGAACGCGGTGTCAAGCGGCGCTTGAACGACAAGGGCAGGGGGCTTGCCTCTCGCCTTTCGCTATGCGACATAGCCCGCGCCTGAACTTATTCCCTGCGGGCTGCGGTAGCTCAGTGGTAGAGCACTCCCTTGGTAAGGGAGAGGTCGAGAGTTCAATCCTCTCTCGCAGCACCACTAAAGCCTTTGAATATCAAAGGCTACTCTCCCGAATACTCCCCTTTCCCCCATGTGTGGGCCCTGAACGAGGCACGAACGTCCACCACAAACTGGGGGAATTCTAGGGGAATACGTTCGCATCGTGTTCTTGCTCGAGCCGACCCAGCCTAATTGCTAATGGATACGAACCGCCTTGCGGAGGCCGAGCCTTTATATCGGCGCGTGCTCGCGATCGTTGAGGCGAGCTTCGGCCCAAATCATCCCAACGTCGCCAGATAGGCGGGCGGCAGTCCGGTCGCCGCCCGCTGCTCGATGAGCTTGGCGGGCAGCGGCGCCATGCCGCCGGCTGGCTTTACTGCGTTGGGCTCAGCCGTGACCGGCTCCAGTGATCGGCGGAGACCGTTGGCGTTCTTGTTCTTGTTCTGCGGGAATAGCCGGCAGAGCACCGCGCCTGTTTGCTCGTCGACGAGATGGACCAAGGCGAGATCCCAGCTGGCGAATGAAGCACTCCGCCGCAGCGCGCGCATCCCGCCAAGCGGGCGCCCGCCGCAAGATCACGGTCGAATGCGAGGAGAAGTTCGTGGAATCTGGCGTCCGCCAACAGGGCCTGGTACAAAGGATGGAACTCCTTCTTGCTGAAGGTGAAAACCGCGATGGCCAAAATCGGACGCAATGGTGCCTGCCCCTGCGGGAGTGGCAAGAAGTACAAGCGCTGTGCCTCGCCACGGATGAGGAAGCCGAGCGCGCGCTCGCGCC
>DATJTB010000084.1:0-10355 GCA_035503795.1 Methylocella sp.
AGTCTGCGCACAAAATACAATCAATTATTTGAGCGTGCGCCATTGGATTCGGAATTGGTTGAGACATTCCGCTACATCGAATTGCCTGACGGCAGGGAGTTAACATTCACACAACTCGAAAAAGAGACTGGAAAAGAAAAACGCTATTACAGAAACAATCCTGAGTTGGTTCTGAAAGACTATCCAGGGGCGAGGGTTTTCACATCGGAAAATTCTACTGGTGGCGATCCCGGAAAATCACAAGCAGTTCCTTACACATACAAAGGCCGCACCTTCGATCCTGGCATTGAAAAAGGGCTTGGCTGGAAAGCTACGGCAGTTTCCGAAAACGGCAAACCTTCTGGAATGGACAAGCTCGCGGAAGCCAACAGGCTGTTCGTCGGGAAAGATCAGCTTCGCTTCAAGCGTTACAGCGACGACTTCGGATATAGGGCGATCTCGAATTGGTGGGACAATTTTGGCGGCGCTAACGATCCGATTTATGTCGTGCAGACAAACGAAAGGATCATCGAGCGCTGCCTGTTGATGACGACCGATCCCGGAGATCTGGTTTTGGACATTACCTGCGGTTCGGGCACGACGGCTTATGTCGCAGAACAATGGGGCAGGCGCTGGATTACCAGCGATACCTCGCGGGTTCCCCTTGCTCTCGCGCGGCAGAGGCTACTTACCGCGACGTTCATTTGGTATCGGCTGAAAAATCCCGCCGATGGCCCTGTCGGTGGTTTTGTCTATGAACGAAAGAAAAATAGAAAGGGTGAGGAAATCGGCGGTTTAATTCCGCATATAATGCCGAGCACGATTGCAAACGAAGAAGAAGTAAAAGTCGAAACCATTGTTGATCGGCCAGAAAGGAATAACAAGATCACACGAGTTTGCGGCCCGTTTACCGTCGAAGCCACCATACAGGCGGCGCTCACTTTAGACGAAGATGAGGGTGATGGTGGCACCACACAGCCAACCACTGCGAATCCGCGCGCCTATCTGGACAGAATGATTGAAGTGCTTCGGCAGAGCAAAACATTGCACCTACCGGGCAATGTCAGCCTTGAACTCGAAGCAGTGCGGCCCTTGGCGGATCGGGAACACCTTCACGCCGAAGCGACGGCGAAGAATGGCTCTGACAAACGCATCGCCATTGTTTTCGGGCCAGAAGATGGCGCGATCGGCTCTGAATACGTGTTCAGCGCGTCCATGGAGGCAATGCAACAGGGGTATCAGCAGCTTTTCCTTTTCGGCTTCGCCATCCACTCGAAGACCCGCGAGATGCTGGATAAGCTGAAAATTCCGACGACCTATGTGGCGGTAACCCCGGATGTGGTGATGTCGGATCTGCTGAAGACAAGCCGCTCCAGTGAGATTTTCTCAATCACCGGATTGCCGGACGTTACGCTCAAGCCTGAAGGCCACAAGCCGGACGGGACACCGCTCTATCAGGTCGAGATCAAGGGCCTCGACATCTTTCGACCCGACACAATGGAGACCGATTGCATTGAGGCAGAGAACTTGCCGTGCTGGATGCTCGATGCGGATTACAACGGCATGGTGTTCTGTGCGTCCCAGGTGTTTTTCCCGAAGACCGGCGCGTGGGAAAATCTGCAAAGCTCCCTGAAGGACGATTTCGACTCCGAAGTCTGGAAGCATCTTGCCGGCACGGTTAGCGAGCCATTTCCGTTGGGCGACAAACGGCGCATTGCCGTCAAGGTGATCGACGACCGCGGAAACGAATTGATGGTCGTCAGGGGAACCGAGGGGGTGAACTGATGGCAACATCCCAATCATCTCCCCCTCCGATTACCCCCGCCGAGGTCACATCACCGACGATCAACTCGCCTTTTGCCGAGCCGCAATTCCACTGGCAGATCGAGAGAGCGAAGCCGCCGGTCAAGGCAACTGGTCGGCGGCGAGCGAGCTATTTCTATCGCGTGCCTGAGCGAGCCGCGCGCGGGCGAAAGGCGATGCCTATCCAGGATATGTTTGAGGCCGAAAAGGGTGAGGAAGTCGAATTAGCCCTGGTGAATGAAATCAGGGAAAAGATCAAACATTGGCGCAAAGGCTCTTATAGTTCTGGGCTTCCGTATGACGGAGCCTCAAATGTCACAAAAGAGCTATTAGAACTATGGCATAGCGAAGATCGCATGGAGCGCCTGTTTTTTGCGCAGCTTGAAGCGGTCGAGACCATCATTTTCTTAATTGAGTCGAATGAACTTTACCGGCAGGGCTTGCCGGCAATTCCCATAGATGAACCGGGTCAGGAAGCCAGAGCAGCGGGTCTCCGAGCCTTCCTTCGCTATGCCTGCAAAATGGCAACCGGATCTGGAAAGACCACCTGTATGGGCATGTTGGCTGCGTGGTCGATCTTAAACCGCGTAGCCTCCCCGACAGACAATCGGTTCTCCGACACGATCCTCATCGTCTGTCCAAATGTGACCATTCGAGAACGATTGCAGGAGCTTGATCCGGCACTCGGCGATCTGAGCCTATATCGAACCCGTCAACTTGTGCCGCCTCATCGAATGGAAGAACTCCGCCGGGGTGAGGTCATGATCGCCAACTGGCATCGGTTGGCGAGGAAGGAAGCAAATACCGTCAACGGTGATGCCGCGAAGGTGGTCAAGACGGGGGAACCAGTAGAAGTCGTCAAGAATGCAGGAAAAGCAAACTCGACCATCGAGGTAAAGTATTTCGAATCAGATGCCGCGTGGTTCAAACGTATCCGGCAAGAGCTTGGAAACGGCAAAGGCCGTAGCCCGCACTGGATAATCTTTAACGATGAGGCTCATCACGCCTATCGGCGCGGCGATGTAGCTGAAGACGAAGAAACCATCGATGAGGATAAGGATCTCGCCAGGAAGAATGCGCGCGAAGCGACTATCTGGATCGAGGGTCTTGATCGCATCAACAAGTTAGCTGGAGGCCGACGCAGGAGGGGCATCAGCCTGTGCGTCGATCTTTCGGCGACTCCTTTCTACATCCAAGGGTCTGGAAATGAGGTCGGGAAGCCATTTCCCTGGATTGTTTCTGACTTCGGGCTTTTAGATGCAATTGAGTCCGGTCTGGTCAAAGTTCCTCAGCTACCAGCCAGAGATATCACCGGGGCCAATGAGGCTGCTTATTTCAATATCTGGCGTTGGGTCGAAGCAAAAGCTTTAGAAGACGGTTATGGTTCAAAAATAACTCCCGCGATTGTCATGAACTACGCGAGCGCTCCGATAAACATTCTGGCGGCGGAGTGGCATCAACGTTTTGAGTCATGGGAAACAACATCAAAACAGCAGCACAAGCATCCCGTGCCACCTGTTTTCATCGTCGTTTGCCGAGATACCGCTGTTGCGAAGGAAGTTTACGGGTGGCTCGCAAACGGCAATGGAGGCTACGGCGAGCCGCCTCCGTGGTTCAGAAATCATCCGGGGCAGGAGGTAACCGTCCGCATCGACTCAAAGGTAGTCGAAGACATCGAAGAAGGCGGCACGAAGGACGAAACTCGGCGGCTGCGCTTTATCCTCGAAACTGTCGGCAAAGCGGAGTGGCCGGGCGGCAAGGTCCCTGAAGACTGGTCTGAACTTGTCCGCAAGCACAACGAGAAGGTCGCCAGCGAAGATAACGACGGCTCTCTGAAGTGGATGGATGAGCGAATTCCCCCCGGTCGGGATACTCGTTGCATTGTTTCTGTCTCGATGCTGACCGAGGGATGGGATGCCAATACGGTGACCCATATCGTCGGCTTGCGGCCATTCGGATCACAATTGTTGTGCGAGCAGGTTGTAGGGCGCGCACTGCGGAGAAAAAACTACGCGCTCAACGAAGAAACGCAGATGTTTGCGGAAGAAACCGCAAAGGTCTTTGGAGTTCCATTTGAGCTTATTCCGTTTAAGGTTGCCTCGACCGGGCCAACACCGCCGACTCCTGAGCCAAACCATATTTATTCGGTCGTAGGAAAAGAAAACTACGAGATCACCTTTCCCATCGTGAGCGGTTATCACGAGGCGGGACAATTCGGGATCTCGGTCAATTGGGATCAGGTTTCTAAGGTCACGATTGATCCCCTAAAAATCCCGCAAACGGTCGAGCTAACATCGTTGACGACACCGGAAGGTGGTTTGGCGGCGTATGGACCTGGCGAAAGGCCAGTTCTATCGATCAGCGAATGGCGGGCTATGTTCCGGGAGCAGCAGGTCGCCTTCAAACTCGCGCGGGAGATCTGCTTGCGCTGGCAGGCCGACAATGGGGCGACTGCGGTGCCCATGCATGTCCTGTTCCCCAAACTGACTTTTGCCGCCAAGCGCTTCCTGGCCGAAAAGCTGGATCGGAAGGGTGATAGTCAGCCGTGCGACGTGCTGCTCGTGGGCGAATATATGCAAGCCGCCATTGGCTCGCTGTTCGAGGCGATCAAGAAGGGTTCCTCCGCCGGCAATACTGAGGTCGCCGTCATCCCGCAGGGCGCGGCAGGCCGCGGTAGCACGATGTTCGTAGACTTCCACACCGTTAAATCGATTTACCCGGTAACGAAATGCCACCTGAACGCCATGGTGGCCGACACGCAGAAGTGGGAGCAAAGCGCCGCGTTTCTGCTCGATAGCCATCCAGGCGTCGAAAAATGGGTCAAAAATGACCGTTTGGGCTTCTTCATCCCCTATCGGGACAAGGGCATTCCTGCCAGATACGTGCCCGATTTCATCGTGGAAATGAACTCCGGGGCAAACGTAATTGTCGAAATCAAAGGTCAGGTAACAGACAAGGCAGATGTGAAGGCTAAGGCGGCAGATCGGTGGGTAGACGCGGTGAACCGGTTAGGCGGTCACGGCACTTGGCATTACCTCCTTTTGACCGATCCCGCAGCATTGGGGAAAGCCCTCGACGCTTACACGATAGCCAAGGCGGCATAAGGATTTGTCTCGGCGAGAGTAAAAGACCCAGAACGAGCGTCCATTGACGATGGGGTAAGCGGCGGGGTAAGCGTTGTCCACGTGATTGGCAGAAATGCTTGGATTCCTGCGATTTTCCCACGCCTCTTGGCCGGGCTTGACCCGGCCATCCACGTCTTGTTGTTCGGGCGTCGGGAAATGAAGACGTGCAACCCCGGGTCAAGCCCGGAGGAGGCGCAAGTTGAGAGTATTTCGAGCGGCGGGATCGCGCTCGGGCAACTCAGTGCGCGAGGATCTGGCTGAGGAAGCTGCGGGTGCGGTCGCTTTTTGGGCTTGAGAAGAAATCCTTGGGCGGGGCGCGCTCGATGACCTCGCCGCGGTCCATGAACACCATCATGTCGGCGACGGTGCGGGCGAAGCCCATCTCGTGCGTCACGCAGACCATCGTCATGCCTTCCTCGGCGAGGCCGATCATGACGTCGAGGACTTCCTTGATCATCTCGGGGTCGAGCGCCGAGGTCGGCTCGTCGAACAGCATGATCTCCGGCTTCATGCACAGCGAGCGGGCGATCGCCACGCGCTGCTGCTGTCCGCCGGAGAGCTGGCCGGGATATTTGTCGGCCTGGTCCGGGATGCGCACGCGTTCGAGATAATAGCGGGCGGTCTCCTCGGCTTCCTTCTTGGGCTGCTTGCGCACCCAGATCGGCGCCAACGTGAGATTCTGCAGCACGGTTAGATGCGGGAACAGGTTGAACTGCTGGAACACCATGCCGACCTCGCGGCGGATCGCCTCGATATTCTTGAGGTCGGCGTTGAGCTCGATCCCGGCGACGATGATGCGGCCTTGCTGATGCTCTTCGAGGCGGTTGATGCAGCGGATCATCGTCGACTTGCCGGAGCCCGACGGCCCGCACACCACGACCTTCTCGCCTTTCTGGACCTGGAGGTTGATGTCGCGCAGCACATGAAACTCGCCGTACCATTTGTGGACGGCCTGCAGCTCGATCACCGGCCCACCAACGGGTGCGGGTGTCGCCTTGGCATCGCTCATCGCCGCTTACCCCGGTTGAACTCGCGCTCCAAGACCTGGCTGTAGCGCGACATGAAAAAGCAGAAGCACCAATAGATCACCGCGACAAAGACATAGGCCTCGACATAAAAGCCCTGCCAATTGGGGTCGGTGAGCGCGGTCTCGGCACAGCTCAACAGGTCGAACAGGCTGATGATGAGGACGAGCGAGGTGTCCTTGAACATGCTGATAAAGCTGTTGACCAGCGGCGGGATCACCATCGCCAAGGCTTGCGGCAGCACGATGAGCCGGGTGCGCTGCCAATAGGAGAGCCCCAGCGCGTCGGCTGCCTCGACTTGCCCTTTGGGAAGCGCCTGCAAACCACCGCGCACGATCTCGGCGAGATAGGCGCCGGCGAAGAGGATAAACGCGACCTGCGCGCGGAGCACCTTGTCGATGGTCATCCCCGCCGGCAGGAACAGCGGCAGCATCAACGACGCCATGAACAGCACCGTTATCAGCGGCACGCCGCGTACCAGCTCGATATAGGCGACACAGATCGCACGCACCGCCGGCAGCCGCGAGCGCCGGCCGAGCGCCAGCAGCACGCCGAGCGGGAAGCCAAACAGCATGCCGACGACCGCGAGGATCAAGGTCAGCGGCAGACCGCTCCATAGCCGCGTCTCGACCTCGCTCATCCCGGCGAAGCCGCCGCGCATCAAGAGGAAGACCGCGATCAGACCAACCGCCCACAGCAGCGCCAGCCGCCGGCCCCAGGTTTTGCGATCGCAGGCGGCGAGGATCATCGCGATGAAGATCGCGACGACCGTGATCGGCCGCCATGTCTCGCCGGCCGGGAAGAAGCCGAAGAGGATGAAACGGAGCTTTTCGCCGATAAACGCCCAGCACGCCCCGCCACCATGACACGCCGCGCCATTTGGCGCCGACCAGATCGCGTTGATCAACGCCCAGCGGATCACCGGCGGGATGATCAGCACAAGCAATGCGACGCAGATTAGCGTCAGGATCGAGTTGCCGATGCCGTTGAACAGATTGGCGCGCAGCCAGCCAAAAACGCCGGTCGAGCGCGGCGGCGGGAGCTGGCGGGCGACCGGAATGTCCTGCGCGATATCCGCCATGACTAGCGCTCCACCAGCGCGACGGCGCGGTTGTAGAGGTTCATGCCGAGCGAGATCGCCAGGCTGATAAACAGATAGACCGTCATGATCATCACGATCCCTTCGATCGCCTGGCCGGTCTGGTTCATCGTCGTGTTGGCGATCGAGACGAGGTCGGGAAAGCCGATCGCCACGGCGAGCGAGCTGTTCTTGGTGATCGCGAGGTACTGGCTCGTCATCGGCGGTATGATCACCCGCAAGGCTTGCGGCAGCACGACGAGCCGCATCCGCTGACCGCCTCTGAGGCCCAAGGCCATCGCCGCTTCGCTCTGTCCCCAGGCCACGGCGAGGATACCGGCGCGAACGATCTCGGCGATAAAGGTGCCGGTATAGACCACCAACCCGATCAGCAGCGCCGCGAATTCCGGCGACATCGCATCGCCGCCAGCGAAATTGAAGCCCTTTAATGCCGGCACATCGAGCGCCAAGGGCGCGCCCGCGACCATAAAGGCGATCGCCGGCAACCCGACGATCAGTCCGAGGGCGATCCAACCCGTCGGCAATTGCTGTCCGGTCGCCATCTGCCGCCGCGTCGCCCATTTTTTGGCGATGAACGAGAGCACGATGCCAATAACAAAGGCCAACCCGACCCATTTATAAGCCGGGCTCGCGACCGGCACGGGATAGACGATGCCGCGATTGCTGACAAACACCCCGGGCAGGATTTCCCACGCCTGACGCGGGCCGGGTGCCATCTTGTTGAGCAGCCCCCACCAGAAAAACAACTGCAGCAGCAAGGGGATATTGCGAAACGTCTCGACATAGACCTGAGCCAGCTTGCGGACGAGCCAGTTGCTCGACAAGCGCGCGAGACCCATCAACGTCCCAAGGATTGTCGCGAAAATGATCCCCAGCACCGCGACATGCAGCGTGTTGGTGAGCCCGACCAGAAACGCGCGAGCATAGGTGTCGGCCGGGGAGTACGAGATCAGCGACTCGCCGATGCCAAACGCGGCCTCACGGTCGAGAAAACCCCAACCCGTCGCGATGTTCTGCCGGCCGATATTGGCGAGCGTGTTGTGGACGAGGAAGGCAATGAAACCCGCGACAACCGCGACAAACGCGATCTGGTAGGCGATCGCGCGTATCTTCGGGTCGCGCCACGGTACCGGGCGCGTTGGGGCGATGCTGAGGGAGGCGTCTTCGCTCGCCATCGCTCCCCTACGACGCAGGTTCTATGCCACCAAGCTAGCGGATGGGCATCGGATAGATCAGCCCGCCTTTTGTCCACAACGCATTGAGGCCACGATCAAGCTTCAACGTCGAGCCGGCGCCAAGGTTGCGATCAAAGATTTCGCCGTAATTGCCCACCATCTTGATCGCATTGTAGGCCCAGTTGTCGTCGAGCCCCAAATTCTTGCCCATGCCGGGGGTGACGCCGAGCAGCCGCTTGATGCTCGGATCATCGCTTTTCATCATGTCGTCGACATTGGCCTTGGTGATGCCGCTCTCCTCGGCCTGCATCAGCGCGTAGATCACCCAGTCGACGATGTCGTGCCATTGCTCGTCACCCTGGCGGATCGCCGGCGCCAGTGGCTCTTTCGAGATGCGCTCGGGCAGGATCAGATAGTCGTCCGGATTGCTGGCGCGGCTGACGCGCACCGCGGCCAGGCCCGAAGAGTCGGTCGTGTAGACATCGCACCGGCCGTCGAAAAACGCGGAAACCACCTCATCGAGCTTCTCGATGACGACCGGCTTGTACTCCATCTTATTGGCGCGGAAATAGTCCGCCAGATTGAGCTCGGTCGTGGTGCCCGGCGAGACACAGACCGTCGCGCCGTTCAGCTCCTTGGCGCTTTTGACGCCAAGTTTCTTCGCGACCATAAAGCCCTGGCCGTCGAAAAAGACGACCGGCGCGAAATTGAGACCCAGCTCGGTGTCGCGCTGCAGAGTCCAGGTCGTGTTGTTGGACAGAATATCGACCTCGCCCGATTGCAGCGCGGTAAAGCGCTGCTGCGCGGTCAGGGGGACGAACTTGACCTTGCCCGGATCGCCAAAGATCGCGGCCGACAGCGCCTTGCAGATATCGACATTGAAGCCGCTATAGACACCCGAGCTGTCCGGTTGGGCAAAACCGACAAGGCCGGTCTGGACGCCGCAGCTGAACCCGCCCGCCTGCTTCGCCTTGTCGAGCGTCGGCCCGGCTTGCGCCGGCCTCGCGGTCCCCAAGCCCGTCATCAACGCCACGGCAATCGCCAACGCCGCCCATCGTCCCGCGATCAAGGTGCGCACCGTATCCCCCTCTAATAGCGACGATTTTTCGCCAACGCATGGCGCGAGTGAGCGCGACGCTACCACAACGCTGGCGCGCCCAGCAACGCAATGAGCCCGGTCAGTTTCGCAAAAGATGTTTCAGGCGCCGCTGCTCATGTCGGCGATGATGCGTTGCGCCATTGTCGCTGGGTCGTCGCTTTGCACGATCGGCCGGCCGACAACGAGATAATCGGCGCCGTCGGCGATGGCCTGGGCCGGCGTGCCCGAGCGCTTGTGGTCGTCAAGCGCGGCGCCGGCCAGGCGCACGCCCGGCGTCACGACCAACAGACGCTCCGTCTGCACGCTCGCACGGATGGCGTTGGGATTGTCCTGCGGGCTGGCGATGATGCCATCGACGCCATGATCGAACGCAAATCTCGCGCGATCGGCGATCAGGTCGGCGACACTGCCGCTGTGCCCCAGCTCCCTCAGCCCGCGCTCGTTGAGGCTGGTCAGCGCCGCGACCACGAGCAGCTGCAGCTTGGAGTCGCCGCGGCCTTCAACCGCCGCGCGGATGATATCGGCATCGCCGTGCACCGTGACAAAACTGACGCCGCGCTCGGCCACCCGTTCGATGCCGCGCCGCACGGTCTCGCCGATATCGAACATCTTGGCGTCGAGAAAGATGTTGCAGCCCGATTTGAGCAGATCGTCGAGAAACGCCTCGAAGCCGGGCGCGAAGATCAGCCAAAGACCAAGCTTGTAAAAGCTCACGATGCCGTCGAGTCGGGCGGTGATCGCGCGCGCGGCCGCGACATCGGGCAAATCGAGCGCGACGATCAGCCGGTCTTCCATGCGCGCGGGCAGCGACCGGGCAGCCCCCCGGCTTTCTGCTGGCATTGCGGATGTTCCTTTAAGAGGAGTCTGAAGGCACCATCGACATCGGAGTCGATGGCGTCAACCCCGGTTGCCAAAGCGTTGCATCAAGACATCAAAATTTCTATGTTTTGATGTATGCGCACGACCCTCACGATCGACGATGACCTCGCGGCTATTCTCGACCGCCGCCGCCGCGAAGAAGACAAGAGTTTGAAAGAGCTTGTAAACGAC
>DATJTB010000085.1:0-17888 GCA_035503795.1 Methylocella sp.
TTCTTGTTTGAAACGATCTTGGCCATGATGCCTCACTCCGCCGCAACGAGTGCGGGGACTTCGACCGGTGGGATATCTGTGGCCATTCGAGCAAGAATCTCATCAATACGAATAGCGCATGCACCACACCCACCCGATGCGTTGGTCTTTTCACGCACGCCTTCCACGCTCGTCAATCCATGTGCTTTGATCGCATCTTCGATTGTGCCTAATTCAACCGTCTTGCAGTTGCAGATTTTCTTGGCGCGCCTGGCCTTTTCCGCCGCCACAGGATCAGCAGCCAAAGCAGCAGCTTCTGCCTCAAGCTGAAGCATAGCTTTGTTCTGCCAGTTATTTTCCGGGTTATCCCAAGGAGCAGGTTTGCGGACCTGTTCCCAAATCGGATTATAAAGAGCCTTGTCGATTTCCTCGACCAGCTTCACCATGCCCACATAACCCATATAGGCATGATGGCGTTCCTGATTGATATCGAGCCACGGCATAGAAGCTTTCAAGGCGATGAATTGCGATCGCCCGCCAGAGAGCATGATATCAGCTCTCGCGTCCTTCAGCATCTTATACATATCGCGTGGCGTCATATCATCGATCATATGCGCATCCTGGCCCATGAGTTCCTTGATGCGTTCTTTATCTTCCTTGGTCGATTTTTTGACGCTGGTGCCCACGAGTTCGAGCCCGGCCTCCTGCAGCGCGGCGAGCACCGACCAGGACTTAACACCGCCAGTGATCAACAAGACTTTCTTACCCTGAAGACGGGGTCTGTGCTGCTCTATGGCCGCCCAGGCCTTTGCCTCTTCACGAGCAATCACGGCTTCGGTCCGCCCGATCAGCTCATCAGGCGCGCCCCGTTCCACGAGCATGCGCGCGATCTCGCGCAGGGAATCACTTGAGTCCGTGATTCCATAAAAGGAACCTTCAAAGAAGGGTATGCCGTATTTTTCTTCCATCTTGCGCGCGACGTTGATCATGGCTTTTGAGCACACCATCATTGACGCTTTCGCTCGATGCGAATAAGCGACTTCCTTATATCTGCCATCCCCCGATATGCAGGATAGAATACGGATACCTAATTCGTCCAGGAGAGGCTTAACCTGCCATAATTCTCCGGAAAGATTGTATTCACCTATGATATTGAGATCATAAGGAGTCGTATATTCGGGTTCCTCAGTGCCAATGACATGTTCAAGAATAGCTTCGCCCGCAAGTTTGTTGCCCAGATTTTTTGGACCAACAAAGCCAGGAGAGTTGATTGGAATAACGGGCTTGCCAAATTTCTCGCGAGCGGCCTTGCAGACGGCATCAATATCATCGCCGATCATGGCGGGGACGCAGGTCTGATAGACGAAAACCGCAGGCGGGTTGTATTTTTCTATGATTTCCTTGATGGCTTTATAGAGGCGCTTTTCACCACCGAAGACCACATCCGTCTCGTTCATATCTGTGGTAAAGCCTGTCCGCCAAATGTTGGAGCCAGAGGATTTCGCTCCTCGATTGTCCCAGGAATTTCCTTCGCAGGCGATGGGACCATGCACGAGATGTGCGACGTCAGTTAAAGGTTGGAGGGCAATTTTGGCGCCGTCGAAAGCGCAACCGCCAGCCGCCCCGCCAGGTTGTAGCTGCTTTGTGCAACCCTTCTTGCGTTCGGCCTCAGTTTTATTAGCGTTCTTGGGGCACCCCGGCTCGTTGAAAACAGCTTGAACAGTTGCTGACACCGAACTCATAGAGGCCTCCTTTTCCCAGACATGATCCGGGAAGCGTCAAGTTGTAGATGATACTGTTTGTCTGATGAAGATAAAGCGCAACTAATAAAGGCTGCGCTTTATCTTTTTTTTTCTTAGCGAATGATATCGTAGCTATAGTCAGTCTTTGCTGGGACAATGGTGTTCTTGTCGATCTCCTCAAAGATGCGATCAAGGATCCAAACCATCACGTTCAGACCGCCCTGATAGCCCCACACTGGGTAGCGGTGGTGGTGGTGTCGATCAAAGACAGGGAAGCCGATGCGGATCAGGGGAGTGCCCGTGTCTCGCTCAAGATATTTGCCGTAGGTATTTCCGATCAAGAAATCCACCGGCTCTGTGAACAGAAGCGAGCGCATATGCCACAGGTCACGTCCAGGATAAACCTTGCAGTTCTTGCCAAATGGCGAACTGTCAAAGACATCCTGAACCTTATCAGCCCATTTCGGGTTGCCATTGGTGGCCAAAACGGTGGTCGGCTCCGCGCCCAGCTCAAGCAAAAAGCCGGTTAGACCGAGACAGAGATCTGGGTCGCCGTAAATGGCAAACTTCTTGCCATGTATATGCGTGTTCGAATCAGCGATGGCATCAACCAGACGCCCACGCTCCCTCTCAAGAGCTTCCGGGATCGGCTTACCAGTGATCCGGGAGATCTCCATCAGGAAATGATCGGTTGCCTTGACGCCAATCGGGTGATTGAAGGCAAGCACCTCATGACCGTGTGACCCGATAAAGGGTAAAGTCTTTTCGGTGCAGTATTCCTGCATGGAAATGGTGGCTTTAGCGTGGATTGCGTTGGCGGCTTCTTCAAGCTTGGTTCCGCCATCATACATGCGGAACTGACCATCAGTCGGTGTATCCCACACCTCGCTATTATCGGCGAGAATGGTGTATTCGACGCCCATCAGCTCAAAAATGCGCTTAATTTCACGTGTATTCCCCACGGTATAACCGTCGAAACCACCGATGAAATTGATCTTGTCGTTAGGGACGCGCTCCAACTTGGGAACTGTCCCGGCTTTGCCATCCCAGAAATGCTCAAAAATACCCTTGATTGCATTGTCGTAGCCCGTGATATGGCTGCCGACAAAGGCCGGGGTATGAGCGAACGGCACGTCATATTCCTTGGGAACCGAGCCCTTTTCCTTGGAGGTTTTGATGAAGGCGTTCAAATCGTCTCCAATCACTTCCGCCATGCAGGTGGTCGACACCGCGATCATCTTCGGCTTGTACATATTGTAGGTGTTGGCCAAGCCGTCGATCATATTGTTGAGCCCGCCGAACACCGCCGCATCTTCCGTCATCGAAGACGAAACGCAGGAACTCGGCTCCTTGAAATGGCGGGACAAATGGCTCCGATAATAAGCGACACAGCCTTGCGAACCGTGCACAAATGGAATCGTCTCTTCAAATCCGACCGCCGCAAAAACTGCCCCAAGTGGCTGGCAGGCCTTGGCTGGATTGACGGTCAACGCCTCACGAGCGAAATTCTTCTCTTTATATTCTGGCGTTTTGGCCCATTCACGAACCCGCTCGACCTCTGCCGGATCACGCGGATTCTCGAACATCTTCTTCTTATTCGCCAGCATCTGCTGATATTCCGGACCACGGAATAACTCGAAGTGGTCGAGGACGTGCTCGGCATTCTGGGACATCATCAAGCCCTTTTCGAAAGTCGTGTTCTTATTAACTTGGAGGAAAGCTGGCTCCTCAATTGAGGAGCCAGCCATTGACATTACTCAGCCGCGATCGCTTCTGGGGCGGCGGGAGCCATCTTCCAGGGGGCTTTGGCCATTTTCCAGATAGGCGCGTTGATCGCCATGTCCATGTCACGGGCGAAGATGGCGAAACCATCATAGCCGTGATAGGGGCCGGAATAGTCCCAGGAATGCATCTGGCGGAAGGGAACACCCATCTTCTGGAAGACGTATTTCTCCTTAATGCCAGAGCCAACCAGATCGGGCTGGATCTTTTCGACGAACTTCTCGAACTCATAGCCGGTCACGTCGTCATAGATCAGCGTGCCGTCCTTGACATAGTGCTGGGCCGTGCGCTGATAGTCGTCATTGTGACCAAACTCGTAGCCCGTGCCGACAACCTCCATGCCGAGGTCTTCATAAGCGCCGATCACGTGCCGCGGCCGCAAGCCACCGACAAAGAGCATCACGGTCTTGCCTTCAAGACGCGGACGATATCGGGCGATGACCGCTTCCATCAGCGGCTGATATTTGGCGATGACGCGCTCCGCGCCTTCCTTGATCTTGTCGTCGAAATAGCCGGCGATCTTGCGCAGCGATTCGGCGATCTTAGAGGGCCCAAAGAAGTTATATTCGCACCACGGAACCCCAAACTTCTCTTCCATGTGGCGCGAAATATAGTTCATCGACCGATAGCAGTGCAGCACATTCAGCTTCGCCTTCGGCGTCGCCTCAAGCTCGGCCAGGCTGCCGTCGCCGGACCACTGTGCAATCACGCGCAGGCCCATTTCCTCGAGCAGAATGCGGGAAGACCACGCATCTCCACCGATGTTGTAATCGCCGATGATCGCGACATCATAAGGCGTCAACTCAAAGCGCGGTGGCGCATTATGATCCATTTTGTCGAATACCCAATCACGAATGGAGTCATTCGCGATATGGTGTCCAAGCGACTGGGAAACACCGCGGAAGCCTTCGCAGCGAACCGGAACGATGGTCTTGCCATCATATTCCTTGGACTTGCTCTTCGACACAGCCTCAATATCATCGCCGATCAAGCCGATCGGGCATTCCGATTGGACCGTGATGCCATTGTTGAGCGGAAACAATTCCTGGATCTCGTCCATGATCTTGGCAAGCTTCTTGTCGCCGCCGAAGACAATGTCCTTTTCCTGGAAGTCCGAGGTAAACTGCATCGTCACAAAGGTGTCGATACCCGTCGTGCCGATGTAATAATTGCGCCGAGCAGCCCAGGAATACTGACCGCAGCCAACCGGGCCATGGCTGATATGGATCATGTCCTTGATCGGACCCCAAACGACACCCTTCGAGCCGGCATAAGCGCAGCCACGGATCGTCATGACGCCCGGAATCGATTTGATGTTGGATTTGACGCCGCAATCGGACTTGCCATTCTCATGCACATTCAGGTGCTTGGCGCGTCTTTTCGCTGTCTTCTCCGGATAAACCTTCAAGACCTCGTTGATCAATGCCTTATTGCGGGCCTTGATTTCCGCAATGCTCTCTGTTTTCGCCAAGCTCATGGCGTTGCCTTTCTCATCCCTGTTGTCACGCCGCAGACCGGCCCTTCGCGAGAAGGGCCGGCTTGGTTGATTGCCAAATCAGGCGGTCGCCGCGAGATCCGCCGCAGTCTTGCCGACCTGCGACTCGTCGACCTGCTTCATGATGCCATGCTCCATGAGCATGTCCTCGAGCTCGTCCATGGTGATCGGGGTCGGGATGATGCCCTGGCCCTGGTTGCCATGAACCTTCTCAGCAAGGCTCCGATAATGGCCAGCCTGCACCGAGTCGGGCGCATATTCGACAACCGTCATGCGGCGAAGCTCAGCATGCTGCACGATGTTGTCGCGCGGCACGAAGTAGATGAGCTTGGTGCCGAGCTTGGCGGCAAGGCTCTCGGCGAGCTCGAGCTCCTTGTCCGTCTGACGCTCGTTGCAAACGAGCCCGCCGAGACGCACGCCACCAGAGTTGGCATATTTCAGAATGCCCTTGGAGATGTTGTTGGCGGCATACATTGCCATCATCTCACCGGACATGACGATGTAAATCTCTTGCGCCTTGTTCTCGCGGATCGGCATGGCGAAACCACCGCAAACCACGTCGCCGAGCACATCATAGGACACATAATCGATGTCCTCGTAAGCGCCGTTCTCCTCGAGGAAGTTGATCGAGGTGATGACACCACGACCGGCGCAGCCGACACCCGGCTCCGGACCACCGGACTCAACGCAGCGGATGTCCATATAGCCGACCTTCATGACCTCTTCGATTTCGAGGTCCTCGACCGAACCAGCGGAAGCGGCCAAGCTCAGGATGGTGTCCTGCGCCTTGGCGTGCAGGATGAGGCGGGTCGAGTCGGCCTTGGGGTCGCAGCCAACGATGAGGATTCTGTGACCCATCTGGGCAAGACACGCCAGCGTGTTCTGGGAGGTCGTGGACTTGCCAATGCCCCCCTTACCGTAAAACGCGATTTGTCGCAGTGACGACATTTAGCTCTCCTTAAGAATCGATTGCTTTAGGACGATCGCGCATTCAGCGCGAGACTGTTCCCCTGGCAGAAACTGGCTCGCGGTTTACGGGAAGGAGTGTGCCTTCGATTTGTATCGGGACACGCTCAGCCCACACTCGCCGTTCCGGTCACTTAATCAGCAACCGTCGTGCCAATCGCGGTTTTGCGCCTACTTGCCTGAAATATCAGGGGAAGTTGCGGTCTCTCGATGGCCTCAAAAGGGTGTGTTGAACCCGACATAGTCGGTTGGCCTGTCAGAAACGACACAAGGCGGCTTGGGGTGCGTGCGGCGCCGAACTCTTTTCGCGGGCTGGCAATACGGAATGAAAATTGCCTGTGTTTTGGGGCTAACTGCGGGTTGCCTGAGCTTCCGCCCGACAGTTTGGTATGATGTTGTTCAACGATGTTTGTTATCGCCATCGCATGAGGGCCTAATGCAAATAGGTGTCGAAACTTCCAAGGCCGTCGACCAGCGGCGTGTCTTCGTCATTGATGAGGACGAGATCATCCGCGCAGCGCTGCAATTTATGCTCCACGATGAGATTGAGACCCATGAGCTGGGCAGCCTTGAGGAGGCCTATGCAAGGGGCGTGGGTTGGCTCAAGCCGGATGTCATCCTCCTCGGCGTCTCTTTCCTAAAGAAAAGGGGCCCGGAGCTGATTGCCGAGCTCAAGGGTAAATATGAGAATGTCCGGATCCTGATCGTGACCGACAAAGCCGACGAAGCGACGGCCGTCGGCGGCATCAAGGCCGGCGCGCATGGGGCCGTGGTCAAACCTTTGACGATTGAAGCCGTGCGTAAGAAAATCGACACGATCCTGGGCCGCGGCGGGGCGGCGCCCTTGGTCCAACTCGGCTCATTGTGACTCCTGGGTTATGCCTGATTGGACCCGAAAGGGTTTTGAGGACGGAAGTGGCCGACGTCGTTTTCTATGAAAAGCCAGGCTGCGCAACGAACGCCCGCCAAAAACGGACGCTTGAAGCGGCGGGTCACAGGCTCACAATTCGCAACCTCCTCACCGAGCCCTGGACGAGCGATCGGCTGCGCGGCTATTTTAGTGAGCAGCCGGTTGCTTCCTGGTTCAATCCGGCTGCGCCGCGAGTCAAATCGGGTGCAATCAATCCCGTGGCGTTGACCGCATCGGCGGCCCTCGCCTTGCTGGTTGCCGAACCGCTTTTGATCCGCCGCCCCCTACTCGAAGTGGAGGGGGAAAAATGCGCCGGCTTCGAGGGACCGATCGTGAATTTCCTGCTCGGAAATGAAGAACTAAGTCCAAAGCTGCAGGGATGCAGCAAGGCCGCGGCTGCGTTGCCGTCAGGCCCGGTCCCCGACTATACCAGCCAGCGCCTGCCATCATGACACATGAGCTCGATACAGCGACTGAGCTGGGCGAGATCACTTTTGCCTATCACCGGCGCACCAAACACAGGCTTGAGCGCTATGCGAGAGGCCCGGAGACCCTTGATTGGGATATGCAGCCCAATCCCTTCCGGCAATATGGAGAGTGCGAACGGATCAGCCTACCTTTTCAAGCGCTCGGCTTGAACACAAGCTTTGCCGATCTCTACACGAACGAAGCCCGCCACCCGGCCGAGCCTTCGATCGAATCGATTGCCGCGCTCTTTGAGCTTTCATTTGGCCTTTCCGCCTGGAAGCAATATGGGCCAGATCGCTGGGCGCTACGCTGTAATCCTTCCAGTGGCAATCTTCACCCGACTGAAGCCTATCTCATTTGCCGAAACGTGGTGGGCCTTGCGGACGGCCTCTATCACTATTGCAGCCTCGACCATGCGCTGGAGCTGAGGTATCGCTTCGCGCCGGCTTCGCACCCCGCCGAACCCCGTCCCGCGGCGGAGTTGCGGGTCGGCCTCACATCGATCCATTGGCGGGAAGCCTGGAAATACGGCGAGCGGGCGTTTCGCTATTGCCAACTTGATCTTGGCCATGCGATCGGCGCCCTGCGCTACGCTACCGCGGCGCTTGGCTGGAGGGCGCAGCTGGTGGAGAAGCTCGACGCAGCAGCCCTGGCCGATTTGCTCGGCGTTGCGAGACCCGAGGATTTTTCCAGCACGGAGACTGAAGAAGCCGATCTGCTGGTCGCCCTCGATCCGCATTCTCATGCCGAGCCGCAACCGGATCATGGCCAAGCGGCTTCAACCACAGCCTCATCTCCACAAAACGGCGAATGGACCGGGCGTGCCAATCTGCTCGACCGGCGGAAATTCTATCATTGGCCGGTAATCGACGAGGTGGCAGAGGCCACGCGGGGCTCCCCTCTGCCGCAGCTTGCCGCTTATGACAGCCACCCGGCGCTTCTTTCGCAATGCGGGACGCGCGCCGCAACCGTAATCCTGAAGCGACGCAGTGCCCAGAATTTCGACGCAAAATACATCATGGAAGGCGCAACCTTCTTCCATCTGATGGACAGCCTGCTCAACCGTCCTTCGGTGCCATGGGATTTTTGGGCCTATATTCCGCGCATTCACCCGGTCTTCTTCGTCCACCGGGTCAAGGACGTCGAACCTGGTCTCTACATCCTCCCTCGACATGCGGCGGCGGAGGGCGCCCTCAGGGAGGAATTGCGATCCGATTTCCTCTGGGCGAGTGTGGCCAATGCTCCAGCCCATGTGCCCCTGCGAAAGCTCGTCGGCACCGATTGTCGGGCCGTCGCCCGGACGCTGAACTGCCACCAAGCCATCGGCCGCGACAGCTGCTTTGCGGTTGCCATGCTCGCCGAATTCGAAGAGATCGTGCGGCCTGACCCTTGGCGCTACCGTCAGCTCCATTGGGAAGCCGGGTTGGTCGGCCAGGTCCTTTATCTCGAGGCCGAAGCTGCCGGGCTACGCGGCACCGGGATCGGCTGCTACTTTGATGATGTGCTGCATGAGCTTTTGGGGCTGAAGACCGAGCATTTCCAGTCTCTATATCATTTCACCATCGGCCTGCCGCTGACCGATGAGCGGCTTATGACCCTCCCGGCCTATCCGGGCCGGATCGACCCGAAGTAGGAGTTGTCTCATGCGAGAACGCATGCCCTTTCAGCGCATCGACCTTTCCGAGGCGGTCACGCTGATCGACAGCACCAAACTCCTTCTGCTCGATGTGCGTGACGCGCAATCCTATGAGGCTGGCCATATCGAGGGGGCGCAGAATGTTTCGATCCGCAATCTGGACAGCATCCTCACCGGGACAGCCAAGAACACGCCCGTTCTCATCTATTGCTATCACGGCAATGCCAGTCAGGAATTTGGGCAGATTTTTTCCGATTTTGGGTTTTCCCAGGTCTTCAGCCTCGATGGCGGATATGAAGCCTGGGCCAAGTGCTATCCGGCGCCGAGCCGGGTCCCTTCCAGCGCCGTTTTGCGCGACTGGCTCATCACGCAGGGATTTTCCGACACGAACGTCAATGGCGTCATTGGCAATTCGATGACTCCCCTGATGAAAGCCAGCCATGCCGGGGAAACAGAGATCGTGCGCGCCCTCATCGCGGAAGGCGCCGATTTGCAGGCCCGCAATGGCGATGGCAACAATGCGCTTTGGCTGGCCTGTGCCGGCGACCAGCTCGCCATCATGGATCTCCTGATTACTGCGGGCATCGATATCGATAATCGCAACGATAACGGGGCGACCTGCCTCATGTATGCGGCATCGGCCAGCAAGCCGGCCGTCGTTGAGAAACTGATTTCGTCAGGAGGCAATCTTTCCCTCGAAACGCAGGACGGCTTTACCGCGCTTGACATGGCCGCCAGTCTCGAATGCCTGAATTTGCTGCGCCAAGCCACGCGCGGCAAGCAGAGCCAGTCCGACGCAGCCAATGTCTGAACTCTGACCGAGCCGGGCCGATCTTTTCTTCTCGTGTCCTCTTCAACGCTCAAGATGAACGGTCGTGGCAACCAAGCTCACAAAAGGGCTGGCGAGCGACGAGCGCGCTTTAACGCTCGAACGGAATCGTTCGAGCGTTAAGAAATCGCGCAAGATCAAGAAGTTGGAGCGGGATGATTTTGATCGAATCGATCCAAAACATGAAAGGTAGTAATTGATTCTTGTAATTTAGAGCAGGATGCACGCGCAAAACCGCTCACCCCGCTCTCGACTAGAGCATTTCCTGCTGCCTATTTAATCGGGAAACGCTCTAGTTTTTTGATTTGTCGCATTTCTCAACGCGAACCAGTGTCCACTTCGCTGGGAAATGCTCTCGCTCAAGCGCGGCACACACAGCCTCAGCTTCTGCCTCCTGGTCTTCAGCTTTTCGCGAAAATCATAACCAAGCGTTCGACGAGCTTGCCCTGTTTGAAATGGGTTTCGACGATTTCGTCGATATCCTCAGGCGTCGTCGGGCGGTACCACACACCTTCAGGGTAGATGACCATTATCGGGCCGGCCGAGCAAAAGCCGAGGCAGCCCGAGGCGGTGAAGCCATTTTCGGCCAGCAGTCCATCCGCCTCGAGCTTTTTGCCGAGCCGGTCCCAGAGCGGTTGGGCCCCATTGGCGCCACAGCTGCCCCGCGGATGTGTGGGTGGACGCTGCGTATAGCAGGCGAAGGCATGCCGCTTGAAAACCTGCGGCAGAGAGAAGAGCTCGTCTTGAGAACTTGTCGTTTCCGTATCGGTCATTGCGCGGCGGCCCCGACGCCCTTGCCGCTCATCAACGCTGCAAGCTCACCCGACTGAAACATTTCCCTGACGATATCGCAGCCGCCGACAAACTCCCCCTTGACATAAAGCTGCGGAATCGTCGGCCAGCTCGAAAAGGCTTTGATGCCTTCGCGGATTTCCATGTCCGAGAGCACATCGAACGTCTTGTAAGGCACGGCCAAATTATTCAAAATTTGGACAACCGTCGCTGAAAAACCGCATTGCGGCGCGGCCGGAATACCCTTCATGAAAAGCACGACATCGGCGCCGCCAATGATGGCCTCGATACGCGGGTTCGCTGATTCTGTCATGAAAATCCCTATTCGCTTCTTCGTTCCAACAGCTGGTCTATTCGAAATGCCGTCCATTCGAAAACGCACTCGGATGGATTTGAGGCGCCCTATTTCGGGACGGAAGTCTCAAGAGCCAAGGCATGGAGCACGCCGCCAACCTGGCCCTGCAGCGCCGCATAGACCATTTTGTGTTGTTCGATCTTGCTCTTGCCTTCGAATTCCTTGGCAGCGATCCGGGCGGCATAATGGTCGCCATCGCCAGCCAGATCGACGACAACCACATGGGCATCTGGGAATGCTTCCTTGATCAAACGCTCAATTTCCGGTCCGGCCATTGCCATCGCGTCTACCCCTTTATGTTGCACTGCCCACTATGCAAGGCTGGAACCAGATTGAAACCTCCTCAGGACCGAACCCACGGCAAATTTCCCGCGGAGCAGGAAAGACACCTGGGCGTGGAGGCTTTCGGGTCTCGCCAGCGAGCTGTCAGCTTTCCGACATTCGCGTCACCCTCCTCCTCGCGCTGTGTGAGACCCGACGCAGAGGCCACGCCCGCAAATGCACAGCGGCGCCGGGACCCTCTCGATCACGATGATTTTGGATCGAGTCGATCCAAAATCATGAAACGTGATCGATTCTTATAATTTAGAGCGGGATGCGAGCGCAAAACCGCTTCACACTTTTGCTCAGCCCGCTCCTAGATCACGATGATTTTGGAGCGAAGCGATCCAAAATCATGAAACGTGATCGATTCTCGTCATTGAGAGCGGGATGCGAGCGCAAAACCGCTTCACACTTTTGCTCAGCCCGCTCTAGTCGAGTCCCCGGTCAGGCGTCATTGGGCTTCGGCCCGGCGTTTGCTTAGGGTCGCGCGGCCTATAGGATCCGCGATGAAAAGTCTTCCATCTTTGCGCAGGCGAGGAACGCGTGCGCCGTTTGCCGTTATCCTCGGCACCAATGAGATCGCATCGGCGGTCGCCGTCAGCCTTCACCGGGCGGGCGCCTGCGTGGTGCTCTCGCACGATCCGATGCCGCCGGTGATCCGGAGGAAAATGGCCTTTCATGATTGTCTTTACGACGAGCCCGCTACGCTTGGCGGTGTACCGGCCCGGCGGGCCGACACTGGCCTTGAGATTTTGTCCAGTCTGCGCACCCCTCAGGATGTCCTCGTGACCGAGCTCGGCGTCTTGGACCTGATCATTCTGCCCACCATCGATGTCCTCATTGATGCACGCGTGCAGAAATATCAGGTCACTCCTGATCTGCGACCGCTCGCCCGCTTCACCATCGGGCTCGGCCCTGGTTTCGATGCGGGGACGAATTGCGACAGCGCCATTGAAACCCGTCCGGCCAAGACAGGACGGATTATCCGGCACGGTCAGACGGATGCGGCGGATGGCCAGTCGCGGCGTCTCGGCACCGTTGGGGCTGAACGCTTCGTCTATTCCTCCATGCCCGGCCGCTGGCATTCGGCGATCGAAATCGGCACCCGCATCTACAAGAATTTCCCGATCGGCCATCTGTCCGGGACACCCATAGGCGCCCCCTTTGATGGAATTGTGCGCGGGGTGGTGCGTGACGGCACGGAAGTGCCAGCCGGCGTAAAACTGTTGGAAGTCGATCCGCGTGGCCGCCAGGCGAGTTTTGAAGGGCTTGACCGGCGGGGGTGCGTGATCGCGGCTTCGGTTATGAAAGCGATCGCCATTCATGACGCGGAGCTCGAAGGACAGCGCCGGCGCCTTCTCACGCTCGTCAAATAAGCAGGTTCTGGCCCAAGTGCCTTTATGAGTTCACCGATTTGCCGATGAATTGATTTTAGCCCGGTGGTTCGACGCCTGTTCACCCAAGGCCGAACGTGATGCTTAAGAAGCGATCACATCGCATTTGCTCAGGGCAAAATTCCAGCTTACAGAATGGCTTCAAATCGATTCAGGGGCAGCCGCCTTCAAGGGAATAATCCGGCATGGACAATATGATGGAGCTGCTCCGTGGACCTGTCGAGCCGATCAATTTCGGCGACGAACTTCCCGAAGCCATCAATGACTTGCTGCAGCAAGGCGTCGCCGCCTATCGGCACGACCGCAAGCGGGCCGACCAGCTCTTTCGACAAGCCATGGCGGCGGCGCCCGAAGAGCTGCCGGTTTATCTCTGCCTTTATAAGATCCATACCTATCAGGGCAATCTCGACCAGGCGCTGGAAGCCGCCGAGACCGGCCTCCAGGTATCTGCCCGCCAGGCCGGCTGGGATCCCGATTGGCACAAATGGCCGGTCCTGCCCGTCAACCCGGATGGTCCCGCCCGTTTCGCGCTGTATACGCTGAAAGCCCTCGCTTTCATCAGCCTGCGGCGTGACGAAAGGGAAAAAGCCCTGGAGATTCTTGACGCTCTGAAAGTCCTGGACCCATCCGGTTTCGTCGGCTGGCCCGTCATTGCCGCGCTCGCGGAAGGCGTGGTGTGAGCTCAGAATTTTCGGAACGGCGCATGTGCGTGCCCGTTCTTTCACCCGAGCCGGAGCTATTTGAGCCCCGCATGCTCATCCCTTAAAGCTACGGTATTGCAAGCGTCCCGCGCCGTCGCAACACGGGGTTTTCGAATTTGGAACAAAGGCCTTTGCGGCTTACCCCAAGCGCTGGCGGTCCCTGAATTTTCAAGTCTTTTTCGCGGTGTTTCCTGTCTGTCTGGTCTGCTCTGCCTATCTATAGAACATGAACTGTGTTCCTCCTCCTGTTGTGCGGCGCAATAAGGGGGAGAGGATTGCATAAGAGAGCAAGGCTATGGCATTCTGTTTGCAGTGCACAGAGCAAGATCATCAACTGAATGGCCACCTTTAGATCTGAGCCGTTACAGGTTCGTTAATTCGACACGGTCGAAAACTGGCATAAGGGACGCGATGCCCTCATCCCGTGGCATGACCCTCAGATAAGCAACGTCGGGAATCTGACATGAGCCAAGAGGCTGAAACTCTACAAGAGCTTGCGGACCAGAAATATAAATATGGTTTCGTGACGGATATCGAGAGCGAATTCGCCCCCAAAGGCTTATCCGAGGAGGTCGTTCGCTACATTTCCAAGAAGAAGAACGAGCCAGACTGGATGCTCGACTGGCGTCTCTCCGCCTATCGTCGGTGGCTAACCATGACGGAGCCCAAATGGGCGCGCGTCCACTATCCGCCGATCGATTTTCAGGATGCCTATTACTATGCGGCGCCCAAGCCCAAGGACGATACGCCGAAAAGTCTCGATGAAGTTGATCCCGAGCTCCTGAAAACTTATGAGAAGCTCGGCATCCCACTTACCGAGCAGAAAATGCTGAGCGGAGTCGCGGTCGATGCGGTCTTCGATTCGGTCTCGGTGGTAACGACCTTCAAGGCCAAGCTGGAGGAAGTGGGCGTCATCTTCTGTCCGATCTCGGAAGCCTTGGTGAAGCATCCGGAGCTGGTGCGGAAATATCTGGGTTCGGTCGTTCCAGACACGGATAATTTCTATGCGACCTTGAACTCCGCGGTCTTCTCGGACGGCTCCTTCGTCTACATCCCTGAGGGCGTGCGCTGCCCCATGGAACTCTCCACCTATTTCCGCATCAATGCGTCGAAAACCGGCCAGTTCGAGCGCACTCTTATCATCGCCGACAAGGGCGCCTATGTCAGCTATCTCGAGGGCTGCACGGCCCCCCAACGTGACGAGAATCAGCTGCATGCCGCCGTCGTCGAACTCGTCGCGCTCGACAATGCGGAGATCAAATATTCGACTGTGCAGAACTGGTATCCGGGCGATGAGAACGGCCGGGGCGGCATTTACAATTTCGTCACCAAGCGGGGCGACTGCCGCGGCGTCAATTCGAAAATCTCCTGGACGCAAGTGGAGACCGGCTCGGCCATTACCTGGAAATATCCGTCCTGTGTCCTGCGCGGCGACAATTCGGTCGGCGAATTCTATTCCATCGCCATCGCCAATCACTATCAGCAGGCTGACACTGGCACCAAGATGATCCATCTCGGCCGCAATACCAAGAGCCGGATCATTTCCAAGGGCATTTCGGCGGGGCTGGCGCAAAACACCTATCGCGGCCTTGTTCGCGTCCATCAGAAGGCGGCCGGCGCGCGCAATTTCACCCAATGCGATTCGCTGCTCCTGGGGTCGAAATGCGGTGCCCACACCGTGCCCTATATCGAATCCCGCAACCCGACCGCGATCCTCGAACATGAGGCGACGACCTCGAAGATCAGCGACGACCAGCTGTTTTATTGCATATCGCGCGGCATCGACACGGAAGAAGCGGTTGCCCTGATTGTCAATGGCTTCTGCCGCGAAGTGCTTCAGCAATTGCCTATGGAATTCGCCGTCGAGGCCCAGAAACTCGTGGGCATAAGCCTTGAAGGAAGCGTCGGATGAGTGAGACCGTTATGCTCGAGATTGAAGACCTTCACGCAACCGTTCAAGGCAAGGAAATCCTCAAGGGCCTGTCCCTCAAAGTGGGGTCTGGCGAAGTGCATGCCATCATGGGGCCCAATGGAGCGGGCAAATCGACCACTTCTTACACACTGGCCGGCCGCGAAGGTTATGATGTGACGAGCGGGCGTGTCACCTTCAAGGGTGCGGATCTGCTCGCCCTGAAGCCGGAAGAGCGGGCGGCCAAGGGCATTTTTCTTGCCTTTCAATATCCACTTGAGATTCCCGGCGTCTCAACGCTGACCTTCCTCAAGACGGCAGTGAATGCGCAGGCGAAACTGCGTGGCGAGCCGCCGCTCGATGCGGCGCAGTTCCTCCGCGTCGCCCGCGAGGCGGCCAAAATGCTCAATGTGTCGGAGGACATGCTGAAGCGGCCGCTCAATGTCGGATTCTCAGGGGGCGAAAAGAAACGCAATGAAGTGCTGCAAATGGCGCTTCTCAAGCCCTCGCTCGCCATCCTTGATGAGACGGATTCCGGTCTCGACATCGACGCCATGAAGCTCGTGGCGGAAGGTGTCAACGCCCTGCGCGCACCGGATCGCTCCTTCCTGGTCATCACCCATTACCAGCGGCTGCTCGACTATATCGTACCCGACTATGTGCATATTTTTGCCGATGGCCGAATCGTGCGTTCGGGCGACAAGACGCTGGCGTTACGGCTCGAAGAGCAAGGCTATGATGCCTTGATCGGAAAGGCGGCGTGAGGCTCATGAGTGAGATCACATCCCTTAACCGCCTGCTGGACCGGATGGCCGGGTTTGAGCGCGGAGGTGTTCCTTGGCTTGATGCCTTGCGGGAAGAGGCCCGGACGCTGTTTGCCGGTAGCGGCCTGCCGACAAGGCGCGTCGAGGCGTGGAAATATTCCGATCTCGCCCGTGCGCTGGCCAAGGCGGCGGAAGGAAGCGGCCCGGCGCGCCCAGCCCCCGAAATCCCCGGCGCGCATGTGGCCCTGTTCGAAAATGGGATATTGAACGAGGGACAGTCCACCCTTGCGGCGATTGGCGCCATCCCCTTGCGGCAAGTCCTCGCCGATCCGGCCACGCCTTTCGCCAAGCGGATCGGTCACGTCAATCCGCAGAAGAACCATGCGCTCTTGAACCTCAATACGGCGTTGATGGAAGACGGTCTCGTGCTTCATGTGCCGGCTGGGGTCTCTCTCCCGGCACCGCTTCACCTTCGTTACGATTGGGCCGGCAAAGAGGCCGCAGATCCGGACGGAAGACACCTGCGCATCGTTCTTTTGCTGGAAGAAGGGGCGGAAGCCACGGTTGTCGAAGCGCATAGCGGATCGCCGGGATTTGCCACTTTGGTCAATGAAGTCCATTTGGCGCCGAAGGCGAAGCTCACCCATCTTCGATTTGAGCGTCTCGGTGCCGCCGCGCGGCAATCTGCGGTGACCCTGGGCGAGCTTTTCGCCGCCTCTTCCTATAAGGGGTTTTATTTCTCGGAAGGCGGCCTGTTCTCGCGGCATGAAGCGTTGCTCGAACTCAGGGATCAAGAGGCGCATGCCGAAATCGACGGAATCTATCTCGTCGGAGATGGCCGGCATTGCGACAATACAACCATCCTTGCGCACGCCGGAGTCAATACGTCGAGCCAGCAATCCTTCCGCGGCGTGCTCGCCGGGGACTCGCGCGGCGTCTATCAAGGCTGTGTTCGCGTTCTGACCGATGCCCAGGAAACCGATGCCCGCCAGATGAGCCGCACGCTTCTCCTGTCGGACCGGGCGGAGATGGCCACCAAGCCGGAACTCGAAATTCTCGCCGACAACGTCAAATGCAGCCATGGCTCGACGGCCGGCGAGCTCGATACGGCCGCCCTCTTCTTCCTGAGGACACGCGGCATTCCAGAAGCCGATGCGCGGGCTCTGCTGATCGAGGCCTTTCTTGGCGAAGGCATAGCGACGATCGCCAGCGAGCCGCTGCAAAACCTTGCCGCGGGGCTTGTATCAGATTGGCTCGCCTTCCACGCCAGCGAGATCGCGCATGCCGAATAATGTGGTCTCCCTGCACGAGAAACCGGCCGTGTCTTTTGATCTCGCCAAGATCCGGGCGGATTTTCCTATCCTCTCCCGACAGGTTCACGGCAAGCCGCTGGTCTATCTCGACAATGGCGCATCCGCGCAGAAGCCCAAGCTCGTGCTGGACGCCATTGCGAAGGCCTATTCGGAAACCTATGCGAATGTTCATCGCGGCGTGCATTTCCTGTCGGACGCCTCGACAGTCGCATTCGAGAAAGCCCGTGAGACCGCCCGCCGCTTCGTCAATGCGGCAAAGATAGAAGAGATCATCTTCACCAAAGGTGGCACGGAAGGCATCAATCTCGTTGCTTCGAGTTTCGGCAGCACGCTCAAGGAAGGTGATGAGATCATCATCACCGAAATGGAGCACCATTCCAACATTGTTCCCTGGCATTTCCTCCGCGAGCGCCAGGGCGTCGTGTTGCGCTGGACGCCGATTACCGATGACGGCCGCTTCGATCTCGATGCTTTCTCAAAGCTCCTCTCCTCGAAGACGAAGCTTGTGGCATTGACCCACATGTCCAAT
>DATJTB010000086.1:0-24364 GCA_035503795.1 Methylocella sp.
CGATCGACAGTATCATTACGGCTGTCGGCATGACCGATCATGTCTTGGTCATGATCGTCGCTGTGATCGTGGCGGTCACGGCGATGCTCATTGCGTCCGGACCGCTTGCCGATCTCATCCACAAAAACCCGACCATTGTGATGCTGGCCTTGGGCTTTCTCCTGTTGATCGGCACGACGCTGATCGCGGAGGGATTTGGTATTCACTTTCCAAAAGGCTACATCTATGCGGCCATGGCGTTTTCCGCTGCGGTCGAGGCCCTCAACACATTGGCGAGAAAGCGGCGAAAGCGGCCACCCGATTGAACGATGGATCAATGACCGGCAGGCCGGCCCATTCTGCGCAAGGGAATGCGGCGGTCGCCGAAGTTCTTATTCCGGTCGGCGTCGACCAGACCTATTCCTATGCCGTGCCGGAAGATCTCTCCGTCGCGGTTGGAGATTTCGTCGAGGTCCCGCTCGGCACCCGGCTCGCCGAGGGCGTCGTTTGGCGCATCGCGCGCTCGGCGCCTGCTGGTGCCGACCTCAAGACCATTGTGAGGCGCCTGCCACTCTTGGCGCTTTCGCAAGCCGCGCGCGACTTCATAGAGTGGGTGGCGCGCTGGACCTTGAGCCCGCGCGGCATGGTCTTGCGGATGATGGTCACTGCCCCCTTTCAGGCCGGGCCCGAGGTTCCGCGAGTGGGGGTGCGGCTCATCGGGCGCCCATCGGCACGGCTGACGCCGGCCCGCGCCCGCGTGCTCGCCGCGTTCGAAACTGGTCTGACTTTTTCAAAAAAGGCACTGGCCGAGGCTGCCGCCTGTTCGGTCTCCGTTATCGAGTCGTTGATTGACGAGGGAACGCTGGGAACCATGGCCCTGCCGCGGGAGCCGGTCGCCCACCCGTGCGATCCGGATTTCGCCCGGCCAAGCCTCGAACTGGATCAGCGCCGGGCCGCTGATTTTTTGACCGCCTGCGTGCGAAACCGCAACTTTTCCGTCGAGCTTCTGGAAGGCGTCACCGGCTCGGGCAAGACCGAAGTCTATTTCGAGGCGATCGCAGCCGCCCTTCAAGTCGGCTCGCAGTGCCTCATTCTTCTGCCGGAGATCGCGCTGACCGCCCAGTTTCTTGACCGTTTCGCACGGCGTTTTGGAGCCGGGCCGGGAGAATGGCATTCAAGCCTTTCCGCGCGCAAGCGGGCGCGACTCTGGCAGGCTGCAGCGTCGGGCGAGGTCAAGGTCGTGGCCGGGGCGCGCTCGGCACTCTTTCTGCCATTCCACAATCTCGGTCTCATCATCGTCGATGAAGAACACGACGCTGCCTATAAGCAGGAGGAGGGGGTCGCGTATCACGCCCGCGACATGGCGGTTGTGCGCGGGCGGATCGAGAAAGCCGCGGTCATTCTGTCGACCGCGACGCCCTCGATCGAAACCCAGGTCAACGCCGCTCAGGGCCGCTATGCTCATGTGAAGCTCCAAAGCCGCTTCAACGCACGCCCATTGCCGCGCATCGAATCGATCGATCTGCGCAAGGAGGCACCGCCGCCCGGCCGGTGGACCGCCCCGCGTCTGGCCTCGGCCATCCGCGCAACGCTGGCGGCGGGCGAGCAGGCGCTGTTGTTCCTGAACCGGCGCGGTTACGCGCCCTTGACTCTCTGTCGGGCATGCGGCCATCGCTTTCAATGTCCGCAATGCACCGCCTGGCTCGTCGAGCATCGCTTCCGTCGCTCGCTGATCTGCCACCAATGCGGCCATGTGGAGCGCCGACCATCCCTCTGCCCATCCTGTGGCGCGGTTGAAAGCCTCACCGCCTGTGGCCCTGGCATCGAGCGCCTCGCTGAAGAAGTGGCAACGCTTTTTCCGCAGGCGCGCATTCTCACGCTTTCCTCCGATTTTCCCGGCGGCGCCGAGCGGTTGCGCGCTGAGATCGAATCGGTCGCGCGGGGCGCATGCGACCTTCTGATCGGCACGCAGTTAGTCGCCAAGGGACACAATTTTCCGCAGCTTTCGCTTGTCGGTGTGATCGATGCCGATATCGGTCTCATGTCGGGCGATCCACGTGCCGCCGAGCGCACCTTTCAACTTTTGCAGCAAGTGACTGGGCGTGCCGGGCGCTTTGCTGCAAAAGGTCGGGCGCTGGTGCAGAGCTGGCAGCCGGAGCATCCCGTCATGCGGGCGCTGCTCTCGGGCGACAGCGCCAGCTTCTACGAGGAGGAAACCTCGGCACGGAGCCGCGCCGGCCTGCCACCCTTCGGGCGGTTGGCTTCGCTCGTCATTTCGGCGAAGAACGCGGTTATCGCCGAGCGTTTCGCTCGCGATTTGCTGCGCGCCGCCTACGCCCTGCCGTCTTCGAAGGATTGGACGCTCGCGCCGGCCGGGCAGATGGCCAAGGCCAATGAGCTGAGCCTGCTTGGACCCGCAGAGGCACCGGTCGCCGTCATTCGTGGCCGGCACCGCTACCGGCTCCTGGTGCGGGCGCCGCGCAGCGCCGATCTACAAGGATTCCTGCGCGCCTGGCTGGCGGCGGGGCCGAAGGAGAGGGGTGGCGTGCGAATCGCCGTGGATGTTGATCCACAGAGCTTTATGTAATCTATCCCCAGGCGCTGTCGTATGTTAAAGGCCAGCTTGTTCTCTGCCTGCTAAATTCAAAAGAGGGGTGCAATGCCGATCCGTCTATTATCTGTGAGCCTCATGGCATCTGTTTTGATGCTTTGCCTCGTGACCGTTCCCGCCGGCGCCCAGTCCGCCAAGGGGGATCTGCTCACCTATTGCAAAAGCGATATTGAGCGGCTGTGCCCTGGGATCGAGCCGGGCGGCGGCCGCATCCTGAAATGCCTCAAGGCCAATAAGAAAGAGATGACCGTGGGTTGCGCGCAAGCGTTGCAGCAGCTCAAGGGCAAAATGCAGTAAGCCGTATAATCGCAGGGAAAGGCGCTATGCGGTTTCCCTTCCGGCAGATCTCTCGCGTCGGCCTGTCCGCTGTCCGCGAGGGGCTGTTTTCCGCTTCGACTGAAGCGGAAAACCGATCGAGACTCTTCATTTTTCGTTCTCAACGCGAACCGTCGCTTGAAAATGCGCCTTTCCCTTGATCGCGGGCGCGCAATTGGAAGGCCATCGCAACCAAGGTTGCGCCGAAGAAGGTCGCATAGGCGCCGACCCACCAGCTCACCACCAAAGCGCCGAAGACCGGCGCGGCGATCAGCACAATGCCGAAGATGATCGAAATGAGTCCACCGAGCGCCAGCCATAGGCGGCCATGGTCGGTGGCAAGATTATAGGCGGCACGCAGTTCGAGCACGCCCGAGACGATCGCCCAGGCCGCCAAAAGCCCAACAAACACCAGCACAGTGAGGCCCGGAAGCGCGAGGGCGATAATGCCGGCCAAAATGCCGAGGATGCCTTCGAAAGTGAACCATCCCCAACGCCGATTTTGCTGCACCGCATGGTAGGCGGCAACGAGGGCCAAAATGCCATCAATGATCAGATAGGCGGCGAAGAGGCCGACGAGCGACAGAAGTGTCGGGCCGGGAAAGAGAAAGGCGATGAGGCCAATGAGAACCCCGAAAGCGCCGCGCGCCAAAACCACTTTCCAGTCATGGGCAAGAGTTGAGCTGAGGCTGAAATCGAAATCAGGCGGGTTGCCGAAGAAACTCATTTTAGGTTCCTTTCTTTTAAAAGGCCGGAGCCGGTTGGCGGCTCGGCCTTAAACCTAAGGCGGCCGGCGCAAACGTCGAGGGCGGCCAGCTCGCCGCGAATTTCCGCGGAGTCAGGTCATTAACATCGAGGCCATCAAACGAAGCCGATAAAATGCTGCTTGGCGCCAGGGCCTGCCATGATAAGGCAATTCACTTTGAGAGCATTTTCCAGCGAAATGGACACCGGTTCGCGTTGAGAAAATGTGACAAATCAAAAAGCTAGAGCCGTTTCCCCTCGCATATGGAGACATTGTGCCCCAAGAGAATCTGCGATCCGAGCGCGTTCTGGGCCCGGACGATGTCCGCTGGCGTCGGTTGCAGGCGATCGTCCGCGAACGCTCGCTCAAGACTGGCCATTTTGTCCTCTCTTCGGGGCGCACGAGCACCTATCTCTTTCAGCTGCGCCAGACCACCATGTTTCCGGAGGCAGCGGCCCTGATCGCCGACATCCTCGTCGATTTCATGCAAAGCCGCGGGATCACCTGCGTAGGCGGGCTTGAAATGGGCGCGGTACCGATCGTTGCGGCGGCCGCTGCTGTCAGCCATTTGAAGAACTATCCGGTGTCGGCCTTTTTTGTCCGCAAGGCGGCAAAAGCACACGGCGCGCGCGAGCGGGTCGACGGCTATCTTGCCAAGGGTAGCGAGGTGCTCATGATCGATGATGTGGCGACGACTGGCGGTTCGATCCTGAAGGCCATCGAAGGCCTGCGCGAGGAGGGCCTCAATGCGCCGGTCCGCACAGCGCTCGCCATCGTCGACCGTGAGGAGGGCGCCGCACAGAATTTGGCCAAGCATAACATCAAGCTTGCAGCGATAGTCAAGAAAAGCGATTTTCCGGAAATTCAGGGTGAGCACTAGCCTAGCCTATCTGCCAGGGCTTTCCGAGCAGTTCGTGTTCGTACCCGGAGACCAGACCCTTGGGCGAATTTGTCGCGAAGCGACACGATCTCAATCATCCAACCTTCAGGAGCCATTAGTCTTGATCGCCATGATCTGATCATGGCTCAGCACCCATATATGGGCCGGCAGCGGAATAAAGTGTGCGTCTCCAATGAATTTGTCATTCGACTCGCATGGTGCCGCCGCCCACAGCAGAAATTTCCGCAAGGCCTGTGCTAGAGCTGGATTGGGCTGATTTTTTGAGACGATGGCGTATTCATAATTCACCAAAGGATAGGCGTTCGCACCAGGGGCGTTAACCAGGGTGAGGCGTTCGTCGGGTGGCGTGCGCGGGCCGAGCGCGGCGGCGGCGGACGCAATCGTCTCTGGCGTTGCCAGCAGGAATTCGCCCGAATAGCTCTTAAGCGCCGTCACACCAAGGCCTGCCTTGGCGATATCATCATAAAGACTGATGCCGACATAACCAATCGAATAGGGCGTTTGCCGGAGCTTTTCGACCATTCCCGCGTTGCCGATCGCCTCCAACTCGCCGGGCGCGTTGGGCCATGCGATCTTGTTGCCGAAGCCATATTTATTTTCCCAGGATTCGGTCGAAAAGGATAAATACTGGGTAAAGATGAAAGTGTCGCCCGACTCCTCGCCCCGGCGGACCGGAACGATGTCCTTGTGCGGCAGTGCCACGCCGGGATTGAGGGCGGCAATCGCTTTATCGTCCCATGCGTGGATCTTGCCCGAATAAATCCCGGCGAGCACCGGCCCATCGAGCTTCAAATTCATGGAATTGAGGCCCGGTATATTGGTGACGACCAGTTGTGCGGAGATGGCCAGCGCCACGTTGAGGATCTCAGGATGACGTCGGACCTCAGAGTCCGACATGAAAGCGTCAGATGCGCCAATCTGCACCTCGCCCGAAATCGCTTGAGAGATGCCCGCGCCTGAACCGGTAGCGGCAGTGTTGAGGGTGACATCCGGATGTGTCTTCACATATTCGGACGCCCAGACATTGAACAGCGGGAAAAGCAAGGTCGAACCCGTCTCTGAGAGGGCTATGGTCTCGGCCCGCCCTGATCCTATGGAGAGAGTGAGAAGGCTCACGAGCAGGGATGCGCCAAGCAACCAGACTGCAATGGCCGCGACGAACCGATCGAAGCAGGCCCTAAATATCGGATGAAAGCGGTCAAGCATAAGTTTTGATCCTCTGCGAAGGCCGGCGGCTATTCAATCTGCTGAAGGGTGTCGAGATTCACGCCGGTCGTCTCGATCCGAAAGACCCATGTGATGACCGCCCCCGAGAGGGAGGTCACGATCAGTCCGTAGAGCAAGGCCTGCGTGCCGATAGTGGTGAGAAGAATGGGGAAGAAGAATGCGGTCAAGACGGCGCCGATCTTGGCGAAAGCCGCTGCGAATCCAGCACCTTTGCCGCGAATCGCGGTCGGGAACACCTCGCCCGCAAGGAGATAGGTCTGCGCGTTCGGACCGAGGTTGGTCATGAAGTTGAACAGCATGAATCCTGAAAAAATCAGTAGAATCTGCGTGCCGTCGTCGAAATTCGAGGAGAGGGCCGCCAGCAGGAGCCCCGCGGCGCAGCCGATGAAGCCAAGGACCTGAAGCGAAATCCGACCGACGACGTCAGCGAGCAAAACCGCGAAGACGATGCCGACGATTAACAAGGTCGTGATCAGGGCCGCACCACGGGCGGCGGTAATGTCCTTCTCGATCAGATCGGCAATGCTACGCGCATGATCTTCATTGGCGCCCACCGCGGCGGCCAGAATCGTTGGGGTGAAAATGCCGATTCCATAAGTCCCAAGATCCTGCAGGAACCAAGGAACCGAGGCGAGTATTGTTGCACGTCGGTTCGTAGCGTTGAAAAGCGAGGCGAAGCTCTGTTTGCCCTGGGAAACTGCCCCCTCGCGCGGAGCCAGCTTGACCTCGCCGGGATATTGCGGTTTGCGGACAAGAAGCTTTTTAACTGCCTGCTCGGCCCTTTCAATTTCTCCGCGTACGGAAAGCCAATTGGGGCTCTCAACAATATAAAAGCGGCCGATAGTAACGAGGACGGCCGGTATGATCGCTGAGGCGAACATCCAACGCCAAGCGCTCAGCTCAGGTAAGGTCGAGAGCACCAGGTAGCCGATCGCGGTGCCGCCGAGGGCGCCGACGGCCTGAAAGGCGAAAGCACCCAGCACGAGCCGGCCTCGTGCAGAGCTGGGGATGCTCTCCGAGATGATCATGTGCGCCGTCGGATAATCGCAGCCGAGCGCGAGTCCGATGCCAAACAGGCAGACGACGACGGCATAGAAGTTGGGGGCAAAAACCAGCCCACCAAGAAACGCGACGAAGATCACCATCTCCGTGACGAACAAGGTCTTGCGGCCGAATTGGTCAGACAAGCCGCCAAGCCCCACCGCGCCAACGAGAATGCCTAGGAGACTCATGGCGGTGATGATGCCGTTCTCGGCGGCGCCAATGTCGAACTCGCTCGAAAAGAGAGGGAGCGCTACGCCGGTCATGAACACGACGAAGCCTTCGAAAAATTTTCCTGCCGCGGCAAGGGACCAGATGAACCATTGCATACTGGTCATCGGAGTCGACTGGAGGGGGGTTCCGTCGGCCCACAAGGGCAGTTCATCGATGTGATCCTGGACCGATTTGGCTTTCGTTTGCCTCGCTCCCGACGTTGCTATGTCGTCCATCCTGCGGCTCTCCTCCAAGGCATTTCACGGTGATAAAGCAATCGGGTGCAGCCGGAGTCGATCAGACGACAGGAGTAACGCGCAAGATTGAAGCGTACGGCGCCAAGGGATTTCGAATTCCGCCATGATGAAGCTCGCACGGCCGTACTCCGGGGCAGCGATGCTCTGCGCTCCCTATTAATGCGGGAGCAAAACGGTTTCGTGACGACTGCAAAAAGTGAACGGGCCTTGACCGGGCGCTTCCAAGCCTCAGCAGGAGGCCAAGGTCCCTGCAGGCCTTTCTGGCGGTTTGGCGGATGGCGCTGTTAAAAGCGCTGGCAGGAGCGGTTCAGGGGAAGGCGTCGATGGCCTTTTGCACGAAAGACCGGGCGTGGCACGTGTGGTGAAGTCACCGCTCTCATCGCGGTCGGTTCAGCCGATCGAGCGCCCCTTGTAGAATATAGGCAGCAGCCATTTGATCAACGACCTTGGCTCGCTTGTTCCGTGAGACATCAAGTTCGATCAGCGAGCGAGTGACAGCGACGGTCGAAAGCCGCTCATCCCAGAAAAGGCAGGGCCGGCCGGAAAGGGCCGAAAATTGGCGGGCGAAGGCGCGGGTCGACTGGGCGCTCCTGCCTTCCGATCCGTCCATGTTGAGCGGCAGGCCCAGCACGAGCGCTCCGACCTCAAACCGGTCTATGAGCTCCATGAGCCGTTCCGCATCCTTCGTGAATTTCGTACGCCGGATCGTTTCAAGCGGTGTAGCTATGCGCCGCTCCACATCGGAAAGGGCCAAGCCGATGGTTTTGGAACCGAGATCGGCGCCGATGAGGCGCTGCTGGCGACCGAGGCTACGCGCCAACTTGTCCCAATCCGAAAGAGCCGTCATCATGACACCTGCTTTCCGTCGTCCTTGGCTCGCCATAAGATTGAAAGAAAATGCGATCAACAATCATCAATGAGCCCACCTATAATGTCCGGCCGGCGCTGAGCGCCGACTCTGCTTTAAGGAGCCCTTCTCATGAAACTGATCTGGCTCGGTCATTCCGCTTTCCGCCTCGAACTCGATGATGCGGTCGTCTTGATCGACCCCTTTCTGACCGGCAATCCGAAATTCACGGCCGATTTTACTGAGGCCACAGCAGGAGCAAGCCATATTCTTCTCTCGCACGGCCATGATGACCATGTTGGCGATGCGGCGCGGATCGCCAAGGAAACCGGCGCGCAAATCCTCGCAAATTTCGAAGTCTGCATGTATCTGACGACGCTGGGCGTGGGCAATATCAATCCCGGCAATACGGGTGGCACGATTGATTGCGGGGCTTTTGCGCTCAGCCTGACGCCCGCTTTGCATTCCTCGGGTATGATCGTCAATGGCCAGTCGGTTTATCTCGGCAGTCCGAATGGACTCGTCATCACGCCCAAGAACAAGCCGAGCCTGTATCACATGGGCGATACGGGTATATTTTCCGACATGGCCTTGATCAGCGAGATTTACGCACCAAAAATCGGTCTTGTACCGGTCGGCGACCGTTTCACCATGGGCGGACGAATGGCAGCGCTCGCTGTCAAACGGTTTTTCAATTTCGAGACAGTCGTCCCTTGTCATTATGGGACTTTCGATCTTCTTGACCCGGATGCCAACCGTTTTGTCGCAGCCATGCAGGGACATTCAACGCAAGTCAATGTGCTCAAAATCGGTGAGGCCCTAGTGGTTTGAGGTGCGTCGCCTTAGATCTCTCCAGGAGGGTGTGACGTGTCGAGCCGGGACATGAATGACACCCTAGGATCATCGTCGATCAGAGCGGGCAAAAGTCAAGGTCGATAAGAGAGGAAAAAGGGAAAGCCATGGGCAGTTTTTTCGGCAACATCGACGACCAATCCATCGAGAGCATGAACATCATAGGCCACAGCTGGATCTATGGGTTTTTCATCATAGGCGCCTGTCTCCTGCTCGCGAGCGTCTTGGTCAGCTGGCAAGTCCGCCGGATCCAACGCATTCTGGCTCGCGACAAGCACGAAGACTGCACGCCAGCCGCGAGCGGCAGAGAAACCCCTCCGCAAAATCTGCCGCAAGACTGAAGAGAAATGGGCGCGGAAGGACAGAAGGAGACATCCGGAAGGGTCGATCTATCCGTCAAGGATCGTCCCCTCCGAGGACCGACCGAATAGACTGGAAGCCTCTCAGTCCCTTGCCATAGGCTTTCATCAAGAAGGGATACGTCTTCTTTACTGAAGATTGAATCCCGCCGGGGGAAAGACGCCCACCTTCAGCCAAACATCAATATTCCATTATTTCATGACCCTGAGCTTGATCCGACACATCGATCAACGATGAGCCCTCTCAAGGATCGACCTGCGGGGTGATCTGCCCTTAGAAGCGAAGGCCGCATGGATCTGGCTGAAAGGCGCAAATGCCTCCCGCTCGCGTTGTCAGCTCTCATTTTGACCGGCGGGCCGCTCTGCTCGGCAAACTTCGATCTCTTTGGACTGTTCGGTTCGGAAACGCCGCCAGCCCCTTCGCCCACGACGCTGCCTTATCAGGTTGAATTCGCCATTGAGGGGGATGATAGCGTCGAATCCGACTTGAAGGTGAGTTCCAATTTCTACAAGCGCCGGCTGGACCCGCCACCGGACGCGGAGTCCCTGGTCCGGCGGCTGGAAGCCGATTTTGCCCCGATGCTGGATGCGCTTTGGAGCGATGGCTATTACAATGCGACGATCCGCGCCTCGATCGATGGAGCGTGGATTTCGTTTGGAACCGACGCTCAAGAAAATGTCGTTCATGCGGCGGCGAGCTATCAAAACCGCACCGTCGTGCCGGTCACTATCCATGTCGAGACCGGCCCGCTGTTCACACTGCACCGGATCGAGGTCGTCCATCTCGTAACAGGCCAGCCCTTCGCGCCAGACGTGCTGCCGCCTGCGATCCTAAGGCTTTCGCAAGGTGACCCTGCTCGCAGCGCAGATGTTCGAGCCGCCAACGTGCGGATCATCGATTATTTTCGTGCCCAGTCCTACCCGCTCGCTAGGGCGGGCGCGCCACGTCCAGTCGTCGACCATACCGCTTTGATGATGGATGTGACGTTTGCCGTCGATCCCGGCCGTCAGGCGGGCTTCGGCGATGTTTTCCTGACCGGACCCGAAGGCTTCGATCCGGCGATTGTGCGGTCCTTTATCTATCTCGAACCGGGGCAACCCTATTCCCCCAAGGCGCTTGCCGACACTCGACGATCCATCGCCTCCATCCCCGCGGTCGGCTCTGTCCGCATTCGCGAGGACGACAAGCTCGACTCTTATGGCGATCTCCCCGTCTTCATCGATGTCGGTGACCGCAACCGCAATCTTCTCGGCGCAACGGCGGGCTATTCGAATGTGGATGGACCGACGGCCAACGCCTACTACGAAAACCGCAACCTTTTTGGTGGCGCCGAAAACTTGCACCTTGGCGCCGATCTCTTCTATGCGCCGCCGGTCTATGGCATCGCCACCAGCGGGTCCGGCAATGGGACGAACTATTATGACGAGGGCCTTGGTGCGCGGTTCACGGCATCATTTATGAAGCCGGCGCTCCTTGATTCGCAAGTCGATTTCCTTCTCGACGGCGTCGCTGAAAGATCCCGTTATGGCGGTGACAGTTTCGGCGGCTATGTCGACGAATTCGCCGGCGGGACGGCCGCCCTACGCTACCGTATAGATCAAGACGTCGCCCTCCAGGCGGGTGTGAAGTTCGAGACGGGCTGGGCGGCCGACTCGCTCGGCCGGGACGACTACACATTTCTAGGCTTCCCCGTCTCGCTGCGTTACGACAACACCGACAGTCTCCTCAATCCCACGAGTGGAGTCCGCGTGGCGGCGACCGTGACGCCCTACCCTTCCCTGTTCAGCGGCCCTGGCTTTACCAAGGCCTCGCTGACGGGCTCCGCATATTATGCCTTGGACGACCGCGCCGATTACATACTAGCGGGACGAGCAGGCTTCGGATCGATCTTCGGCTTCACAGGGAACCTCTCTGAAATTCCGGCGAACTACCGGTTCTACGAAGGGGGCATTGCAACCGTTCGCGGCTATCTCGAGCAGAGCATCGGTCCTTCGTCCTTATCGCCTTACGGCTATACAATCGGTGGTCTCAGCGGCTTCAATGCGACGATCGAGACGAGGGTCAAGATTACTGACACGATCGGTGTGGCGCCCTTCTTCGATATCGGCGGAGCCTATGTCGGCTCGACCCCGATCTCGTCCAGAGGCGACACACGAATGGGCGCGGGAATTGGGTTCTTATACTACACGCCGATCGGGCCAATTCGGATCGACGTCGCCCGTGCGCTCGATCCTCGGCCGGGCGATTATCCGATCGTTTTCTATGTCAGCATCGGGCAGCCGTTCTGATGGCACGTTCACACTTTTTCCGGACACTCAAAATTGGGCTCACGACCGCCGGTCTGATCCTCATCGGCTTCATTCTGCTCGTGATGGTCGCCTTTGCAACAGACTTGGGACGTGAAATTGTCGCAAAACAGGTTTCGCGTGCCATTTCATCACCGACAAACCAAATCTCGATCGGAAGGATCGAAGGACAGCTCGCCTCCGACTTCAGCATCCACGAGATTTCCTTCGCAGACCAGCGAGGTGTCTGGCTGAATATCGATGACGTTCACATCCTTTGGAAGCCACTGGCGCTCTTGTGGCTCCGGCTTTACATCGACACGCTCGATGTTAATCAAGCCGAAGTCCATCGAAAGCCCGTTTCTGAAACCCATGAGACGCGTCCTGGGTATGAGGAGGCCTTAAGTCCGCGGCGGTTGCCTGTCTCCATCGAGGTCAAGCATTTCTCAGTGGCAAACCTCGCCACCGACGCGTCCATCCTCGGAATGCTGGCGCGCTTTTCGGCGGCCGGCGCTGCCCATCTGACGACACAAGGGCTTGGTCTCATGCTCGATGCAGACCGGCTCGACCGGCAGGGAACGCTTGCCGCCCAACTCGATTTCGTCTCGGATCGCCAAGTGCTGCGCACGAGTCTCCACCTCGACGAACCGGCTGGCGGGATCCTCGCGCAACTTGCCGATTTTCCCGATCGCCCGCCGGTGGCTCTTGCCATGGACGGCGATGGAACCCTCGATGCCTATCGCGCGCAGTTCGCCTTGCGCGCCGGACCTACGATCGATTCGGATGGCACATTGACGCTCGACAGGGCGGGAATGATCCGCAACCTCTCGCTCGAACTTTCGGCGCATCTCCCCTCTTTCTCATTCGACCGTGTGAGAGCAAAAGCCAAAATTGCGCCGAGCGAAGCGGTCGATGTTTTCGACCTCGAAACCGAGGCTGAGACGACTGGGCTGAAATTTCACAAAGAAGCTTTGAATGGAGCCATCGGGCCAGAGATCCACTTGACGATGCAGGGCGTCGGCCAGCTCACCGGCCAGTTGCAGGCGAAAAGCCTGAAGATCACCGCCCCGGCCTTGTCCGTCCATTTCACGGGGGAAGCGGGAACCGAAAGTGTCAAAGGCCACATTGAAGCCGAGTTGCCCGATCTCGCGAAATTCGCGAAGCTTGCCGGCATCCCTCTGCGGGGGGAAGCCCAGATCGGCGCCGATCTTGAAGGGATGCCATCGGCTCACAGTTTGACTGCGACGCTCGACGCGACAGCACGCCGGCTGGCGACCGGCGTGCCGCAGATTGATGGGCTCACCAGCGGCGACACGCGGCTGACGGGCGGCGTGAGTTTCGACCCGGCGACCGGCATCCGCTTCGGCGATCTGAGCCTCGCTATGGCTCAAGCTAACGCTCGGCTCGATGGCGCGGCAAATCAGAAAATGGCGGACGTCACGGCGCGGCTCACCCTCCCTTCCATGGAAAAAATTGACAAACGGCTTGCCGGGCATGGCGAAATGCTGTGCCATGTCACCGGCACGCTCGACCACCCGGATGCCGCTCTATCGGCCGAGATTCGCGATGGCGCCTTGCTCGGGCGCGCCGTGCCCCAACTGATTTTGAAAGCGCGGGGAACCGATCTCCTCGGCCCGTTTGATGCCGAAGCCACCCTTGATGGCAGCATCGGTGGAAAACCCGCACAAGGAAGCCTGCATTTCGCGCGCGTTGCGGACAATGAGATCCGGCTTGATCCATTCAACGTCAAGATCGGGGCCGTCACCGCCAATGGGGCTGTTACAGTCGACAGGGACTGGCTCGCCTCCGGCAAGCTTACATTCCACGGACAAAACCTCGACGATCTTTCTCCTTTCGTGCTTGAAAAACTCACCGGCGCGATCGATGCCGATCTGACTTTTTCGGGGGACGAGTCCCGCCAGAATGTGACGCTTCTAGCCAAGGGCGAGAAACTTGCTGGTTTCGGCATGGGGCTCGAAAAGCTTTCGGCCGATCTCTCTGCCACGGATCTCTACCAGCGCTCGTCCTTGACCGGCTCGGTCGAAGCAGCCGAGGCGCGGATCGGCAGCCAGACGATCACACGGCTTCGCCTCGACGTGAAGGGCGTCGCCTCAGGGGCGACGGATGTCAACCTGACGGCTCTCACCCAGGGAGTCGATATCGAGGCGAGCGGGCGGGTCGATTCACCCAGTCCCATTCGTCTCGATCTTTCAAAGCTCGATGCCCGGCGAGGCGGCACCCGCATCGGCCTTGCAAGACCGGCGACGATTACGCACGAAAACGGGCAGATTGCCATTCGAAATCTCGTTCTCCTCATGTACGGAGGGCGGCTGTCCGTCGATGGGCAGATCGGACCGAATTCGGATCTGAAGGTCAAAGCGGTCGGCGTGCCTCTGTCTGTCACAGGTCTCGTCGCCCCTGAACTCGGGCTCGGTGGAACGCTCGACGGTGAGGTGGCGATGGCCGGGCCGGCCTCCGGCCCGAGTGGGACTTATCGTTTGCGTATCGCCAATGCGCTCACGACCCAGAGCCAAAACGCCGGCCTGCCACCGGTCAGCGCCGAGGCCAGCGGCAGCCTCGAGAGCACGAGGACCCGCCTCACCGCGACGATCACGGCGGGAGACGTGCTCCACGCGACGGTGGCTGGAACCGCGCCGATCGCTCCGGAAGGTTCCCTGGATCTTACACTGAAAGGTACGCTTGATGCCGGCATCGCCAACCGGGCGATGACCTTGAGGGGGCGGCGCGTGACCGGCACGGTCGCCGTTGATGGCCGTGTCACAGGCCTACTCAATGAGCCGAGCGCGACGGGTACGATCCTGTTCTCGAATGGCTCCTATCAGGATGCCGATTTGGGGACTCGATTTGATACGATCCACGCAAAACTTGTCGCGCAGGGAGACAAGATCATGATCGAGAATGCGTCCGCAGTCCCGCACAATGGCGGAGCGCTGACCTTGTCAGGCGCAGTCCGCCTTGATCCCGCGGGCGGTTTCCCGGGCTCGATCAAGATCATGGGTCAGCGCGCGGAAATCGTCAGCAACGCCATGGCTACGGCGATCGTGGATCTCGATCTCGCCATCACCGGGCCGCTCAGGCAGGATCCACGTATCGGGGGAAAGGTCGGCATTGAAACCCTCGACATCTCCATCGCCGAGCAGGTCCCGAGCTCCACCCGGCCCTTGGCAGGAATCCGGCACATTCGGCCGCCGCCCATGGCGCAACGCCGGCTCGCGCTCGCCGCAAAGGACAAGACGCTTCAAAGCAGAAATCCTTTCACCGCCACACTTGACGTGATGATCGATGTTCCGGGCCGCGTCCGGGTGACGGGGCGCGGTCTCGACGCCGAGCTTGGCGGCAAGCTGAAGGTGAACGGTACGCTCGCGCAGCCACAGCCCGAAGGTGCTTTTCACCTGCTTCAAGGCAAGATGCAGATCCTAACGACGCAGCTTGATTTCACCCGCGCGAATCTCACCTTCGCCGGCGATCTTTCACCACAGCTCGACTTCCTGGGGACGACACAGGCTGGCGGCGCTTCGATCCGGATCGCGGTGACAGGCAAGCCGAGTGACCCGCATTTCGAATTCAGCTCGAGTCCCGACTATCCGGAAGATGAGATCCTGTCGCGCCTCCTCTTTGGCCAGCCCGCTGGCAATCTTACCGTGACCCAGGCGCTGGCCTTGACGCAGGCTGTCGCGATCTATTCGGGCGGCAACAGCGCTCTCGAAGGCCTGCGCCGCTCCCTCGGCCTTGGTGACGCAAGCGGGTCGAGCGACCCTTTGAGCGAATGGTTCGGCAACCGCGCGAGCCTTGGCGTTCGCACAGGCGCGACGCCCGCCCAGACTGGCCTCGGCGTCGATATCTCGATCTGGCGGCAGCTCAAGGCGCGCGGCGCGATCGACGCCAAGGGAGCCGCCTCGGTTGGCGTCGGCGCCGAAACCGAATGGTGACACGGCTGCCGACTTTCCATTAGAGCCCCGTTGGAAAAAGGGACCGGCGAAGGATGGCTGGATGTTCAAGCCATACGGCTTTGTCATCAGGTGTCTGTTTGCGCCGCCAGCACCTCTAGAGCGGCGGACATGAATTTGAATCGATCCACCGCTTTAGGGGGGAAATGCGGAGTCGTGGCGAATGTCGATCCAGCGAGTCTTTCTTATACGGCACGGTGAGACGGAGTGGAGCCTGAGCGGACGGCATACGGGCGTCACCGATCTGCCACTCACGGAGAACGGTCGGACGCTGGCGAGACAATTGGCGCCGACTCTGGCCAAGGAGGCATTCGGCCGAGTCTTCACGAGCCCCATGCAGCGAGCCCGCGAGACCTGTGAGTTGGCTGGTCTAGGGGCGCGGGCTGAAATTGACCATAACCTTATGGAATGGAACTACGGCGACTACGAAGGCATGACATCCAGAGAGATTGAGGCAAACGCCCCTGGCTGGATGCTCTTCCGTGACGGCTGCCCGGGCGGAGAAAGTCCGGAAGACGTCAGCCGCCGGGCGGACGCGGTTATTGAACGCGTGCGCGCCACGCAAAGCGATGTTGCGCTTTTTGCCCACGGCCACGTCTTCAGGGTATTGGCGGCTCGCTGGATCGGTCTTCCATCTGCGGCTGGATGTCACTTCTTTCTCGATACCGCGACGTTGAGCGTCCTCGGCTACTACCGGGGTATCCCCGCGATTCAGCGATGGAACGCCCGGGTCGCGCTGCAAGGACTCTAATTGGCCTCGCCGTTGCCCGGGTGATCGTGCAGGACCTGCATCACGGCTGATCCCCGAACGGCTGGCGCAGAAAGAGTCAAGTGGCGCCTTAGCTAAGGCCCAAAACACCTGTCCCTTGAGGCCAGCCATCGCCGATATGGGTTGCCGCGCTGGATGGATTTGAACTGGTCCCGTTATGCGGAGTTTTGCGCCCATTGGCGTCGGATCAGTTCCCCGAACTGACCGGTAGATCGACATTGCGGACTTCGATCTTCGCGATTTCGTCGACGAACCGTCCGCCCAACTTATCGCCCGGCGCGATGATCTTGGTGAATGTGGCGGGCGGGAATACCTGACTGTCTTGCGCGTAAGCCACGATGATTTGGTCCCCGCCGAAATCCGGCGAGACTTCACCCACACCGAAGGCCGACTCATAGCCATCGGTTCCTGTGACAATGACGATCAGCCGCAAAATACCATTCTTCTCCGAGGGAACTTTGAGGCCTACGGCTTCCAGCAAGGACCACAACGGTGTTCCGGTGAAAACATGGCTGGTGACGGCGCCAGCGGCAAAATAAGTCACGGTCTGGTTTGCGACCGGCAAGGACTTCAGATCCGCAAGAGTAACGGTGCCCGGGTGAGACACTTGCCCGAAAATCTTGAAGCTGGGCTGTGTGACTGCCTCCACCGTGGTAGGAAGGACGATCGCGCAGCAAAGTAAAGCTGCAAGGATATATGACGTATATAAAGTGCTATGCTTCATCATTTTTCTTCCTTCAGACATCGTGTCGCTCATCCAAATATGTACTGACAATATATAACGAGGTCAACTGCGGCAGCTCGTTTGACGGTCGGCGTAAAAGGGGTCAGGGGAAGGGGGCGACCGAGTTCTGGCGTGCCATGTTTTTGCGGGGCCGGTCGATTTGTCGCAAGCAAAGCCCCTGATTAAAGCCCTCGGAATTGTTATCGAAAAATCCCAGTTGGCCGCCAGACGCGAACCGGCATCCGCTTCACTGGAAATAGATTTTGGTTGACTGACCTTTCGGGAGGGAATGCGAAAATGGGATGGCACGGCGTCCATAATCCAGAAGATCGCCTGGCAGAGAGGAAAGACAAAAGATGTTTCGGATGAACCGGTTCTTAACGATTTTGACTTTCGTCCAGCTGTTTGTCCCGATGAGTGCCTGGGCGCAGGATACGAGCTTCATGGATATGAACATGAGCATGGGCTGCATGCTGATGGCCGGCATGCACGAAGCGCAAGTCTCGGTCTTTCAGGAGGGCGCAACGGAGGACACTTGTCCGGATCTCCCTTTTCCTGGGTCGGCAATCGTGACTTTGACCGCTTCATCCAAAGAGCTACGGGATCTCACCCAGGAAGTGCGTCTCGTGCGCGGCGCCGGAGTGAAGGAGAAGGAAAACCTCGATCCCATCACTCTCGCTTATTTGCCGCCGAAGATTTATCCGACGGGCGTGATCACCCTTCCGGCAAATTTCGACGGGCCGGGCAAATACACCCTTCTTGTGACGGTCAGCGACGGCAAGGATATGAGCATGACGGGCGACATCCTCATAACAGTTGGGGAAGCGTCGCGGCGCTGGACCCTCGTCTTCGTGCTCATGGGGCTCATCGTGGCCGCTGCTTTCGGCTATTATTTCTGGGATAAAAAGCGCAAGAACGCACGCCCTGCATAATGGAACGGGGGGCGCCAAGCGGGCCGCGAAGTGTCCAGTGCACGGATCAATCGGGACCTCAAGTTCCTGCGCACCCGCTCGGGGCGGCTAGATCACGATGATTTTGGATCGAATCGATCCAAAATCATGAAACGTGGTCGATTTCTAAAGACCCGCGGGATGCGAAAATCCGGTACCCACTTTTTGGCATCGCGCAAGATCAAGAATGGAGCGAATTCTCGCCGCAAAAGTCTGTCAAGTTTTGCGGAATTCCCTCAGACTTTTATTGTGCCCGATCCTCGCCATCGTCACGTCTTTAATCCGAAATACCAATCGACTGTAATCGCTGAGATCTGTACTTGATCGAAGCCCTTGACCAATTGTGACTTTCGACGCCGAATTGCACAATGAATTTGCAATAAAAGATGTAGCCAAAATGCAACGCCTTGTATAATTATAACTCCAATCGTTCATGCTAATGGATCTCTATGTAGGCCGTTATACGTTTGTATAAAGTGCCACCAGGACATCAATCCATGAACGTAAGGGAACCTAAAAACAGACGAGGGGTCTGGGGGCTTCTACCTCTTCCAATTCTCATTGGTGTGTTGACTGCCTGCCTGCCATCGATTGGTCATGCAGAGGATCTACCGGTACCGGTACAGGATCAAGCGCCGTCATCGGCTCCGCTTGACCCGATTTCGGATTATTTTCTTCACTGGTTTGATCGCAGCGACTCTGCGCAGGCCACGCAGCCGCATTGGATGACGCCTCTAACAACCATTACGCCGCGGCTTGAGCAAGAATATCGATATGATCAATATCAGGAATTTCTGCAAAATGGATCGGAGATCAACAATTATTTCGCAGGCAAAGGCCTGGAGCTCATACCAACGACGGCCGATGAGCTTCTCGTCAACGTGCCGGGCTTTGAGCAGCGCAACCCAGAGGGATCAAAAGTCCAGGCCGCGACAGGGTTCACCGACGGCAATTTCGTGACGATCAAACATCGTTTTCTCAGCGCGAATGAAGAAAATGGCAACTACATTCTTACCGCATTTTTAGGGATGCAGGCGCCAACCGGGATTACCGCTTTCACCAACAGGCCGGCATGGATTGTTACGCCGTATTTGGCGGGTGGCTGGGGCTGGGGTGATTTCGATGTTCAAGGCACGATCGGCTATACGCTGCCGACCGAATATAACACCCATATTGGGAACATGCTCCTAACCAGCGTAACACTCCAATATCATTTTTGGGAATATTTCTGGCCGGAGTTCGCCTTCAATGACACACAATGGACGAGCGGGGAGCGCGTGAACAGAAATCAGCTTCTAGTCAGCCCCGGTATTTTGATCGGTCGATTCAGGATCTATGACCGGCTCAAATTGAACATAGGTATAGCCTATCAGGTTGCCGTCGTTCCTGAACATCATATTACGGAGCCGCTGACACCTTTATATAATCATGCGTGGATTCTCAGCGCCCGACTGCCATTCTAGATCAAGCTCGGATCAAAGTCCGAAAACCCGAGCGGGGAAGCGGGGCTGGCGGCTCATCGCATTCATGAAGATCAGCGAAGGTGCATTGAAAATCAGATCCGCGGCCTAAATATGACAATTGCATGACAGGGACTTTGAAGGTAAGCCAGCCTTCCTCTTGAGTGGCCCATATTGGAGTGCCAAAATGGCGACACCGGCTCCTCTCTCTGATACGCCCAGCCCCAAGAATCTGACTCGGGCGGAACGCTATGCGGCGGGGCGGGCGCTGCGGAAAGAGATTTCGCGCGAGACGCATGCCGAATGCCCGAGTGCGGAAAGCCGTGATCCCGTCGCCATTCTGCACGAAACGGATTTCCCCCGGATTCCGGAGCTGGTGCCGATCCGCTATCAGCGCATGCTGGTCTCGCCCTTCACCTTTCTGCGCGGCGCGGCCGCGGTGATGGCGCAGGATTTAGCTGGGCTCAAGCACGTCGGAATACCGGTGCAAGCCTGCGGTGATTGCCATTTGATGAATTTCGGCGTCTTCGACACGCCGGAGGAACGGGTTCTGTTCGACATCAATGACTTCGACGAGACCTTGCCCGGTGTCGATTTCACCATTGATCTGAAGCGGTTGGCTGCGAGCGTCGCGGTGGCCGCCATGGACGCTGGAATGAGCGACAAGAAAGCCCGCGGGCTCGCCCACGCCACTGTCACCGCCTATCGGGAATTCATCCGGGACTTGGCGGAGCTGTCGCCGCTCGAAATCTGGCACGCGCGGATCGATGTTCACCAGGAGATCAAACGCATCGACGACCATGGACTGCGCGACACGGTTCTCTCGATCCTCGTGAAGGCCAAGAAGGATCTCGCGGCCGATGATAATTTTCCGCATCTTGCGACGACGAAGGATGGGGCCGTTCACATTGAGGACCGTCCGCCGCTCATCTATCATTTTGATAGCCCGGAAACCAAGGCCTATAAGATTCACGCCCATTCGGCTTTCGCCCAATACAGGACGACTCTGCTTCCGGAACGCAACGCGCTTGCGGCGCGCTATGAGTTCGTCGATACGGCCTTCAAGGTGGTGGGCGTCGGCAGCGTCGGGACGTACTGCGCAATCAGTCTCTTTATGACGGCGGATGGGGACTCCCTGTTCTTACAGGTCAAGCAGGCCCTGACCTCCGTTCTCGAACGGATCGCCGCGCCTTCGGTCCCGATCACTCATCAAGGCTGCCGTGTCGCGGATGGCCAGCGCGCCTTGCAGGCAGCGAGCGATATTTTTCTCGGCGTTACCGAGGATGTATCTTCCGGCCGCCAGTTCTACGTCCGCCAGCTCAAGAACCGGCGGCTTGGCTCGATCGGCGCGCTTGTCGAAGGCCGGGCACTCGATGCCTATGCGAGCCTCTGTGGCCGGACACTCGCCCGCGCCCATGCCCGCACCGGCGATCCCGCGCGCATCGCCGGCTATATGGGCAAATCCAGGGCGTTCGACGAGGCGCTTGCCTCTTTCGCCATGGCCTATGCCGAAGTGACGAAGAAGGATCACGCCAGCCTGCAGAGAGCCGAGGCGCAAAAAGCGAATACCGCCGGTGCTTGAGGCCCTCACTTCGGTCAAGCGCTATCTGGCTGACGGCCTGCCGGCCGATCTTGCAGTGGGCTTGGCGATCGCCGCCGTCGCGCTGCCTTCGCAGATGGCGACGGCCGAGCTCGCCGGTTTTCCTCCCGCGATGGGGTTGATTGCCTTTGCCGCCGCGATGACGGGCGTTTCCGCAATTGGTGCCAACCGCTTTGTCGTAGCTTGCGCGGATTCGACCATTGCCCCGATCTTCGCTTCCGGTCTTGCCGGGTTCGCCGTCGCTGGAACTCCCGCCTATCTCGCGCTCAGCGCGTTCTTTGCCGTAATAGTCGGGGGCCTTCTGCTCGGCTGTGGTCTCTTCCGGATGGGATGGCTGGCCGATCTCATCTCGCGGCCCGTCACGATCGGCTTTCTGGCAGCCATCGCCTGCCATATCGTGATCAGCCAGCTTCCCCCCTTGTTAGGGATCGAGGCGTCGAACGGCAGTCTGCCCCGCGAGATCCTTGCTGTCATCCGTCGGCTTCCTGACGCCAATCCTTACTCGCTCATGTTAGGCCTCGGTGTCTTTGCCGTGGCGATCGTTGCGGAATGGATCAGCCCGCGCATCCCGGGCGCGCTCATCGGCAATGCCGCAGCGGCGGCGGCGGTCTATCAGTTCGATCTCGTGCGGGAAGGGGTTGGCGTTCTGGGGCCCACAGCCCTCGAATTCCCTCGCTTGCAGTTCCCGTTGATTGGCATCGATGATCTCGTCCAGACGGCGCCTCTCGCCTTTGTCACCACAGCCATCATTTTGGTGCAAACCGCTGCCACGAGCCGTGCCTTTCCTCCGGTCAAGGGCGAAAGTGCCAGGATCAACCGGGATTTTGCCGGAATGGGCGCGGCCAATGTCATGGCCGGCCTTTTCGGGACCTTTCCCGTCGATGCCAGCCCGCCGCTCAGCGGCCTTGCCGCGCAGACCGGTGGACGCAGCAAGCTGGCGGGCCTGACGGCCGCAACTCTGGTTCTCGGCATGGCGGCTTTCGGCACACCGCTTCTTGCCACCGTTCCCATGGCGGGGCTTGCCGGGACGCTTCTTTTCGTCGCGACGCGGATCATCCTGCTCGATGAGATGAACACGATCCTGTGGCGCGCGCCGGGCGAGTTTGTCCTGATCCTCGTCACCTTCACGGCCATCCTGCTTCTGCCGGTGGGCAGCGGCGTCGCAATCGGCATTGTGCTCTCGCTCCTGCATGGCATATGGTCGATGGCTAGGCCCCGCCTCCTTATCTTCGAGCGAGTCCCCGGCACCTCGATCTGGTGGCCCCCCGAGCACGGGTTCAGGGGCGAGACGCTCGAAGGCGTTCTCGTCCTGGGTTTCCAGGCCCCGCTGTCCTTCCTTAACGCCTATCCATTTCAGGAGAGCGCCCGTCAGGCCTTGCGACAGAGTGGGGTCCGGCCTGAATTGATCGTGCTCGAAGCCAGCAGCATCATCGAAATCGACTTCACCGCCGCGCAAATTCTCATTGAGTTCATAATGGAATGCCAGCAATCCAGGATAAGATTCGCCATTGCCCGGCTTGAATCGGTGCGCGCAGCGCAGGCCTTCGAGCGCTTCGGCATAACTGAGGCCATTGGCGAGAGCCATTTTTTTCACAGCGTGGACGAGGCGATAAAAGCGCTTGGGAAAAATCCGAAAAAGACGAATGAGTTTCCCGAAAAACCGGTGTAGAAGGCGAACCAGACAGAATTCTGCACTGCGATCAGATTTGACGGTAAAGAGCCTGGCGCCCGCATCATGACCCTCTGTGGGCCTGTCCGTATTGCTTTGTCGACTTGAGCAGCGATCTTGCCACATGGCCTCACGGATAGGTTCCCAACGCCGTCTTTCATATCAGGTCACTTTCATATCAGGTCAGCGTAGTTGTTATTGGCGGGTTCCACATTGGCGAGGGTCAAGGAGAAAATTTTCATGGGTTTGATTCCGGTTTCTGCTAGAGCGTTCCCCGTTTCTAAATCGGGAAGCAGCTCGAGCTTCTCGATTTGTCGCATTTTCTCAACGCGAACCGGTGCCCACTTCGCTGGAAAATGCTCCAGCGCCCAGCCCTCCGAGACCGACGCGGTTGGCCTGCGATGGCCACGAGGCGTCGCTTTTAGCCTCTTTGGTGCGCTGCTTTGGGGGACGGCCGCATCGCTTTCGCCCTTGCCGGGCCTCACGCCCGCCGCCTTTGCCCGCGGGCCTGACACCTTTGCCGATCTGGCCGATGCCGTCAGCGATGCCGTCGTCAATATCTCAGCTACCCAGACAATTGATGAGAAGCACGCCGGCAATGCGCCGCAGCTCGAACCGGGAACGCCATTCGACGATCTCTTCGAGGAGTTTTTCCGCCGCCATCAGCAACAGGGGGGCCGCGATATACCGGAAGCACGGCCGCGCGAACGCAAATCGAACTCGCTCGGCTCCGGCTTCATCATCGATCCTTCCGGCATTATCATCACCAATAATCATGTGATCGCCGACGCCAATGACGTAACGGTAATCCTGACCGATGGCCAGAAATTGAAGGCGGAGATCGTCGGCAAGGATGAGAAAGTCGACGTCGCGGTCTTGAAGGTCAAACCGGAAAAGCCGTTGAAAGCGGTGAAATTCGGCGACAGCGATAAAATGCGGGTCGGCGATTGGGTGATGGCCGTCGGCAATCCCTTCGGGCTCGGCGGCACGGTCACCGCCGGCATCATTTCCGCCCGTCACCGCGATATCGCCTCCGGCCCCTATGACAATTATTTTCAGACCGATGCGGCGATCAACAAGGGCAATTCGGGTGGCCCCTTGTTCAACATGGCGGGCGAGGTGATCGGAATCAACACGGCAATTCTATCCCCTTCGGGCGGATCGATCGGGATCGGCTTTGCAACGCCCGCCGCGACGGTTCTGCCGGTCGTCGATCAATTGCAGAAATTCGGCGAGACGCGACGTGGCTGGCTCGGCGTGCGCATCCAGAATGTCGATGACACCATAGCGGAAAGCCTTAATCTCGGCGAAACGCGTGGCGCCCTCATCGCCGGAACCGACGAGAAGGGGCCAGCCAAGGCCGCCGGCCTGAGGGCCGGCGATGTCATCGTCAAATTCGATGGCACGGACATCAAGGATTCTCGCGATCTGCCAAAGATCGTCGCCTCCGAACCGGTCGGCAAGGAAGTCGAAGTCACAGTGGTCCGGCAGGGCAAGCTGCTCACCAAGACCATCAAACTTGGACGGCTCGAAGAGAATGATAAGCAGGTCGCGGCTTTGAACAAGCCGGGCGACAATGACAAGAAGGCTC
>DATJTB010000087.1:0-14932 GCA_035503795.1 Methylocella sp.
AAGGACGATCTGTCGCGCTACCGCAGCGGCCATGGCGCCAAGAACATGGCCATCGTGCGCCGCTTCGCGCTCGGCCTCGTGCGCGCTAACAAAACCAAGGGAAGTGTAAAAACGCGAAGAAAATCAGCTGGTTGGAACCCACACTTCCTCCTCCAAATCCTCCAGCTCGATCCACCCCTCATTAATCCTTAATAAGCGTTAACCCCGAATCCCTACCGTGAGCTTCTTTTGCGCCCGCATTGACAAAACAGCGCGCCGCGCTAAATACCATGTTCAAGTCAGACAAACTCAGCGGGAGAGACCAGCGCGCCTTCGGGCGGGCTGGCGCCGAAGGCGCAACCGCCCCGGAAACGCTCAGGCTCACGGACCGCCGAGGGATGACACTCTGGAAAGCGATTTCTGCCCGTCGCGACTCATCGTGAGGGGAAATCCACCGAAGAGGGAACTTCGCCAGCGCTTGGTGAAGGAAATCTTTCAGGTCCCAGGACAGAGGGGGCAGGACAAGGCGGCTATGCCGCTGGGATGCACCCATGCTCTGTTCTGCGGGGGTTAGATGTCTGACCAGGCCTTTGCGACCCATTCTGACGCTTCTCACGAACTGGCCCGCTCACCGCTGGATGATTTACATCGCGCGATGGGCGCCCGCATGGTTGGTTTTGCCGGCCATGCCATGCCGCTCAATTATGCTTCAGGCATCATCAGCGAGCATCTTCATACCCGGGCGCAAGCGGGCCTCTTCGATGTCTCGCATATGGGGCAGGCGATTTTGGAGGGGCCCAGCGCAGGGCGTGCACTGGAGCGGCTGGTGCCGGGAGATATCGTCGGCCTCTTGGCGGACCGCATGCGCTACACGCAATTCCTTGATGAGGAAGGCCATATTCTCGATGATCTGATGGTGAGCCGACGCATGGATGAGAATGGCGTCGAGCGCTTGTTCCTCGTTGTCAATGCGGCGACCAAGGCGGCAGATTTTGCCCGTCTTGCCGCCGATCTTACGGCTTCATCTCTTTCCATTCTGAGCGGTCATGCGCTTCTCGCCTTGCAAGGACCGGCTGCCGTCGCGGTTCTCCGACGTCAATTTCCTTCCTCCGATGCGGAACGCCTTGCCACACAGCCTTTCATGAGCGCGAGCAGCCTGGACTGGAAGGGCCTTTCGCTTTACATCACGCGCTCCGGCTATACGGGGGAAGACGGCTTTGAGATTTCATTGCCGGCTTTTGCTGCGATCGATTTTGCCGAGGCTCTTCTCGCTGATCCAGCCGTGCGCCTCATTGGCCTCGGCGCGCGGGATACCCTACGTCTTGAGGCCGGGCTTTGCCTTTATGGCCATGATATTGACCGCAGCACGGACCCGGTCGAGGCGGGTCTTTTGTGGTCGATCCCAAAGCGGCGGCGGACGGAAGGTGGGTTTTTGGGCTTTGCCGCTCTGACCAAGTCCATCGAAACTGGCCCGGTGCGCCGGCGGGTCGGCATCTTGCTCGAAGGCAAAGCGCCGGCGCGGGAAGGCGACGCGATTGCCTCCTTAGGCGGCGGCGTCATTGGACGTCTCACATCCGGTGGCTTTGCGCCAAGCCTCGGCCGGCCGATCGCCATGGGCTATGTGGACACTTCGCACGCGGTGCCGGGTACGAAAATTTCCTTGCTATCGCGGGGTAGAGCCCTCGCCGCCACCATCACGCGGCTGCCTTTCGTTCCGCATCATTATTTTCGGGGGATCGCATGAGCGCGACCTACTATACGAAAACGCATGAATATCTCCGGTTCGACGGCGACACCGGCACGATCGGGATCACCGATTTCGCCCAGGCTCAATTGGGCGATGTCGTCTTCGTCGAGCTGCCGCCGGTTGGGAAAACCCTGACACATGGGACTGAGGCGGCAACTGTGGAGAGTGTCAAAGCGGCGGCCGAAGTCAACGCGCCGGTTTCAGGCGAGGTCACCGCGGTCAATCTGGATCTCGCCCAATCGCCTGGGCTCGTGAATGAGGACCCCTTGGGCCGGGGGTGGTTCCTGCGATTGAAGATTTTTGATCGGGCTGAGCTCGATGCGCTGCTTGATGAAGAGGCCTATCGGGAGTTCTTGAAAACCATTTCATAGTGGCGCCCCATCCCGTGGGACATGCGAGGATCCTATGCGCTATCTGCCACTCAATGACGAAGACCGCGCCCTCATGCTGGCGCGTATAGGCGTCAAAGACATTGCCGAACTTTTCGCCGATATTCCGCCGGACAAGAGACTTGAACAGGCGCTTGATCTGCCGTGCCACAAGGGCGAGATGGAAGTCGAGCGGCAATTCTCGGCCCTTGCCGCGCAAAATATTGCGGCTGGCTCAGTCCCGTTCTTCATAGGTGCCGGGGCTTATCGGCATCATATTCCGGCAAGCGTCGATCTTCTGATCCAGCGTTCCGAATTTCTCACGAGCTACACGCCCTATCAGCCGGAGATTTCACAGGGCACATTGCAAGCTTTGTTTGAGTTCCAGAGCGAGGTCGCGGAATTAACCGCGATGGAGATCGCCAATGCCTCGCTTTATGACGGATCCACGGCCACGGTCGAAGCGGCGGCAATGGCGCGCCGGATCACCGGGCGACGCAAGGCCATCGTGTCGGGAGGGCTGCATCCGCATTATGCCGAGACCCTGCAAACCTATGCGGCAATGGCAGGCGTGGACCTGCTGCGCCTCGCACCGGATGTGGTCGCGACCGAGTCGCTTGCCGAGAGAATCGATCAAGAAACCGCCTGCGTGATCGTGCAAAGCCCGGATTTTTTCGGCCATCTTCGCGATCATTCGAAGCTCGCAGAAAGCTGCCGGGCGAAGGGTGCGCTTCTCGTGGCGGTCTTCACCGAGGCTGTCGCCTTCGGTCTGATCGAACCGCCCGGCACGCTGGGGGCCGATATCGTGGCAGGCGAAGGCCAGTCGATCGGCAACCGGCTGAATTTCGGCGGACCTTATCTCGGGCTTTTCGCCGCCAGGGCCCAATATCTACGCCAGATGCCGGGCCGTATTTGCGGCGAGACTCTCGACAGGGATGGCCGGCGGAGCTTCACGCTGACGCTTTCCACACGCGAGCAGCATATCAGGCGTGAGAAGGCGACATCGAACATCTGCACCAATTCCGGCCTCGCGAGTCTCGCTTTCACCATTCATTTGAGCCTGCTTGGCAGTGCCGGCCTGCGGCGGCTGGCACGGATCAATCATGCCAATGCCGTCGATCTTGCCGAGCGCCTTGCCGCCGTTCCCGGCGTGACAATCCTGAACAAGACATTCTTCAATGAATTCACCTTGAGGATCAAAGGCGATGCGAGCGAGCTCGTCGAGCGCATGGCGGAAGCGGGTATTCTCGCCGGCGTTCCCGTTTCCCGTCTGCTGCCGGGGCAGGGATTGGAGGAGTTCCTTCTCGTCGCTTCGACCGAGGTCAATACAGACGCCGATCGTGCCGCTTACGCAAAGACTTTGCAGGGAGTGATCTCATGCTGATGCCGCATGGCCCGTCATTGGAGCCAGCTGAACCCTTGGTTGCTGAGGGAAAGACGTTTACCGGCAACCGTGGCCTCGAATGTGAGGAAGGATTGATCTTCGAGATTGGCCGGATCGAGAACACGGGCGTTGATCTCGAAGAGCCGCCGCCCTTCAGTGAGCGACTTGGCGGGCTCGAACGGAAAACCCCCTTGCGTCTGCCGGGCCTCAGCGAGCCCGAGGCGGTGCGCCATTTCGTCCGCCTCTCGCGGCAGAACTATGCCATCGATCTCGGCATTTACCCGCTCGGCTCCTGCACGATGAAGCATAATCCGCGCTTGAATGAGGCGATGGCGCGGCTCCCCGGCCTTGCCGAGATCCATCCCTTGCAGCCGCAATCGAGCGTGCAAGGCGCGCTGGAACTGATCGCCGGGCTCGCCCGCTGGCTTGCCATCCTGACCGGCATGGAGGCCGTCGCGATGGCGCCACGAGCCGGTGCGCATGGCGAGATTTGCGGCCTGATGGTGATCAAGGCGGCCATGGCCGCGCGCGGCGAGGCGCAAGGTCGCAGGATTGTCCTTGTGCCGGAGTCTGCCCATGGCACTAACCCGGCCTCGGCTGCCGGGGTCGATTTCGAGGTCCGGTCGGTTCCCGCGCGGGCGGATGGCATCCTCGATCCAGTCGCCGTCAAGGAAGGGCTCGGGCCGGATGTCGCAGCCCTCATGCTGACCAATCCCAACACCTGCGGCCTGTTCGAGAAGCAAATCGTCGAAATCGCCGATCTCGTTCATGCGGCAGGTGCCTATTTTTATTGTGACGGGGCGAATTTTAACGCGATCCTTGGCAAGGTGCGGCCGGGCGATCTCGGCGTCGATGCCATGCACATCAACCTTCACAAGACCTTCTCGACTCCGCATGGCGGCGGCGGCCCGGGGGCCGGTCCGGTCGTGCTCTCAGGCCGACTCGCGCCCTTCGCACCGGTGCCTTTCTTGCGCCGGGAGAAAGATCAATGGCGGCTGGTTGAAAATCTTGGGGAGGCCCCCAACTCCTTTGGCCGGATTGCCGCCTTCCATGGCCAGTTCGGCCTCTTCGTGCGTGCCTATGCCTATATGCTCTCGCATGGTGGCGACGGCTTGCGGCGGGCGGCCGAAGATGCGGTGCTCAACGCCAATTACGTTCGCGCGGGCCTCAAGGATCTCATGTCGGAGCCATTCGGCGACCGATCCTGCATGCATGAAGTCCTGTTCGATGAGACTTGGCTCAAGCCTTTTGGCTTAAGCGCCCTCGATTTTGCCAAGGCGATGATCGACGAGGGTTTCCATCCCATGACGGTTTATTTCCCGCTGGTCGTGCATGGCGCCATGCTGATCGAGCCGACCGAAACGGAGTCGAAAGCCTCGCTAGATCTGTTCATCGCGGCCTTGCGCGATCTCGCTCTTGCCGTGAGGCGCGGTGAGACCAAGCGCTTCGAAGCAGCACCAAAATGGGCGCCGCGCCGGCGGCTCGATGAGACACGGGCGGCACGAAACCCGGTTTTGAAATGGGTGAATCCGGCTGGTTGAGCGCCTGCATCCCGCGCCCCAAGCTCACCGCCAGGATTTGATCCCACCACACGAACTTTTGCGTTGCTCACCCCCAGTCAAATATCGGCAGCTTAGCCGCAAAGCTTTAAAAATCGCCACGACTTTGCATGCTCTCGCTCACGCACCCTCTCGGTTCTCCGTAGCGTCGGAAGTTGCGCCGGTCGTGTCATCTTCTCGCGCTTCGAGAATATGTTTACCCGACACTGTGAGGTCCGCCTCAAAGTGATACAGGAGAGGCGTGCCGGTTTTTAGCTCAAAGGTGACAATTTGTTCGGGCGTGAGCTGTTCGATGTGCATGATGAGCGCTCGCAAAGAGTTGCCATGCGCGCAGACCAGCACGGTATGCCCTAGCTGCAATAGCGGCGCGATGCGATCGTGGTAATAAGGCATCACCCGCGCTCCGGTCATCTGCAAACTTTCGCCATTCGGCGGTGGAATGTCGTAGCTGCGCCGCCATTGGTGGACCTGCTCGCCGCCAAATCGTACGGCGGCCTCGTCCTTGCGCATCCCTTGCAGGTCGCCGTAATAGCGTTCGTTGAGCATTTCCGAGACATATATTTTCAACTCTGGCCCTGAAATAAAGTGTTCGTACCAGTCTCGTTTTGCGCCCTCGTGGACACGGACATATTGGGCACAGTGTCGGTTGCGCTTGAGAACCTCGTAGACCGTGTCCTGGGCACGCAGAAGCGCGGAAGTGAACACGATGTCCAGATGCTCCTCACGAAGCAGCAGGGCGGCCCGTTCGGCCTCCGCGATGCCTCCCCTGCTGAGTGAGACGTCCACCCATCCCGCGAAGCGGTTCTGTCGGTTCCAGACTGATTCGCCATGACGTAGCAAGATCATCGTGGCCATGGTCGATCCTCTCTATCCCAAAACGGCCCCCAACCGCATTCTGCGTTCATTAAGACTAGATCGCTGCTTTGCTGCGCAGATCAGGATCTCGACGGCAATAATTACATGACATGACACGTTATCGGTCTCAAGAAACGGGTCGGACCGGGCCTCGGCAAACGGAATTTCCCTGAGGGCTGAGCCAGATTCCAGCCTGCGCATTTTCAAGCCCAGGTCCTTTTTATTCAGCCTTGTCGTTTGTCATGACGGCGGGAATTTCCATAGCATTGCAAAAAACGCATGGCTTATCTTCGATATCAAGCATTGCATATCTGGCTCTATCGCATATATTGCATTGCACAAAAGAGAGGAATTGACCAAGCCTTCCGCGTCATGAAATTCCTCCATTCATGTCATGTTAAGCTGGGTTCAGGCGTTATTAGAGTGCGTACGTATTATAGTTGAGTTCGCTAGGCCTTCTCTCTCTCGGTACAGGTTCAGTTACAGCTCTGTGATGATGCTCGATTAACGGTCTACAACGCCGGTGGGGCTCTGGCCGCACTTAAGCCCCCTCACCGCCAGAAGCGCCCGCCGATCCTCCCCGGCGGGCGCTTTCTCTTTATTGTCAACACCGCTTTTCGCTGACCGCTTTATGGCTGCTTGCTTTGCCGGTCGATGCCTTGACGGCAGACATTTGGCATGAAACTGGCCCTCTCTCCATCTTTACCAAATCTGATAATCGGAACTGCGAGGAATGTTTGATGACCGCGCCGATGCCGGCCGGAAATTGGCGGCCCGGCTCTCAGCCTACAAAGGCCAGTCTTGCGTGCTACTCGCCCTGCCACGTGGTGGCGTGCCAGTCGCCGCCGAGGTCGCGAGCGTGCTTGGGGCTCCGATCGATCTCGTCCTGGTACGCAAAATCGGCGTGCCAAGCCAGCCGGAGCTGGCCATGGGTGCGATCGCCGATGGCGCCTCCCCGCTTGTTGTGCGGAATGAGGATGTCATCCGACTGGCCCGCGTTTCAGAGTGCAGCTTCGAAACCGCGCAGAATCGAGAATGGGCTGAAATCGAGCGCCGGCGCGGGCTCTATCTGGGCGACCGGAAAAGGATACCCATCGCGGGACGGATCGCAATCGTCATTGATGACGGTATAGCCACTGGCGCTACGACAAAGGCTGCCCTTAAGGCCCTGCGGCAGGCCAAGCCCAAAAGGTTGATCCTCGCTGTGCCGGTTGGCCCGGTTGAGACGATCGAAGCTTTGCGGGCTGACGCCGATGAAGTGATCGTTCTCGAAGCCTATGAGGATTTTGGCGCGATCGGTCATTTTTACAACGATTTTGCCCAAGTCTCTGATCAAGAGGTCAGAGCCCTCCTCGCCCGCCATCCGGAATCGGGCCATGATGTGTGACGAATAAGGCCTGCGGTTTGATGCTCGCCTGCGGGGGACGCAGGGGCGAGCCAAGACCAACCTACTCTTCACGGGCCTTCTGCAAGATGACCTGACGGCCGCGATACATACCGGTCTTGAGATCGATATGGTGGGGACGGCGCAATTCGCCGGAATCCTTGTCCTCGACATAGGCCGGCGCATCAAGGGCATCAGCGGAGCGGCGAAATCCACGCTTCATGCGGGATGTTTTACGTTTCGGGACGGCCATGAGAACTCTCGATCGGCAAGGATTGGCTGCGGCGCCTGTTCAAACCGCCGCGGATGGGCCGCCCTCTTACAAGGAAAATTGCCTTTTGACCATATCTTATTCGACGCAGGCTGTGTGGTTGTCGGCGCTGCGCATCCGCGCCATGAGGCGCATGGCAAGCCCCATATGCCGGGGGGAAGGCTTGGCCGGATTGCGCAGATGAGGATTGGGGAGCGCGGTCGCCAGAAGAGCGGCTTCGCGCACATCAAGCGCATCAGCCCCTTTATGGAAATAGCGGCGGGCGGCGGCCCCAGCACCGAAAATCCCGTCACCCCATTCGGCGATGTTGAGATAGACCTCCAAAATCCGCCGTTTCGGCCAGGCCAGATCAAGCAGCAACGCCAAGGGGATTTCGAGCCCTTTGCGAACATAAGAGCGGGAAGGCCACAAAAAGAGGTTTTTGGCTGTCTGCATCGGAATGGTCGAGGCGCCGCGCGATGGGCCATGCGGACCCGCCCTTTCAAGAACCTCGTCGAGCGCACCCCAATCGACTCCGCCATGTGTGCAGAAATGCGCATCTTCCGAGGCAATGACAGCGCTACGCAGTTCCGGGGAAATACGGCTAAGTGGAACATAATGCTGGTCAACGGCCTCGCCCGTGAGCCAGCGGGCGGCCATCAGGGTTGAGACCGGGGGAAGGAACCGCTCCACCAGAATGAGGCCGGCCAGCCCGACACAGAGCGCCAACAGCGTCCAAAGAAGAAAGCGCAAGAAACATGAACCCATGGCAGAGCCTTGGCCAATTGCTTGCCTGTGGGTAAGCAAGTGCTCGCCTCCTTAGGCCAAATTTTGCCCTCATCAACAGATTGAACTGTCCCTTCCCTTCGAAAGGAGGGTTGGGTCGAAAAAATGCTTGGGCAAACGCCGCCTTACCAAAGCATTTCCTGATGTGATCGAACTGGGAAATGGCCCCAGCTACTTGATTTGTCACCTTTTTTTAACGCGAACCGGTGTCCACTTGGCAGGAAATGCTCTCGTATCAAGGAGACAAGCGGCAGATGGCCGGGCATAATGAGGCAACTGAATTCGAAGCCAGACTTGCCGAAGCTGCAAATCAGACTGAGGGCCTGCTTGAGCGCCTGCTCTCTTCGGCCTTGTTGCCCGGCGAGATGTTCCGGCCCCCCCGCTTGATTGAAGCCATGCGCTATGCCTGCCTTGGCGGAGGCAAAAGGCTCCGGCCTTTCCTTACCTTGGAGACGGCCAGGCTGCTCGGCACAACGGGCGAAGGCGTGCTGCGCGCCGCCGCCGCCGTCGAAATGATCCATTGCTACTCGCTTGTCCATGACGATCTGCCAGCGCTCGACAATGATGATCTGCGGCGCGGCCTACCGACCACCCACAAGGCCTTCGATGAGGCGACCGCCATCCTCGCCGGCGATAGTCTACTGACTTACGCTTTCGATGTGACGGCGGATCCCGCAACCCATCCCGATGCCGAGGTCCGGGCAACTCTCGTTCTGGCCCTTGCCCGTGCGGCGGGTCTCGGCGGCATGATCGGTGGGCAGATTCTCGATCTTGAGGCTGAAACGAGCGCGGCGCCGCACGATGCGCCGACCGTGATCAAAATTCAATCGATGAAGACGGGTGCGTTGCTGCATCACGCGGTCGAGGCGGGGGCAATCCTCGCGAAAGCAGAGGCTCCGGCACGGAATGCGCTTTTAAGTTTTGGACGGGCGATCGGCGCCGCTTTTCAAGTGGCCGACGATATCCTCGATGTCGAGTCCGATGAGCAGTCGCTCGGCAAGCGGGCCGGCAAGGACGCCAGCCGCAATAAGGCGACGCTCGTTGCCGCGCTCGGCCTCAACAAGGCGCGTGACGAACGCGACCGCCTGGTCGAGACCGCCATCGCCGCACTGGATTCCTTTCCAAAAGGACAGACGGCCCTGATATTGAAGGAGGCAGCCCGCTTCGTGGCCCGCCGGAAACACTGAAGAGAGAAGCGCAATGCGCAAAATTGTGAGCGGGCTTGCGGCGCGATCTGACTTGCACACGTTTGATCGCAAACTCCGCGTCTCAAATCTTTAGAAAAAACGCCGAGCGTCCCTCGCAGGCCGTGGCGCCTGATCCCGCATCATTTTCTGCTCCTTCGGATCATTCGGGCGCATCCCCGCACCGTGCTCGTTCATGGGATCCTGGCTTTCTTCTTCAACAGTGCCGTGCTGGCGCTCACGATCAACATCGTCCGGGCTGATCTGAGCTTGTTTGTCGGCTAACTCCGCCGAGTCTCATCAGGTCCCAAAAACTCTCTTGAGCAGCGCTTCGATCCAGGCGGTCGCTTGGTCCTCGACGGCTTCGAATGTCGTTCCATAACTCGTGACGAGGACCCAGACTGCCACCAGGACCAGACCGACCAAGACCATGACGAAAAATACGATTAGAACCCGGTCCATGACATTTCCTCTCCTAGATCAATTTTTTCATCGCAGAGATATGCTCTCAGCATGAAGAAAATGCGATGAACCCTTTCGTCGTTCCTTGTTTCATCCGAATGGCAGCATGAGGCGCTTGTTCGCATCCGTCCTGGGTCGAATGAAGTTCATCGCCTTATCGGCGAGATGGGGCTGCATCACATTGATATCAAATGTCCTCACAATCGCCTCCGGCAGGCCACGAAAACGGATTTAAGTAGCTCAACGCGCCCCGTCGGGCTCCCTGAGCCACGACCGCCCAACCTTGGCCACAGGCTCGAAGTCTTTTTTTCGTCTCTCGCTTGAACGAAGGTCGAGTGCGTTCATTCTGGAAAACCGCATCTCGCATGAGGACGAACAACACGAATTGACATTTGCCGATCAACCTCACCCAGCACAGCGACTGAGATGTCTAAACGGTCGGCCTCGGTTTTGCTGCAATTATTACCTAGGCCTTTGCCGATCAAGCTGACCCAACTCAGCAACAAACAAGCTCACCCCCAAACAACGACAAGGAAGTCTGAACGGGCCGTCCTCGCTTTGCAATTTTAACGATTAAATTACAACCTAACGGAGAAAAAAATGTTTGACATATAACCACAGATCGTTAACTTCTTATCAATGAGATTCGTTGGAGCCTCACATGCTAGTGATAATTGATGAACGGGAAATTGTGACAGCTGGCTATAGTTGTCGCTTTGGCAGTGAGGGCGTTTCCTCGGCCGGATTTTGCCCGCCTGAATTTCAGGAATGGATGACGAGCGCTGCGGATGCCGACGTCTTTGCGGTGGAAGCCTTTTTGCTGGGAGCGTGCCAGGACCGGCAGCTTTATCCCCGGATGATCAAGGACCGTACTCGCGCGCCAGTAATTGCAATGAATGAGACGCCGTCGCTCGAACAGACCTTGGAGCTTTTCGCGGCCGGCGTTGATGATGTGGTGCGCAAACCGATCCATGTGCGCGAAATTCTAGCGCGCGTTGGAGCCATCAGACGGCGCAACGACCGTGAGCGCGAAAGCGCCCTTATCGGCGATCTCAAAGTCTTTTTCGATGGAAGAGATCCGGAATTGAAGGGCGTTCCCCTGCCCCTGCCTCGCCGCGAGCGACGCATCCTTGAATATCTGGTCCATAACCGCGGCCGGAGGGTAAGCAAGGCACAGATCTTCAATTCCATTTATGGAATCTTCGACGAAAATGTCGAGGAGAGCGTCGTCGAAAGCCATATCAGCAAGCTGCGCAAGAAATTGCGATGCCATTTGGGATACGACCCGATCAATTCGGTCCGTTACCTTGGCTACCGCCTGAATGATCTTTTGACGGACTGCTGAGAGTGCCTGACATGGGTCCGCCAAGCAGGTAACGGTCCTTGATCTTCAACCGTTCGTCCTGATCCAAACGGGAAGACCCAAGCGCATTTCAGTCCTTGACATCAGAGCTCTTGGCGCTTTCGTTGATGACAATACGATGTTCCGGAACACCCGCACCGAATCACGATCAAGGAACCACGATCGCACAATGATTGACGGTGAGATCATTCAGCTTCCGGACCTGCCACGTTGATGTTACTAGCAGAGGCCCCAATAATCCCTGTCGGTGCGGATTGGGCCAGCCCGATCGCCGCATAGCCGACCGACGCACCCGCGCGCGATAATCGCTCCTGGGCTAGCCATAGATCGATGGCACACCCCTCCCCGGCAATATTCTTCATCGAGCCCGGCATGATCCCAGTGCCAGCAGGCCACTCCCGAGGCTGCGCAGCCCAGATTACGATAAATTTGGATCGAAGCGATCCAAAATCATGAAACGTGTCGATTCTCGTAATTTAGAGCGAGATGCGAGCGCAAAACCGCTTCACACTTTTGCTCATCCCGCTCTAGCAGCTGGCCGCTCAGGCGTGCCTCAACTGGCGTCGGGCCGCCCCGCGGCCATGACCGGCTTGATGCACAAGCTCGGATCGGCCAAGTCCAATCAATCCTCGAGCGCGCGCGTCCGGCATTCATGCCGGAAGGAGTGCGCCCGGTAGACGCCCAAAATCTTGAGCTCCTTACAAAAGAAGGCGAGTTCGTCGAGCGCCCGACCAAGTGCCGGCTCTTCGGGATGAGCCTCGACATCGGCAAGAAACTGGGTTGCGGTGAACTCGCCCTCTACCATATAGCTTTCGAGCTTGGTCATGTTGACGCCATTAGTGGCAAAGCCGCCAAGTGCCTTATAAAGCGCCGCCGGTACGTTGCGAACCCGGAAGACGAAACTCGTCACAGCCCTTCCGCTTTCAGGCTTGGCCCACGCCGGCGTCTTGGAAAGCACGACGAAGCGTGTTGTATTATGCGGCTCATCCTCAATATCGGCCGCGAGCACATCAAGCCCATGGATCTGGGCAGCGAGCATAGTCGCGATGGCGGCGCGCGATGGATCGGCCGATTCGGCGACCTCCCGCGCGGCGCCCGCCGTATCCCCGCTAACATGCGCCGCAAGCCCATGGGCGCGAATGATCTTGCGGCACTGTCCAAGCGCATGCACATGGCTATGGACTGAGCGCACTTTGGCGAGTTCGGCACCCCTTAGTCCCAGCAATTGAAAATGGATGGGCAGAAAATACTCACCTATGATATAAAGGCTAGAGCCAGGCAGGAGATGGTGGATGTCCGCGACCCGGCCGGCAATCGAATTCTCGATCGGGATCATGCCAAGCCGAGCGCGGCCATCTGCAACCGCACCGAGTGCATCCTCAAAAGTCGCGCAGGGCAACGTCTGCCAATCCGGATAAACATCGTTGCAGGCAATGTGGGAATTGGCGCCCGGCTCGCCCTGGTACGCGATCACATCAGCGGTCATGCCTGCCTGACCTTCGCCTCGCCGGGTCACCTGCGGATTTTCAAGCATAGGATGAATCTCGTGTGCTCCATGACACCAGGAGCGCATGCGATCAAAAGCCCCAGGCCCGTCAGAGCGATGGGAAAGCCGATGGTACCCAATAATCGACCAAAAAGACCAATAGAATGGCCACGCCGAAAGCCACAGGCACGTTCGGGCGGAAGGCGCGGCGAAACAAGGCTGCGAAAATGAAGACATTCCATATGAGGAGGGGAAACAACAAGAAATTCCTGAGTTCAACAGCAAGCTGATACGGCAGCTCCTGCTCTTGATCACCAATGAGAGCAAGGCTGATAAGCAGCGAGTAGCCCAAAATCATAGCGATGAAGATCACAGCCGAGCCGCCGATGGCCAGCGCCGTTAACGTCTGGGTGAGTCGCTCCCTGTATCCGGAGAGAATCGACCAGAGATAGGGGATGGCGGCGAGAAGCCCAACACTCACGAGTCCATCAATAATCGCCCGCCTGATGGTCGACCCTTCGAACTGCCGCAGCGCGGTAGCGAAGGCAAAAACAGCGAGGCACAGATTGAGAAGAAACCTCGACTTTGGCAATACCTCGGGGCCGAGCGTCAAATTCAGGATGCCAATGATGGATTGAACCGGTGCCGGAACGGTAAGCTTCATGATCGGGCTCGATTTAGGATGGATCAGGTGAAAAGAGTGATGGGGGTGAAAGGCTCAAGCCTCCCATGTTGGGGTCGTGACCGCATATCATTGATCCTGCTCATTTCTGATCAAGATCTAATATAGAGGGTCGATGCCAGGCTATGTGTGTGGCCCAATCTCGCAGCAAGTCAAGACCTCGCTCTGAACGTTGCCATCAAGGTCTTCTCTATGGAAGAAAAGGTCCGCCGGACCGCACGCGACCGGAACCGCTTCCCCTCGTCTTGGGTCCTGCGTCGACGGCCGTAGATCGATCTAATCAAGGACATATCACGTCAGGCTTTTCGATGAGGCTCTCTTCTGCTTGCCGCCATAGTTCCAAAGGAGATAAACTGCGGCCATCAGCGCAGCAAGCAGGCCACCATAGAGGACCAGGTTCCGACCCACCGGCTGGCCAACAGCAAACGGGAACTGCGAGACGAATGTCTGGCCGTGCTCATTTTTGACGGTCACAATTCCGATGAATTTTCCATTTTCTGGAAAGTCGTGCTGAAAGGTCAAGGTTCCCGTCGGATATTTCTTGGGCGCCACATAGACGATGGTGACCGGATCGAGAATCTCTGTGCTGCCGAGCTCGGCATCAGTCAGCACGGGTAGCCCATTCATGCGCGTATGGGTACCGTCGTCCTTGATGATCCGGATTTCCGTCAGCATGTCCCGCAGTTCGGTATCCTGCATATCGAGCGCAACGACGACTTGCCCGGTATTAGGAACGTCGTCGCAAAACTCGTCACGGGAAGCTTGCGGTTGATAACCGGTGAAAAACATTAAATCCGGCCCGATCCGCAATACGCATCGATTGTCCACCATGCCCACCCCGCCATGGGCACAAGCAGCCGAGATGGGCAGAATCGTGGCGAGCAGCCACGCGACTATTCCTCGCATGATCATGATCGATCGATCCTCCCAAAACAAATTCCCCCGTTGGCGCACGCCGGCTCCAACGGGGGTATTTTGCATTCTCTTTACCTTGGCGACTTCAAACCGTCCAAGAAGACTTTCGTCTTAGACCGGCAGGAAGGTCGGGATAACTGGACCGCCAATTTCGATCGGATAGCGCGTTCCGCTCGATGTGTAGAAGAACAACACACCAGCAAAAGAGCTATCGACGTCATAGGCAAGGCCCGACAGGCGTTCCGTGTCCCACCGCGCATCCTGAAGGGTGATGGTGATTTCCTTCGTCTCACCCGGCTGGATCGGCGCGTTGTCGCTCAACGTCAGACCACGGTCGGCCAACAGATAATCCGGATAATCAACCTTGGTGGTGTAGACATCGGGATTGAGGAAGCGCAATCCGGCCGTGTTGACCTCGCCAATCCGGATGGGCTCCTTGCCGTCATTGGTGAATTTGAAGGTCGCCACCAGCTCGCGGCCCGGCACCTTATAGGAACCGCCGAGATACTGGACCTTGATCGGTCCCGA
>DATJTB010000088.1:0-3429 GCA_035503795.1 Methylocella sp.
CTCGAACCACGCCCGCTATACGGGTTCGGTGCGGGCCCGCTACATTCTCGAGCAATGGGATGAGTTCAAGCCGAAATTCCGCAAGGTCATGCCGGTCGAATACCGCCGCGCCATCGAGGAATTGATTGCCAACGGCGGTCAGCCCCGTCTCGCCGCGGCGGAATGAACGATCCGATAACCCTCATTGCTTCGCTGCGCTCGCAATGACGGCATCCTGCCACAAGGGAGAATGGCACGACATATGGGCAAGGTAACGGGATTCCTGGAAATCGACCGGCACGACCGACATTATGCGCCGGCCTCGGATCGAATTCGCCATTACAAGGAATTCGTGATCCCGCTTTCCGAAGAAGCGACCAGGGATCAGGCGGCCCGCTGCATGAATTGCGGCATCCCCTTCTGTCATACCGGTTGCCCGGTCAACAACCAGATCCCAGATTGGAATGATCTTGTCTATCGGGCCGATTGGGAAGAGGCGTCCCGCAACCTTCATTCGACGAATAATTTTCCGGAATTTACCGGCCGCGTTTGCCCGGCGCCCTGCGAGGCTGCGTGCACGCTCAACATCGACGATCAGCCGGTCACAATCAAGACAATCGAATGCGCCATCGCCGATCGAGCCTGGGCAAATGGCTGGATCAAGCCGGAGCCCCCGCTTAGCCAAACGGGCAAGAGGATTGCGATTGTGGGATCAGGGCCGGCCGGGCTCGCTTGCGCCCAACAGCTCGCGCGGGCCGGTCATGGCGTCCATGTCTATGAAAAAAATGCCAAGCCCGGCGGATTGCTGCGCTATGGCATTCCAGACTTCAAGATGGAAAAGCATTTGATCGACCGCCGCATCGCCCAGATGCAGGCGGAAGGCGTGCATTTTCATACCGGCGTCAACGTCGGCGTCGATCTCGAAGCCGCCACACTGATCGAGGATTTTGATGCCGTCGTGCTGGCCGGCGGAGCCGAAAAGCCGCGCGACCTTGAGGTACCCGGGCGCGAACTTTCCGGTATCCATTTCGCGATGGATTTTCTGCCGCAGCAAAACCGTCGCATCAGCAGGGAGCCGTTCCTCACCAATGAGCCAATCCTCGCCTCGGCTCTCCATGTGGTTGTGATCGGCGGCGGCGATACGGGATCGGATTGCATCGGAACGGCAATCCGGCAGGGCGCGCTTTCCGTCACCCAGCTCGAAATTCTCCCGCGCCCGCCGGACAAGGAGAACAAGGCGCTGAGCTGGCCGAATTGGCCGATGAAGCTGCGCACCTCTTCCTCCCAGGAAGAAGGCGCCGAGCGCGATTTCTCGGTTGTGACCAAGGAATTCTTGGGCGAGAAAGGCGTCGTCACAAAGCTCGTCTGCATGAGGCTCGATGCCAAAGGCAAGGTAATCGAGGACGGCCAATTCGAGCTCAAGGCCGATCTTGTCCTGCTCGCCATGGGTTTCATCTCGCCCGTTCATGAAGGCTTGCTCGACAGCCTCGAGGTCGCATTCGATCCGCGCGGCAACGTTCTGGCCGATCAAGTAAGCTACGAGACCTCGCGACCAAAAGTCTTCGCCTGCGGCGACATTCGGCGCGGCCAATCCCTGGTCGTCTGGGCGATCCGCGAAGGCCGTCAGGCGGCCCATGCCGTCGATCGTTTCTTGTTGGGATCAAGCGATCTGCCGCGATGAAGTTCCTCGTGATCTAGAGGCAGTCGCCTCCGACCTTGAAACAAGTCAATGGGAGCCAGGTCCGGCCGTCGACCACGAGCTCGAAAAACTCCTCGTGACGCGGACCGTTTAAATCCACTTGGAAACAAAAGCTGGCCAATTGCCCTGGCGGGACTTCCGTCTCCGCGAAATGGGCGGCGCGATTGGGGCTCAACCACGTTGCGTGGTAGAGATCGGAGTGACGATCGCGTGGCTTCGCGGTCCCCACGCGCACAGGTGTGTCGCGCGTCCACGTCGCTGCCCCCGTATTGCGGGCGACGACTCGCACTTGGGGCGTGAAACGAAACACTGATAACTCGGGAACAATTGCAGCTGAAAACTCGTGATAGGGATGGCAATCTACAAGAGGCGCCAAATCGCAGTTCGCGCAGATTTGACGCATTGTGGAACCCACCAGAAGATCCGAACGGAATTTTCTAAATTCTTCTCCCGTCCAGATTTCCTCAAGCGGGGCCTCATTGAGGTCGCCAACTTGTGCGCTCAAGTCCACGGACGAGTGGCAACAGGGAAAAACACGCGCATCCTTGTCAACATAGGCGGTATACCACGGCACCACGCAACGACGCGTTAGCGCCTTTGAAGTTTCGGTTGGATCGTAATGGAACTCGCGCCGGGCGCCAACTGGGTCCCGCAGTTCGAAAGCTGCTCGATCTGGGTTGGCATAGAAGACCGACACACCCGCTTTGGACGCCGCTTCGCTAATAGAAGTAAGGTGTTCCGACGCGTGCTCTCCGAGGTTCTCGAAATCCGACCCGGGCGCGTGGTCATAGTGGCTTTGCAGTCCCCACCAGCGAACTCCAAGCTTCTGAAGGATCTCAGGAAATGCGATCAGACTTTGCAGACTCTCCCCCATCAAGACGCAAGACACGGTCACTTTGTTGGGATCGCTTAACGCTCCCATGAGATTCTCTATGCCTTTCAAAGCCCGATGGAGTTCGCCGCCACGAATAGCTCGATAAGTCTCGGCATCTGGTGAGTCGATGGAAACATTAATGTTAACCAGATGTCGAAGCGCAGCCAGTTCACTGCAGATGGCGGGAGTGAGGGCCGTGCCATTGGTGCAAAATCCCATATCAACTTCATCAGCGTCAAGCTCGCGGAGCCGGCGTAGAGTTTCACTGCTCGTCAGTGCCTCGCCATATCCAGATATGACTGCATGGTCCACACCTTTCGCAGCTGCGCGGACATTCTTCCAAGTCGCCTCGGTCATGGGGCCAGCGTGAGCAGACGAAGCGGTCTCGCCACTCGTAAGCGGGCACATGCGACATTCTAGGTTACAAATGCTCGTCAACTCTATCTGCAGCCACCAAGGCATTAAGGAAAGCGCCGACAATTTTTGGACTCCGATCGCGATGAGCTAAAAACGACTATGAGGTATCTCTCGGCGTCTGGCAACGTTGATGTAGGACGTTGGGGATCTGGATGCTAAGACAGAATGGTGTTAAGCAAAGAGCACGGCGGCGTCGATGGCCGCGCCAGCCGCCAGAGCCGGTGAGAGCGATCCGCTGTTGCGTTGGTCGCGAGAACCGTAGGCGCCATCCGCCGGCTGACGATAGATCTCGATCGCGGCGCCGCCAATGTCGACGATCCAAACCCTCCCGAACTCCGAAACGCGCATAACGGCTGAGCTTGGTGCCGCGATCATAGACCAGTGATCTGGGCCACCGATCGAATTAAAGTCATTGCCGCCGTCAGACGTGGCAGCAAGTGTTAGATTCGACCATTAGGAG
>DATJTB010000089.1:0-18568 GCA_035503795.1 Methylocella sp.
GTTGAACTGGAATATGGACAAGTTGAAAAAGTCTAATTAAGAGGAAGTCCTCAGTAAAGCGGTGAACTGAACTGTCTGTTCCCGCCACAAAGCTGCCGGCGCGAACCCACTGCAGCCGCGGCTTACTGATCGTGGGAGAAGGTCCGGCGCGCCAGGCCGCGACCCTTCGAACCACGGCCGCAACCGCCGCACGAGCGGCTTTTGTAAGAGGCCCTAATGGCAAAGAAAATCACTGGATATGTCAAGCTTCAAGTACCTGCCGGGTCGGCCAATCCGTCGCCTCCGATCGGACCTGCGCTCGGCCAGCGTGGCCTGAATATCATGGAATTCTGCAAAGCATTCAACGCCCGCACCGCTCAGATGGAAAAGGGCACGCCGATCCCGGTTGTCATCACGGCCTATCAGGACCGGTCGTTCACCTTCGATATGAAGCTGCCACCGGTCACCTATTATCTGAAAAAGGCGTCGGGTGTTCAAACCGGATCGAGAACCACCGGCCGTGGTTTTGTCGGCAAGGTCACAAAAGCACAGATCCAGGAAATTGCCGAAAAGAAGTTGCCGGATCTCAACTGTGATTCAGTGGAGGCGGCAGCCAAGATGATTGAAGGATCTGCCCGTTCCATGGGCCTCGAGATTGTGAGGTAAGTACGATGGCGCAGAGCGGAAAACGGGTGCGCAAGGCGCGCGAGGGTATTGACCGGGTCAAGCTTTATGCGGTCGCCGAGGCCGTCAAGCTGGTTCAGGAGCGCGCCAATGCGAAATTCGATGAGACGGTCGAGATAGCGATGAATCTTGGGGTCGATCCCAAGCACGCCGACCAGATGGTGCGCGGTGTCGTCAATCTCCCCAACGGGACCGGCCGGACATTACGAGTTGCGGTCTTTGCCCGAGGCGCCAAAGCGGACGAGGCCAAGGCAGCGGGGGCCGATATTGTAGGAGCAGAGGACCTGGTGGCTACAGTCCAGGGAGGGACAATCGCCTTTGACCGTTGCGTGGCGACGCCTGATATGATGCCGCTCGTTGGCCGGCTCGGCAAGGTTTTGGGTCCACGCGGTCTTATGCCCAATCCCAAGGTTGGAACGGTGACCATGGATGTCGGGGCGGCGGTCCAGGCCTCCAAGGGAGGCTCGGTCGAGTTCCGGGTCGAGAAAGCGGGAATTGTCCAAGGGAGCGTAGGCAAAGCCTCCTTTGTGCCGGAAAAGTTGGTCGAGAATATTGCCGCTTTTGTTGACGCGGTGGCCAAAGCCAAGCCTCAAGGTGCTAAAGGAACGTATATTCAAAGGATTGCAATATCCTCAACGATGGGGCCGGGAGTCAAGGTTGACCCAACAACAGTCACGATCTAGGTACCAAGTCTAAAATTCTCAATTTTCCCCTTGGCATATCTAATCAGCCGGTTTAAATAGGGGGTTCGGGGTATATTGCGACCCCGCATCCATTCAGTTACTGCGCCTCGGCGATGTCTTTGGAACAAGCGTTCCTAGAAGGAAGCACGTGGCGCGGCAGGTAAGGCCGGAGGATAGGTGGTGAGACCCCTGTCCTCTCCGGCCATGTCCTGTCCGAGACTGCCGGCGCAAGTATTCGGCCCTAATGGTTGAATGCAAGCTTAATTCGGTGATCCTGACGGGCGTCTCGTCAGTCAAGATGATCCTCGCCGGCATAGACGGGGTGAGCATGAATTCTGGATTACAAGAAGGCTTCGCCTTTTTGGTTTCTTCGATTTTGGTCTACCCCGCTGTCCGGTGCGGCCTATCCGCTCCGGGGACAGACAAGCGTCGTATCGTCCAGGAACTCGAGATGTTTTGAGTTCGAAGCGTCTTTGGGCGTTGTCGAAGCGGCGCCGGTTGAAGCCCGCAAGGCCGGGAAAGGTTAACCCGGTCCTGCATTAGGAGACTCAAACCATGGACAGAGGGGAAAAAAAGCAGTGCGTTGCAACTCTCAACGAGGTTCTTAAAACGACATCAGTTGTGGTGGTTGCGCAATATACGGGCCTCAGCGTGTCGCAGATGCAGATGCTTCGCAAGCAGATGCGTGCGGCCGGGGCCAAGGTGCAGGTTGCCAAGAACCGTCTTGTCAAGATCGCTGCTCAAGGGACAGATGTTGCTTCGATTTCAGGGCTCATGCGTGGGCCGACCCTGATCGCCTACTCGGAAGATCCGGTTGCCGCACCGAAGGCCGCTGTGGCTTTTGCCAAGGAAAATGAGAAGCTTGTCATTCTGGGTGGTGCCATGGGGGCAACCGCCCTCAACCCCGAGGCGGTGCGCTCGCTTGCGACGTTGCCTTCGCTTGACGAATTGCGAGGCAAGCTCGTCGGCCTCATCCAAGCTCCGGCGACGAAACTTGCGCAACTCACTACAGCTCCGGCTGCCAAGCTCGCGCGTGTTCTTGCTGCTTATAGCAATAAGGATGCTAGCAATAAGGATGCCGCCTGAGTTCGTCCAAATGCACAAACAGAGCGTCATGTGACGCGTGGAAAACCGAAATCGAGGAAATCATGGCCAATCTAGAAAAGATCGTTGAAGATTTATCGAGCCTGACCGTGCTTGAAGCGGCCGAGCTCGCCAAGCTTTTGGAAGAGAAATGGGGTGTTTCGGCGGCGGCCGCGGTCGCGGTTGCGGCGGGACCTGCGGTGGCTGGAGCGCCGGCTGCCCCAGTTGAGGAAAAAACCGAATTCACCGTTGTCCTTGCTGCTATCGGCGACAAGAAAATCGAGGTCATCAAGGAAGTGCGCGCTGCGACCGGCCTGGGCCTCAAGGAAGCCAAAGATCTCGTCGAAGCCGCACCCAAGCCGGTCAAGGAGGGTGTGACCAAAGAGGAAGCCGAAAAGGTTAAGGCCGCTCTCGAAAAAGCCGGAGCCAAGGTTGAATTGAAGTGAGGCTACGGCGTTTCAGCAGGCCGTTTTGCACAAGGCGACGGTTCCGGCGAGCCGGGAATCGCTGCCTGTGCAGCCTATGCTGTTTTGTCAAATCATTATGGGCTCTCAGGCCAGCTGTTCGTTGTGATGCGACTGTTTGAATTGCCCAAGGTTCGTCCAGGACCTGGCTCCAAGGCAGGCGGACTGTTTTTCCAGTTTGAGAAGATCGCAATTCACCTGACGATCACTATTTACCTAAGGTACGAGGAGCGACATGGCTCTAAATTTGGCTCAGACGTTCACAGGCCGTAAGCGCATACGTAAATTCTTTGGCCATATCCGCGAAGTCGCGGAAATGCCCAATCTAATCGAAGTCCAGAAGGCGTCTTATGATCAATTTCTCATGGTCGAAGCGCCGGAAGGCGGCCGCCCGGATGAGGGTTTGCAGTCGGTTTTCAAATCGGTTTTCCCTATTTCTGATTTTTCGAGCACGTCGCTTCTGGAATTCGTTAAATATGAATTCGAGCCGCCGAAATATGACGTCGATGAGTGTCGCCAACGCGGCATGACGTTTGCCGCGCCGCTCAAAGTCACGCTGCGTTTGATTGTTTTTGATGTCGACCCGGAAACCGGGGCGAAATCAGTCAAGGACATCAAGGAGCAGGATGTTTATATGGGGGACATGCCCCTGATGACGATGAACGGCACCTTCATCGTCAATGGAACGGAGCGCGTGATTGTTTCCCAAATGCACCGCTCACCTGGCGTGTTCTTCGATCATGACAAGGGCAAGAGCCACTCCTCTGGCAAGCTTCTGTTCGCCGCACGGATCATCCCCTATCGCGGATCCTGGCTCGACATAGAGTTTGACGCCAAGGACATCATCTATGCGCGCATCGACCGCCGGCGAAAGATTCCGGCAACCTCGATTCTATATGCGCTCGGCATGGATGGGGAGGAAATCCTCTCGACTTTCTACAAGACGATTACCTTTCAGCGCGGCAAGGACGGTTGGCGCCAGCCATTCGATCCGGAACGCATGAAGGGAATGAAGGCGGTCGTCGATGTACTGGATGCCGATACGGGGGAGGTTGTTCTGGAAGCTGGCAAGAAGCTGACCGTTCGCACGGCCCGCCTTTTGTCGGAGCGGGGGGTAAAATTTCTGCGGGCCCAGGATGAAGATTTGCATGGGCAATACATCGCCTCGGATCTCTATAACCCTGAGACCGGCGAGATTTTCGCCGAGGCGGGCGATGAGATCACGGCCAAATCCCTGGGGCATTTGATCCAGGCAGGCTTTGACGAATTGCCGGTGCTCGACATCGATCACGTCAATATTGGGCCTTATATCCGCAACACGCTGATGGTTGACAAGAGCAGCTCTCGCGAGGAGGCGCTGTTTGATATCTACCGGGTCATGCGACCGGGCGAGCCCCCGACGATCGAGACCGCGGAGGCCATGTTCAACTCGCTGTTTTTCGATCCGGAGCGCTATGATCTCTCGGCGGTTGGCCGGGTAAAGATGAATATGCGCATGGATCTCGATGCGGCCGATACGGTGCGCACGCTGCGCAAGGAGGATATTGTCGCGGTGATGCGGGCGCTCGTCGACCTGCGTGACGGGCGTGGCGAGATCGACGACATCGATCACCTCGGCAATCGGCGGGTCCGTTCGGTCGGCGAACTCATGGAGAACCAATACCGGCTTGGCCTTTTGCGGATGGAAAGAGCGATCAAGGAACGCATGTCATCGGTCGATATCGATACGATCATGCCGCAGGATCTCATCAATGCGAAGCCGGCTGCGGCCTCGGTGCGCGAGTTCTTTGGTTCCTCGCAATTGTCGCAATTCATGGACCAGACAAATCCCCTGTCCGAGATTACCCACAAGAGGCGGCTCTCGGCTCTGGGTCCTGGCGGTCTCACACGCGAGCGGGCGGGCTTTGAAGTGCGCGACGTGCATCCGACCCATTACGGCCGCATCTGCCCGATCGAGACACCGGAAGGGCCGAATATCGGGCTCATCAATTCGCTCGCGACCTTTGCCCGCGTCAATAAATACGGCTTCATCGAAGCCCCATATCGACGCATTCGGGACAGCCGAGTGACGGATGAGGTGGTCTATCTCTCGGCAATGGAAGAAGCCAAATATTGTGTCGCTCAGGCAAATGCACCTGTAGATGCCGAAAGAGTATTGACCGAGGACCTTGTCACTTGCCGGCATGCCGGCGATGTTGTCATGGCACCGCGCGAGCGCGTCGATTTCATGGATGTTTCGCCAAAGCAGCTCGTCTCGGTCGCTGCGGCGCTTATACCCTTCCTTGAAAATGACGACGCGAACCGCGCCCTGATGGGCTCCAACATGCAGCGCCAGGCGGTGCCCTTGGTTCGTGCTGACGCGCCGCTCGTCGGCACTGGCATGGAAGCGGTGGTTGCGCGCGATTCCGGCGCGGCCATTGCCGCACGCCGCACCGGATATATCGACCAGGTCGATGCGACGCGCATCGTTGTGCGTGCCACCGAGGAGACGGATGCCGGCAAGCCGGGGGTCGATATCTACCGGATGATGAAATTCCAGCGCTCGAACCAATCGACCTGCATCAATCAAAAGCCCCTCGTGCGGGTCGGTGACTATGTGAGAAAGGGCGATATCATCGCCGACGGCCCCTCGACGGATCTCGGTGATCTGGCGCTCGGCCGAAATGTCCTCGTCGCCTTCATGCCCTGGAACGGCTACAACTTCGAGGACTCGATCCTGCTCAGCGAGCGGATCGTCAAGGATGATGTTTTCACCTCCATTCACATCGATGAATTTGAGGTAATGGCGCGCGACACCAAGCTCGGCCCTGAAGAAATTACCCGTGATATACCCAATGTTTCCGAAGAAGCGTTGAAGAATCTCGACGAAGCGGGGATCGTCTACATCGGGGCAGAAGTGCAAGCCGGCGATATTCTCGTCGGCAAGATTACGCCGAAGGGCGAGAGCCCGATGACGCCTGAGGAAAAGCTTTTGCGCGCCATTTTCGGCGAAAAAGCCTCCGATGTGCGCGATACATCTTTGCGGGTGCCACCTGGCGTGCAAGGCACGATCGTCGAGGTGCGTGTGTTCAATCGACATGGTGTCGACAAGGATGAACGCGCCCAAGCGATCGAGCGCGAGGAGATCGAACGGCTCGCCAAGGATCGCGACGATGAGCTCGCGATCCTGGACCGCAGCGTCTACGCTCGCCTGCAGGAGGTGCTGATCGGCAAGAAGGGGACCGCTGGGCCGAAGGGCTTCAAGCGCGACACCAAGTTGACCAAGGAGATCCTTGAGGATTTCCCGCGTTCGCAATGGTGGGTCTTTGCGGTAGAGAACGAGAAGACGATGGCCGAGCTTGAGGCCATGCGCAAGCAATATGACGAGGCCAAGAAGGGGCTTGAAAGCCGGTTCCTGGACAAGGTCGAGAAATTGCAGCGTGGCGACGAATTGCCGCCAGGCGTCATGAAGATGGTACGGGTCTTCGTTGCCGTGAAACGCAAGATTCAGCCAGGCGATAAAATGGCCGGACGACATGGAAATAAGGGCGTCGTGTCTAAGATCGTGCCGGTTGAGGACATGCCTTTCCTCGCGGATGGCCAGCCGGTTGATATCGTTTTGAATCCGCTCGGCGTGCCGTCGCGCATGAATGTCGGGCAGATTCTCGAAACCCATCTTGGCTGGGCTTGTTCTGGACTTGGCAAGCAGATCGGTGAGACGGTCAACCAATATTTGAGAGAAGGGGATATCAACCCGCTGCGCCATAAGCTGGGCGAGATTTACGATGCGCCGGAAATCTCCACGCTTGACGATGAAGCGGTCGTTGAACTTGGCGAAAATCTACGCCGCGGTGTACCGATTGCCACGCCTGTGTTCGATGGTGCGCGAGAAAAAGATATTGTCGATATGCTGAAAGCCGCAGGCCTCGATAGCTCGGGACAGGTAACTTTATATGACGGACGCACCGGCGAGCCATTCGATCGCAAGGTTACGGTCGGTTATATCTATATCCTAAAGCTGCATCATCTCGTCGACGACAAGATTCATGCACGCTCCATCGGCCCCTATAGTCTCGTCACCCAGCAGCCGCTTGGTGGCAAGGCACAGTTCGGCGGCCAGCGGTTTGGCGAGATGGAGGTGTGGGCGCTCGAAGCCTATGGCGCCGCCTATACGCTGCAGGAAATGCTGACCGTGAAATCCGACGATGTGGCCGGACGAACCAAAGTGTACGAGGCGATCGTGCGTGGCGATGACGCCTTCGAATCCGGAATACCGGAAAGCTTCAATGTGCTGGTCAAGGAGATGCGTTCGCTGTGCCTCAATGTCGAACTGACGCAAGGTGCCAAACCGCAAACTCAATTGCCGCCGGCCGAGGCGGCCGAATAGCAAGGGCGAGCGTTCAAACCGCGGCTGGCCTTGCAAACGCCGCTTTGAACCTTCCGCTCGTTCAGGTCATCAGGAGCTGGGGTGCAAAATAGGGATGATCTGATTTTCACTTAAAGTCCGCGCAAACTCAGATCGATCACGATGATCCTGAGCGACAGAGTTCCCCATCATCGCGATCCGTGCCGGCAAATGAGGGCGACCAGGACAACTTTCAGGAGATGGCAATGAATCAAGAGGTCATGAATCTCTTTAGTCCGGCCGTGCAACCGCAAGTCTTCGATCAGATCCAGATTTCGATTGCGAGCCCGGAAAAGATTTTGTCCTGGTCGTATGGCGAAATCAAGAAGCCTGAGACGATCAACTACCGGACTTTCAAGCCCGAAAGGGACGGGTTGTTTTGCGCCCGGATCTTTGGCCCTATCAAGGACTACGAATGCCTCTGCGGCAAATATAAGAGGATGAAGTATAAAGGCGTCATCTGCGAGAAATGTGGTGTCGAGGTGACCTTGTCGCGTGTGCGGCGGGAGCGGATGGGCCATATTTCGCTTGCCGCACCGGTCGCTCATATCTGGTTTCTGAAGTCTCTTCCGTCGCGGATCGGTCTCCTCCTCGATATGACGCTGAAGGACATCGAGCGCATACTTTATTTCGAATCCTATATCGTTCTCGATCCGGGTCTGACGCCACTCAAGGATCGGCAGCTCCTCAGTGAAGAGGACTATCTTCGCGCCCAGGACGAGTATGGACAGGATTCCTTCACCGCTCTCATCGGTGCCGAAGCGATCCGGGAAATTCTGCATGGCATGGATCTGAAGAAGATCGCGGAGGAGCTTAAGGTCGAAATCGCTGAATCGACAACTGAGCTGAAGCCAAAGAAGCTTGCCAAGCGGTTGAAAATCATCGAGGCCTTCATCCATTCCGGCAATAAGCCGGAATGGATGATCCTGACCGAAATTCCGGTTATTCCACCGGATCTGCGTCCTCTGGTGCCGCTTGACGGAGGCCGTTTCGCGACCTCTGACCTCAATGACCTCTACCGGCGTGTCATCAACCGCAACAACCGGCTGAAACGGCTCATCGAATTGCGCGCGCCTGATATTATCGTGCGCAATGAGAAACGAATGCTGCAGGAAGCCGTCGATGCCCTGTTCGACAATGGTCGGCGAGGTCGTGTCATCACTGGTGCCAATAAAAGGCCGTTGAAATCACTGGCGGATATGCTCAAGGGCAAGCAGGGGCGCTTCCGTCAGAATCTGCTGGGAAAGCGAGTCGATTATTCCGGCCGCTCGGTGATCGTTGTCGGACCCGATCTCAAGCTGCATCAATGCGGCCTACCGAAGAAGATGGCGCTTGAGCTATTCAAGCCCTTCATCTACTCGCGGCTTGACGCGAAGGGCCTGTCGGCGACCGTCAAGCAGGCAAAGAAGCTCGTCGAAAAGGAAAAGCCGGAAGTTTGGGACATTCTTGACGAAGTCATCCGCGAGCATCCGGTGATGTTGAACCGAGCGCCGACCTTGCACCGTCTCGGCATTCAGGCTTTTGAGCCGAAGTTGATTGAGGGCAAGGCCATTCAATTGCATCCGCTCGTCTGCGCGGCCTTCAATGCTGATTTTGACGGCGACCAGATGGCTGTGCACGTGCCTCTGTCACTGGAAGCGCAGCTTGAAGCGCGCGTCTTGATGATGTCGACCAATAATATTCTGCATCCGGCCAACGGCCAGCCGATCATCGTGCCCTCGCAGGATATTGTGCTTGGCCTTTATTATGTGACCTTGATGCGGGACGGTGATATTGGTCAGGGCATGGCCTTTTCCGACATGGGCGAGATCGAGCATGCCTTGCAAGCGAAGGCCATAACACTGCATTCGAAGATCAAGGGCCGGGCCTGGACCTACGACAGCGCGGGGAAGCGAGTCTCGAAGATTTTTGAGACCACGCCCGGCCGAATGATTCTCGGGCAATTGCTGCCGAACCATGTCAAGATTCCCTTCGACGTCGTGAATAAGCTTATGACGAAGAAGGAGATATCGAACATGATCGATATCGTCTACCGCAATTGCGGGCAGAAGGAGACGGTCATTTTCTGTGACCGGATTATGGCGCTCGGCTTTCGCGAGGCTTTCAAAGCGGGTATCTCCTTTGGCAAGGATGATATGGTCGTGCCGGAAACCAAGCCGCGCATCATCGCGGATACGAGTGCGCTCGCCAAGGAATATGAGCAGCAATACAATGACGGGCTGATCACGCAGGGCGAGAAATACAATAAGGTCGTCGATGTCTGGATGAAATGCTCGGACAAGCTCGCCGAAGAGATGATGGCGCGGATCTCTTCCGTGCAGAAGGATGACCAGGGCCGCGACAAGCCGGTGAACTCCATTTATATGATGTCTCATTCGGGGGCGCGTGGCTCGCCGACCCAGATGAAACAGCTCGCCGCCATGCGCGGCCTGATGACCAAGCCGTCAGGCGAGATCATTGAGAGTCCGATCATCTCCAATTTCAAGGAAGGGCTTACTGTTCTTGAATATTTCAACTCGACTCATGGTGCCCGCAAGGGGCTTGCCGATACGGCTTTGAAGACGGCCAATTCCGGTTATCTGACCCGTCGTCTCGTCGATGTCGCACAGGATTCGATCATCACGATGAATGATTGCGGCTCGACAAACGGTATCCGGATGCGAGCAATCATTGACGCAGGCCAGGTCGTTGCCTCGCTGGCGACACGGATTCTCGGCCGCACGGCAGCCGAGGCCCTGAAGGATGCCTCAGGCACCGTCATCGTCAAGGCCGGTGAGATGATCGAGGAATGGCACATTGAGAGGATCAATGCCGCAGGCATTCAGGAAGTCAAAATCCGGTCCGTCCTGACCTGCGAAGCTCGGAATGGCGTTTGCGGCAAATGCTACGGTCGCGATCTCGCGCGTGGCACGCCCGTCAACATGGGTGAGGCGGTGGGCGTCATCGCCGCTCAATCGATCGGCGAACCCGGCACCCAGCTGACCATGCGCACCTTCCATATCGGCGGCGCCGCGCAAATCGCCGATCAGTCCTTCATCGAATCCAATTTCGATGGAGTGGTGAAGATCCGTAACCGCCATCTCGCTCGCAACAGTGATGGCGATCTGATGGTCATGGCACGCAATGTCGCGGTTGTCGTCGAGGGGCCGGATGGAACGGAACGCGCTGTCCACCGTATCCAATATGGCACCAGGCTCAAAGTCGATGAGGGCGACAAGATCAAACGCGGCGATCGGATTGCCGAATGGGATCCCTATACAAGGCCGATCCTGACCGAAATTGAGGGCACCGTTGATTTCGAGGATCTCGTCGAAGGAGCCTCCATGACGGAAACCATCGATGAGGCGACCGGCATCGCCAAGCGGTTAGTCATGGACTGGCGGCTCAACCAGCGTTCGTCGACGCTGAAGCCAGCAATCGTGATCAAAGGGCCGGATGGCAAGATCGGCAAGCTCATGCGCGGTGGCGAGGCCCGCTATGTCCTGCCGGTCGATTCCATCATCGCTGTCGATCCCGGCAGCAAGGTCAAGGCGGGCGACATCATTGCCCGTATCTCGATGGAGTCAGCCAAGACCCGCGATATCACCGGCGGCCTGCCGCGTGTCGCCGAATTGTTCGAAGCGCGCCGGCCGAAGGATCACGCCATCATTGCCGAGATATCCGGCACGGTGCAGTTTGGCCGCGATTACAAGAACAAGACCCGCATCTCGATCCTCCCCAATGAGGAGGGCGCGGAGCCGATCGAATATTTGATTCCGAAAGGCAAGCACATCCATCTCCAGGATGGTGATATCATCGAGAAGGGCGATTATATTGTCGATGGCAATCCGGCTCCGCACGACATTCTGGCGATCAAGGGTGTGGAAGAGCTTGCCGCCTATCTCGTCAATGAGATCCAGGAAGTCTACCGATTGCAGGGCGTCAGCATCAACGATAAGCATATCGAAGTGATTGTCCGGCAGATGCTGCAAAAAGTCGATATTGTCGATCCAGGCGATACGGACTTTCTACCTGGCGAGCAGGTCGATCAGATCGAACTCGATGAGGCCAATGAGGCGATGCTGGCCGCAAAGAAGAAACCGGCATCCGGGACGCCGGTCCTCCTCGGTATCACCAAGGCGTCCCTGCAGACACGCTCCTTCATCTCTGCCGCCTCCTTCCAGGAGACGACGAGGGTGCTGACCGAGGCCGCGGTCAACGGCAAGGCCGACACATTGGAAGGTCTGAAGGAGAATGTCATTGTCGGCCGGCTCATTCCGGCTGGAACCGGGGCGGCCATGGCCAAATTGCGCCGCATCGCCAATATGAGAGATGATCTCATCCTGGCGCAGAAGGGTGAAACGCCGGCGACACAGTCTGCGACCCCCTTGCTCGCCAAGCCCAATGAATTGCCGGTTGGCGAATAAGGGACTCCCTCTCTCGGTCCCGATCTTCATCCCCCCTCAATAAATGATCGGGGATGAAGATCAGAGTCTCGGGTTAGGATATAGGCACGTTCCGCCATGAATGAGATCAAAGGTGGCGCGCTCGTGCTCTTTTCAGGCGGCCAGGACTCCACGACTTGCCTGGCTTGGGCGCTTGATCGATATGTGCAGGTCGAGACAGTCGGGTTCAGCTACGGGCAGCGCCATCGGATCGAGCTTGATCAACGCGCGGTGATCCGTGATCGGCTCATGCGTGATTTTTCTTCATGGCGGGAAAGGCTCGGCGAGGATCACTTGGTCCATATTGAGGCATTGGCGCAAATCTCAATAACCGCCATGACCCATGATGTCGCGATTGTCGCGGATGAGCAAGGCTTGCCCAACACATTCGTGCCGGGCCGCAATCTTGTCTTTTTGACCCTTGCGGCGGCGCTCGCCTATCGCCGTGGTTTCAAACACATCATCGCTGGCATGTGTGAAACGGATTATTCCGGTTATCCAGACTGTCGAGACGATACGATCAAAGCCATGCAATTGGCCATCAATCTTGGGATGGAAGCGCGGTTTGTTCTGGAAACGCCACTGATGTGGCTTGATAAAGAGGCAACGTGGCGGTTGGCCGAAGCGCTTGGCGGTAAACCTCTCGTGGATCTGATCCTCGATGACACGCATAGCTGCTATCTCGGTGCGCGAGATGAACGGCATGATTGGGGTTACGGCTGTGGCTCTTGTCCGGCTTGCCGATTGCGGTCTTCCGGCTGGGAAAAATATATCGAGTCCAAAACTGCTTAAGGCGCAGCGTCGATTTTCGGTTGTGAGCGCGGAATGCGAGCGCAAAACCACTTCACACTTTTGCTCATCCAGCTCTAGGCCCGCTTAAAGCTTCAGAAGCGAATGGGGCTTAAGACATGACTGCCAAGCCGCATGAGGGCAAGCTGTAGCCGTTCATTCGGGAGCGCCCCGACCAAATCTCGGGCCGCTACTTCGGCGGCCAGACCAGGCTTTGATATGGAGGTCTGCCGAGCTGGAGCACGGGTTGCGAGCGGGCCTTGCTTCAAGAGGATTCGCCCGACGCAGGCCCAGCCAAAATGGGTATTGACGCGCTCGATGATGAGCGGCGCCAAGTGCTGCACTTCAAGCGCAAAAGCGCTCTCGACCTGCAGGATCAGGCTTGCCGGGGCCGCCATCTGCTCACCTTCAGCGCTCCATCGGCGGGGCGGCCAGACAAGCTTCAACGGCTGCGCCATTCCAGCCAGCCGCTCGCCGACGATCTCATCCCAATAGAGAAGAAGCCCAGCCTGGCCGAAACCCTGCCGCTTTGCTACCTTCTCGATGGCCTGGGCTATAAATTCGCCGAGTGGCTTCGCCCCTCTGGCGCCAGGCCTGCGTGTGCTTTGCATTTGCGGAAGCCCATCTTAGCGACCCGGCCCTGATGGTCGGGGCAAGCCTAGCCATGACGGCCAGCCTGAGGAAGCACAAACAAACCTAGCGCAGCCGGTCGGCAGCGGCAACCCTGGCTCAGCCGCCCGGTCGGGCTCCGAACAAAGCGGCGGCGCGGCGTTCCAGTTCCTCGGGTGCGACTGTTTCCTTGCGGCTCGCGATCCACCAACAGTGACCAAAGGGATCCTCGAATTTGCCGCCGCGGTCGCCATAGAACTGATCGGTGACTGGCCGTAGGGTCTTGAGGCCCGCCTCGACTGCGAGGCCCGTGAACGAATCGACATCCTCGACATAGATATGAATCATCACGGGCGTCCCGCCGATGGCTTGCGGGCTCAGCACCTCATCGGGAAATTCATCGCTCAGCATGATCTTGGCTGCACCTATGGCGAGCTCGGCGTGGCCGATGCGGCCCTCATGCTCTATGCAGAGGATTTCCTCCGCAGCGAAGGCTTTTTTGTAGAAGGCGATGGCCTCGGCGGCATGTCGGACACAAAGATAGGGAATTGCGCCCTCATACCCTTCCGGTATGGGCTTGACGGTCACGGTCATCATTTGCCCCCATGATTTTTACGGTCTGTTAATCTTGGTGAACAAAGACCGGGTAAAGGCGGCGCATTGATGACGGGCTCGGGCGAGCCCTGATCCTGCTAGGGCGCGCAGGGCCAAAATCATGAAGCGTGATCGATCCTAAAACCGAGAGCGGGATTTGCGCGAAAAACGGGAACCTAATTTTTCGCATGCAGCCCTCGGCGGTCCGGCGGCGGCCGTTCTTGCTTGGTATGATGCGCATCGCCGCGTCCTGCCATGGCGGGCGGCGCCGGGAGAGCGCGCCGATCCCTACCGCGTCTGGCTCTCGGAGGTCATGCTGCAGCAAACGACGGTGATTGCCGTCGTCCCTTATTTCGCTGCTTTTCTGGACCGCTGGCCGGACCTGGCCGCGCTTGCCGGGGCGCGCCAGGAAGATGTGCTGCAGGCTTGGGCGGGGCTCGGCTATTATTCGCGCGCGCGCAATCTTCATGCCTGCGCCCAAATCGTTGCCGGGCCTCTCGGCGGCTGTTTTCCGGAGACGGAGGCGGGTCTCCTGGCCTTGCCTGGGGTTGGGCCCTACACGGCGGCCGCGATCGCCGCGATCGCCTTCGGCCAGCGTGCGGCAGCTATTGACGGGAACGTGCTGCGCCTCGGCGCGAGGCTCTTTGCAATCGAGACGCCTTTGCCCGCCGCCAGGACAAACATCAAGACGCGGATCGAGACGCTCGTCCCCGCCACGCGGCCGGGCGATTTCGCACAGGCCTTGATGGATCTCGGCGCGCTCATCTGCACGCCGAGACATCCGTCTTGCGAGGATTGCCCGCTGCGCGCCTCATGCCTTGGGCTGGCGCGCGGCGCCACCGCAGAATTGCCGCGCAGGAAGGCGCGCAAGGCGCGGCCCCTGCGGCAAGGGGCCGTCTTCTACATGCGGCGCAAGGATGGGGCGGTGCTCGTCCGGACAAGGCCATCGAAGGGGCTTTTGGGCGGTATGGCGGAATTTCCGGGAAGCGCATGGGAAGCCGAGGCCGATGAAGCTTCCTGGCTGGCCCAGGCACCGCTCAAGGCCAAATTCCGCAAGCTCGATGGCGCGGTGGAACAGGTCTTTACCCATTTTGCCTTGCGCCTCTTCGTTTACGTCGCCGATGTGGCGAAGGCGGCACAAACGCCGGCCGGCTGCCGCTGGACGAGCGCGGCCGATCTCGACAATGAGGCTTTTCCGGGTGTGATGCGCAAGGTGCGCGCGGCGGTTCAATCGGCTTAGCTGCGATCGTTATTCGGCGGCTTGGGCCAGTTGAGCACGGGCGATATTGCGCAGCTCATCGATCGGCCGAAGCCGCCCCTCGCGTTCGACGTGCCAATACATCCAGCCATTGCAGGCCGGCAGGCCTTGTGCCAAGGCGCCCGTCTTGTGGATCGAGGCGGTGACGGGGCCGAGCGTTACGGCGCCGTCGGCCCGCACCTTCGCGGCATGCCGGCGGCGTTCATCGAACAATGTTTCGCCAGGCTCGATCAGCCCAGCTTCGACGATGATGGAAAAGGGGATGCGCGGCGCGGATCGCTTCGGCCGAACGGGTTCAAGCGCGTCATCGGGAAGCGGCTTAACGGCGGCGATCCGAGCTTTCGCGGCTTTGGCATAGGCGGGATCGCGCTCGATGCCGATAAAATCCCGCCCGAGCCTTTTGGCCACGGCGCCGGTCGTGCCGGAACCGAGGAACGGATCAAGCACGAGATCGCCTCTCTGCGAGGCAGCCAGCAGGATGCGGGTGAGCAAGGCTTCCGGTTTTTGTGTCGGATGGAGCTTGTGGCCCTCGTCATCCTTCAGGCGCTCGGCACCGGTGCAGAGTGGCAGGAACCAGTCCGAGCGGACTTGCGCATCCTCATTGCCGGCTTTCAGCAGCTCATAATTGAAGGTGTAGGCCTTGGCGTCAGCGGTTTTCGCCGCCCAGATCAGCGTCTCATGGGCATTGGTGAAGCGTCGGCCGCGGAAATTCGGCATCGGATTGGCCTTGCGCCAAATGATGTCGTTGAGAATCCAGAAGCCCAGATCCTGGAGGATCGCGCCGAGCCGGAAGATGTTGTGATAGGAGCCGATCACGAAAAGCGTCGCTTGCGGCTTCATCGCCTCACGCACGCCGGATAGCCAGGCGCGGCTGAACCGGTCATAATCGGCGAGGCTTGCAAATTTGTCCCATTCGTCATCGACGCCGTCAACAAGACTCTGATCCGGTCGGGAGAGCCTGTTCTCGAGCTGCAGATTATAGGGAGGATCGGCAAAGACGAGATCGATCGAATTATGCGGCAGCCTAGTCAGTTCGGTGAGGCAGTCGCCGACGATGACGGTCTCGCTGAAAAGCGGCGCCTTGGGGGCCGTACCACCACATATGCCGGAACGCGGCCCTGCACCCCCAGTACGCAAGACCTTGACCTGGGCATGCGGGACGGCAGCTCCGGCACTTTGGCGACGCATGATGAAACCGATCGACTGACGTGGACGGTGCACCTGCGCCGTCCGCCTCTATCTGCGTCTGTCTTAGTAAAAATGGCGTTAAGATGCGCAGTCCTTATCGCCTTGTTCTCGGGCGGGCACTGTGAGTGGGATGCGAAAAACCGGCGTCCATTTTTCGATCTTGGTCGGGTTTACGATCGTTCGCGCGCGGTTCAATTCAATCGTTGCTCGTACCAACAGACGGAACTCCGGCAACCCGATCATGCTCTTTTGAAACTCATCACTCCGCAATGTCGTGAGGTTTCCGATATCCGGTTGCCTGCCGGTTGCCTGCCGTTCGCCGATGTTTATTAACCTTCAGACGTTATAGCTTTTGTTCCCGCGCGGCCAGAAAGCGACGACGAGCCCGAGGAGAGCCACGGCGCTCAAAAGTAAAAAAAGGGCGGACTGTTTGAGCCAAGTGATGGCCGGCACGGAAAGCGCCATGGCAAGACCAAGAAAACATATTTGCAGGGAGAGGAGATTGATACCTGCAAGAAAAGTCCCAAGCGCCAGCAACATCAGAAGAATGAGACTTGTCGCCGGAACGGGCAACAATCTCTGAAAACCCGGCAGGAGCACGAGGTTCATCGTGACTAAAATGGTCACCCAATGAAGCGCTTGCGACCACACCAAGCGAATACGCGCTTGCCTGTCGGGAGCAAAAGGCCACGCCGTAGCGACGCAGACAAAACCGATCGCGACCGTCAAAACCTCCCAAAAACCATTGAGGGGTTGATGTGAAATATTGGTGTAGGCCACGCCGAAGATCGCTGCGGCGAGGACAGCGACATATGGCAGTTTGCGCCGCAAAAAGCCTAATAGTTGAGACCGATCCTGAGGCTCGGCGGGAGCTAAATCCTGGTTGTCCATTGTAAAAGCCCAACTCGTTATGACGAGCTATCCATTCGCCATTGGGTCCGGAATCGACGCTTTGAGAAACTAACCGCAAAGAAAGTGGATAAAAACTAGCGTCCGGATGTGACCAGGTCAATTGCAATCTAGGTCCCCTGGCCAGAACGGTCGAAATGACGCCGCACTCAATTGGCCGGGGAAGCTTTCGTTCCGATGACAGTCTGAGACGTAGACATGAGGCGTGCAACCCAGCGCGTCGATGGATTCTGTTCCCAAATCGTAAAGAGCGCGATGGTGACGGGAAGCCCAATAAAGGCTCCGGGTAGGCCCCACAGAAAATTCCAGATAAAGAAGGCAACCAACATCACCAAGGGGGAGATCGCGAGCGCATTGCCTGTCAGCATCGGCTCCAGATAGTTGCCGATGACAAGCTGGATCAGGTACAAACTTCCGAAAATCATCACAGCCATCGGCCAAGATTCAAATTGTGCCATTGCGAAAATCACCGGTAGGATCACAGCTATAAGAGGACCAATGTAGGGGATATAGTTCAAGACGAATGAGAGCACACCCCACGCAATGGCAAGGTCAAGCCCGATCGCAAGTGTGAAGAGAAAGACCGCGACGCCCGTCACGGCGCTCGCAATGGTGCGGATGAGCATATATTTTCTGATTTTCTCGGAGATCCGGCCACAGGTTTCCAACAAGCTCCAGCCACTCATTCCTTTGTCGAGCTCAGCAAGCTTGTCTTTGAAATCTGTCATTTCGGCCAGACCGAAGATCAGAAACAGAAATACGACGAGCACGAAGCTCAAAAAATAATTGACTTGCGCCGCGATCGCCTGAAACAACCCAACAAAGGAGGCTGAGTTCACTTTGGAAAAAGCCACAACAAAAAGATCATAATTCTCAAGCCATTGTTTGACACGCACGGCAAGAGACTGGAATTTATCGACATTCGCCAGCCCCCAATGTGCTACTTCGCCGATACTCCAAACGATCGCCAACACGAGAAGCGAGAGCACAAAAAGGGTCATGAGAATCGTCAGGATGAGCGCGATCCACTTTCGCGTCCTGATTTCCGCGGCATATTGAAAAGGCCCAACGAGAGCCATTACGAACAACATGAAGGCAATCGGCTCCAACACACTGCGTGCGAAGTAAAGAGCCGCGGAAATGATGACCACGGTAAAAACCGTTGTGAGAAACCGGCTGTGTCCGACCTCCCTCACACTTCTTGGACCGGCTTCATCGTTGCTCATTGTCCAATCCTCCCCTCGTTCTTCCGAAGAATCAGAAGCGTTGCTCGAGTCCTTTAGGGATCGGGACCTAGCGCGCTTTCCGCTCGAACGGAATGGTTCGAGCGATAGGAAATCGCGCAAGATCAAGAAATTGGAGCGAATTCTCGTGGCAAAAGTCTGTCAACTTTTGCGGAATTCGCTCTCGCGCGCTTTCCGCTCGAACGGAATGGTTCGAGCGATAGGAAATCGCGCAAGATCAAGAAATTGGAGCGAATTCTCGTGGCAAAAGTCTGTCAACTTTTGCGGAATTCGCTC